>DXZN01000051.1:3641-15103 GCA_019419645.1 Collinsella sp. | reverse complement strand
ATCACGCCCTCGACGGCCGATACCACCAACACGGCAACATCGATGCCCGTGGCACCCCGCACCATGGCGCGCAGGTAGTGCGCATGCCCCGGCACGTCGACCAGGCCCACGATCTTGCAACTCGGCAGCGCCAGCTCGCCAAAGCCAAGCTCAACGGTCATACCGCGACGGCGCTCAACCTCCAGGCGGTCGGGATTCTTGCCGGTCAGCGCCTCGATCAGTGCGGACTTACCGTGGTCAACGTGGCCCGCCGTGCCAACGATAACGGGGCACTCCACCAGCGTTTGAACCTCACTCATCGAGCAATCGCCTTCTCAACGCAGGCGGCAAGCGTCGATGCCGCCGTCTCGATATCGCGGTCCCCCACGAGCGTACGGACGTCAAACAAAATGCGATCGTGCGAGGTTCGAGTGACGACCGGCGTGTCGAAGTCCTGGACAAGCGAGCGCTTGAGCGCGTCGACCGTCAGGCGCTCGTCAACAAAGCGCACGGCAACGCACATCGTCGGCAGCTCAACGGTAGGCAGCGAACCGCCGCCGGGCGTCGAGGACTCCTCGACAATCTCCACCTGAACGGCACACGGGCAACCGACCTTATCGAGCCCGGCGACCATACGATCGCGCAGCTTGCGGGCACGTCGTTCCAGATGAGCCTGCGGAAGCGTGAGCATGTTGAGCACCGGAATATCGCGATGGGCAACATCGGCGCCGTCCATGTAGATACGCAGCGTGGCCTCGAGCGCCGACAGAGCCAGTTTGCCCGGACGCAGAGCACGCATAAGCGGATGCGACCCACAGGCCTGGACCAGATCGCGACGGCCCATGATAATGCCCGCCTGTGCGGCACCGAGTAGTTTATCGCCCGAGCACGACACCAGATCGAGCCCTGCCGAAACCGAAGCCGGCGTGGTTTCTTCGCCGCCGCGCACCAAGATGTCGTCGGGCAACAGCGCGCCCGACCCCTGGTCCTCGTAGAACAGCAGGCCGTGTTTGTGGGCCAGAGCGGCAAGCTCCCGAGAGCCCACCTCCTCGTGAAAACCCTCGATGCGATAGTTGGAAGGATGAACCTTGAGGATCATGGCCGTATCGGGCGTAATGGCGCGCTCGTAGTCGCCCAGGTGCGTGCGGTTGGTAGCACCGACCTCGACGAGTTTGGCGCCCGAGGCCACCATGACGTCGGGAATACGGAAGCTGCCACCGATCTCGACGAGCTCGCCGCGGCTGACGATAACCTCTTTGCCTGCGGCATGGGTCGCCAGCACCAGCAGCACCGCGGCGGCGTTGTTGTTGACGATCAGCGCGTCCTCGGCACCGGTGAGTGAGCGGATCAGCTGCGCGGCGTGCTCCTTGCGCGACCCACGCGAACAGGTGTCGACGCCGTACTCGAGCGTGCTGTAACCGCGCGCGACTTCGGCCACGGCCTTGGCGGCCGATTCCGCGAGCGGGGCGCGACCCAAGTTGGTATGGATGACCACACCTGTGGCGTTAACCGCTGGGCGCAGGCTCGGCAGCGCGGAGCGATGCGCACGCCACTCGATAGCCGATGCCAGCTCGCGCTTAGAGCGCGGGGCGGCACCGGCGCGAATGGCGGCGCGCTCCTCGTCGAGCTCGGCCGTCACGGCAGCATGGACCACCGCGTCGCAGGTCTCCCCCGCCGCCTTCACCACCGGCCACTCGGCAAGCAGCTCGTTGACGGAAGGAATGGCGCGCAGGCGGGCGCGCACCTCATCGGACATGTTCTGGCTATCGCTCATGTGCGGCCTTTCAAAAGAAACGTGGATCAGTCAAATACATCAGCTGAGTCAATTACTCGTCATTATCCTCGCGCGCCGCGATCTTTTCCACGCGAACGGCGTTTTCCTGGGTGAGCGCAGCACCCGTCAACGGGTCCCAACGTAACGGCGTATGGTCGAGCGGGCCCACGCCCAAGGCTTGAGCGCCACCGGCATCGGCACCAAACGAACGCCCACCGGGGGCGGCCGAGGTGAAGATGCACGCCGGATGCAGATACGGCGTCGTCTCCACGCGCACGCGGTCGCGGCCCATATCACTCACGAGTTCGACGATCTCGCCGTCGGCGATGCCCATGTGCGCGGCAGCATCGGCATTCATCTGCACGGCATCCAGGTCCGACCCAGCCTCGGCGGCACCTTGGGCTGCAAGCCTTCGCGAGGTATGCGACCCAAAGGGACGGTTGCCGCTAATGAGGCGAAACATCCCCAGGCCCGGCTCCACCATGGGGGCGATCCAATTGGGTACACGACCCAGGCCAGCTCGTTCCCATACGTCGCTTGCCAGCGCAATTTTGCCGCCATCCAAGGGAATCGCCGGCTCGCCCGTACGCGACGGCAACGCAACACCCGTGTCGGCCCAGCCGCGCTCCTTGAGCTCGTCCAGATCGATCCCAAACGGCGCCACCTGGGCAGCCGCCAGGTCGTCAGACGTAAACCGGAAGTACTCGCCAGCCCCACACGCCTGCGCCAGACCGGCAAAAATCTCCCGACCGGGACGTGTGTCGTCATGCCGCACAGGCAGCACGGCGTTGCGGTAGAACACCCGCGAATCGTTGGCACCCACGACTGTGCCCACACCGCGGTCGGCCTCCAGATACGTCACATCGGGCAGCACGAAGTCAGAAGCGCGCGCTGTCTCGGACCAGCGGATATCAATCGTCACGAGCAAGTCGAGCTGCTGCAAGATGCCCAACCAAGCCTGCGCATTGCCATAGCCCGCACCGGGGTTGCTGGCATAGACGATGAGCCCGCGCAAATCGCCGGCAAGAATCGACTGACCGATGGTCGTGCACAGGCCACGCACCGGATCGACCAGTGGATAGCGCTCGGACCCCAACTTGGGCTCACGTGGCATCGACGGCGTCGCGAAACGCGCAGGGTCCAAATCGCCCAACGCAAGCGGCGTGGGCGGGTTGAGGGCACCGCCCGCGCGTCCGATGCAGCCCAGCAGCCCATCGACCAGACAAATCGCGCGCGCGGTCTGGGTACTATTGGCGTATGCGATACCGATGCCACCATGAAAGCCCGCATCCACCACAGCAGCAGGCGCGGCGGCAGCTAGATCGTGCGCCGTGGCGGCAATCTCTGCGGCCGGCACGTCGCACATCGACTCAGCCCACTCAGGCGTCCAAGCACGGGCCGCCTGCGCCAGCTCGTCAAAACCTGTGGTATAGCGGGCAACAAACTCGCGGTCGTACAAGTCCTCGGCAATCAAGACATGCGCAATGCCCAGCAGCAGCGCCAAGTCGCAGCCCGGGCGCACGCGCAGCCAGCGGTCGGCAAGCGCGGCCGAGCCACTGCGCCGGGGGTCAACCACGATGATCTTCGCCCCACGGCGACGGGCATCGTTGAGCGCATCAACGGCCCCCATCGTCGACGAATCGACGATGGAACGCCCCAAATACATGATGCAATCGGCATGCGCCAGGTCGGAGGCGGGGCTGTAGCCCAGGCTGTGCTCCCAACCGGTAAGTCGGCTTACCTCGCAGGCACCGTCGGCACCGTACACGTTGGGCGAACTCAACGCATGCATAAGGCGATAGGCCCAGTAGCGGTCGAACGAGGGCACGCCGAGCGTCATGCCCAGCGCGCGGGGCCCGTGCCCGTCAACAATCCCCCCAAGGCGCGCTGCGATCTGCGCGAACGCCTCGTCCCACGAAATCACATCGAACCCCGAGCCATCAGCTCGTCGGCGCATGGGGTGCAAAATCCGGTCGCGCTCGTCAAACGGCATGTCCAGGCGATGCCGACCGCGGGCGCACAGGGCACGCGCCGCGCACGGATGCCCCGGCACCGGCAACTCGGCCACCACGCGACCGTCCTCAACGCGTGCCGCAAAGGCGCAATCGGCATAGCATCCCCCGCATGTGGTCACCACGGCGCGACCGTCACGCTTCACAGCAGATGCCATCTCGATTGCCCCTTTCATCAGCCAAACACAACAGGCCAAAAGCCCGGCAACGAGCCCCAGGCCAAAAAGCCTCCCGCACGGCAACGCCCCGCGGGAGGCCCGACGTCAAACAGACGGCACCTTACGCCTCGGACTTCTTGGCGTAGATAAACCAGTAGCCGAGCGCCACCAGAACCGCGCCGCCCACGATGTTGCCCAGCGTGGCGGCGGACAGGTTAAACGCAATGCCCGCAGCGTTGAGCGCATCGGCGCCGGCGACGTCAGCACCATAGCCGCACGCGTGCATCACGGCACCCATGGGCAAAAAGTACATGTTGGCAACGCAGTGCTCAAAACCGCAGGCCACAAAGGCAGCAATCGGCAGCAAAATGCCCACGACCTTATCGACCACGGTCTTGCCGGCGGTACCGATCCACACGGCCAGGCACACAAAGATGTTGCACAGGATGCCACGGAAGAAGATCGTCACCCAGTCGATCGTCACCTTGCCGGCGGCGACGCTCACCATGGAATTGGCAACCGCCTCGCCGTTGAGCTTGTAAATGCCGGCCATGTACACCAAAAAGACGATGAACAGAGCGCCGACAAAATTACCGACCCATACGACGACCCAAGCCTTGAGCATCTGAGCCAGGGTGATCTTTTTGCTCTTGAGCGCGCAGACCATAAGCGAATTACCGGTAAACAGCTCGGCGCCGCACACCAGTACCAGCACCAGGCCCAGGCAAAAGCACAGGCCGCCCACGACGCGCTGAGCGCCCCAGCCGAGTGTGCTATCGCTCAAAAACACCGTAAAGAACAGGCCGCCGAAGGCGATAAAAGCGCCGGCGAACATTGCCAACAGAAAGGCCTTAGCGACCGGCAGGTTAGCCTTGGTCACGCCGGCGGTCTCGGTCTTGGCCTCGATCGCGGCGGGCGCCAGGCAATCGGGAGCGGGGTACTCCACCTTGGAATCTGCCATGTCAATCACTTCTTTCCTAATCAGCAGAGACAAGCGCTCCTATTGCTCTTGCCCCAAGCGGACAAAGTGGGAAAAGTCGTTGGCGGCCACGGCGTCGTACACGGCGTCGACGGCGTCAAAGACTTCCGGGGACATGGGGTTGTAGAACTCCGTGTCGCCCGGCTGAATCCCAACGAAGACGATATCATCACACGATTGCTCAATCTCTTCGATCAGAATCGACAAAGGAAGCGAATGCGTGGTGAACATCGACTTGCGGGCCACATCGCGCTTGTCGAGCAAGCGGATGGACCCGACGGGCAGCGCCATGTCGGCAGCATCGACCAAGACCAGACGCGGCGGACGCTCGCGCTTGACCTCGATGATGTCGTCCTCGGGCGTTTGGCCGCCATCGATGGTGTACCAACCGGCGATGGGCGCGTCTTCCATCTTTTTGGAGAGCACGGGGCCGGCGGCATCGTCGGCACGCAGCACGCTTCCCGCCGTGAGCACGATACCCGCAAACGGGGCGCCGTTCACACGTCCATCCACAACGCGACCCATTACTGCAACCTCCCCGTCAGATACACGCCCGACACATCGCGCACGCGCTCAACCAGATCGCGGAACTTCATCAAAAACGCGACCTGCTGGGCATGCAGGCCAAAGTCGTCGTCGAACACCGAGATGCCGGCCTTGGCCGACCCGCGAAAACCGCGCTCGTCGAGCAGCGCATCGCAGGCTTCGAGCAGCGACGGCACCGCCGCCTTGTCGAGCTGGCACTCGCCAAAGGAGCGGATGGCCTCGAACTTGGTCTTGGCCTCCCCCTCCGGCAGCGCGTCGATAAGCGAATAGAAGACATCCACCGGCACCGACAGGCGCGGCTCAAAGCAGTCGAGCACGCCGGTGTGGTGGCCCACGGCGAGCGTGTAGTACAGCACGTCGCAGGCCTCCTGGGGAACGTCTTCCTCGGTCTCCACAAACTTACGCGTGAGCTCGTAAAAGACCACCTGGTCGGGCGCATGGCCCAGGCAGGGGTCGACGACGCCCTCGACGGCCTCATCGCTTGCGCGCGAGGCATCGCCAAAGGAGCCGCCGAGCATGCCGGGGCCCGCAAAGTAACCAGAGCGGTCCGTGAGTTCCATCTAGCGACCTCCGGCCAGCACCAGATCCTGCAGCGCCGAGTACACCTCAACGCGGCGCGGATCGTCCTGCTTGTCGATGAGCAGCGCCATGGCACCGCGGATATCGCCCTTGGGTGCACCCTCGAGCGTATCCATAAACTCGTTGGCCAGGTCGCGGCCGTAACGGTAGCCGCTCATGGCGCGAGCCTCGCGCTCGATGGCAACGCGCAGCTTGTACGGCACGCCGGGGTGCAGGATATCGGCCTGCTCGCCGGCGGCCTCCACCGTGGTCTCGGCATGGAGCTTTTGGTCCAGCAGACCGAGCGCCATGGCAAAGCCGTAGACGGTCTGCGCGGGGCTGGGCGGGCAGCCGGGGATGTAGACATCGACCGGCAGAATCTTGTCCGTGCCGCCCCAGACGCAGTAGTTGTCGTAGAAGATGCCGCCGGTGCAGCCGCACGCGCCATAGGACACCACGATCTTGGGATCGGGTGCGGCCTCAAAGGCGCGCAGGGCCGGCATGCGCATGGCGCGCGTCACGGCGCCGGTGTACAGCAGCACATCGGCGTGACGAGGCGAGGGCACGACCTTGATGCCAAAGCGCTCGACGTCGAAGACGGGCGTGATGGAACCGAAGATCTCGATCTCGCAGCCGTTGCAGCCGCCGCAGTCGACACGGTAGACGTACACCGAGCGCTTGATCTTCTTAAGAAGGGTCGCCTTGGCCTTCTCGATGCTCTCGTCGAGCTCGATCTTGGTCGGGCGGTACTGGAGCCGCTCGGGCAAAAGCGTGGGTTCGGCCATGGTTACTCCTCCTTCGTTTCAAAATCCATGATGATGCCCTCGACCGGCGCCGGACCGGCGGGAATCTCGGGCGCATCGGGGTTGAGCTCACGGTCGATATACTCCGGGTTCACACCGTGGCCGCCCAGATACTCCATGCCAGGGCCCTGGGGCTCGCCGGACGCAAGCGTCTCGTTGGCAGCCATACCGGCAGCGTTGCCGGTCTTTACGGCCGAGGCGGCGCGCAGGGCGTCGAGCTCGCGCTTGCACTCCTGGCACATACCGACGGTACGGGCGGCCTGCTCGGCCTCCATGCCGCCGGCCTTTTGCAGCAGGCGCTTGGCGTAGTCGATCTCCTTGTGCGGGGCAAACGGCTTGCCGCAACGCGAGCAGTGCTCGAGCGTATAGACGCTCTTGCTGGTGAGGTCGTCCTTGCTCATGACGGCCAGCTCAAACTCCTCGGTGAGCTTGATGGCCTCCATGGGGCAGGCCTCCTCGCAGCGGCCGCAAAAGATGCAGCGACCGTAGTCGATCGACCAGGTAATGGTATCGGCCGCAAGGTCGGTGTCCATGCGAATGGCATCGGCCGGGCACGCCACACCGCAGGCACCGCAGGCGATGCAGAGCTCGGCGTTGTGCTCGGGTTTGCCGCGCATGTCCTTGTTGGTGGGGAACGGCGCAAACGGGTACTTGACCGTCGCGTCGCCGGCCTTGGCGTTAACCTTCCAAAGCTTCAGCATATTAGAGCGCCTCCTCATCGAGCGGAGCGGCCATGGTGCCCTCGCCCGCGAGCGGCGACTTGTCGCGCCAGACGTTCTCGAACTGCTCCTTGTCGAGCACGTGGTCGCGCTTGGCGGCGACATCGGTCACCGTCACGCGGTCGGTGCAGGAGTAGCACGGGTCGAGCGAGCCGACGATCAGCGCCGCATCGCCCACGGTGTTGCCGCGGAACATGTAGCGCAGGACCGGCCAGTTGCTGTACGTAGCGGCCTTGGCGCGCCAGCGGTAGCACTTCTGGTTATTGCCGAGCATGGCCCAGTGCACGTCCTCGCCGCGCGGCGCCTCGGTGGCGCCGATGGCGTACTTGTGCGGGGTGTACTCCCAATCCGTGGTGAGGATGGGGCCCGACGGGCAGTTCTCGAGCATGGTCTCGATCATGTCGATCGAATCGTAGACCTCCTGGATGCGAACGGCGGTACGGCCGAAGGCATCGCAGGTGTCAGCCGTAGCGGCGTGCATCTTTTGGACGTCCGGATCGGCGTAGCCGTCGAAGGGATGGTCAAAGCGCACGTCACGAGCATAGCCCGAGCCACGCATGAGCGGGCCGACCGGCGAGAAGTCGCGAGCGATCTTGCGGTCCAGAATGCCGATACCGCTCGTACGCTCGATAAAGTTGGGCGTGGAGAGCAGCATGTCGACGAGTTCTTGAACCTCGGAGCGCAGCTGGTGGATGGTCGTGAGCGTGGAGAGCTTCTGCTCGGCCAAAATGTCGCGACGCACGCCACCGATCACGTTGAGGCCATAGGTCTTGCGGTGACCGGAGAGCTTCTCGGCCAGGTCCATGGACTTCTCGCGGACGCGGAAGAACTGCTGGAAGCCGGAGTCGAAGCCCGTGTAGTGCGACGCTAGACCAATGTTGAGCAGATGCGAGTGCAGGCGCTCGACCTCGAGCATGATGGCACGGATGTACTGGGCGCGCGGCGGGACATGAATGCCCTGGGCGCGCTCGACGGCCTCGGCATAGGCCACCGAGTGAGCGCAGCCGCAGATGCCGCAGATACGGTCGGCGAGGAACGTCACGGCGTCATAGTTCAGGCGCGTCTCGGCGACCTTCTCCATGCCGCGGTGCACGTAGAACAGACGGTAGTCGGCATCGACGATCGTCTCGCCCTCGACGAACAGGCGGAAGTGGCCAGGCTCGTCGGAGGTAATGTGCAGCGGGCCCATGGGGACGAGCGTGGTCTCCTTGCCCTTGGTGTCGGCCAAGAACTCGTAGTTTTCCATGTCGCTCGCGGGAGCGGGACGGAAGCGGTAGTCCATGGAGTCCTTGCGCAGCGGGTACAGGCCGCTGGGCCAGTCATCGGGCAGTACCAGGCGGCGACGGTCGGGCAGACCCTCGGGGATCAGGCCGAACATGTCGCGCAGCTCGCGCTCGCCCCACACGCAGGCGGGGACGAACGGCGTCACGGACGGGAACGTCATCTTGGCGGGGTCGACCTCGGCACGCACGGTAACCCAGCCGGGGTCCTCCCCCTCCATGGAGATGACGTAGTACACGGCGTAACGGCCGCACAGGCTGCGCTCGTCGTTGCCGACAATCACAGGAATCCAGCCGTAGCGCTCGTAATACAGGTAGTGGACGGCCTCGGGCAGACGGTCCAGCTTGACGGTGATCGTCAGCTGGTCCTCGCACTGCCATTCGACCTTCTCGATAGCGCCCGGCACTGCAGCACGCAGGGCCTCGACGTGGCTTTCGCAGCGACGAGCGTAGTCCTTCTTTTCAGGTTCTGCCATGGTGCTAATTCACCTCACTTGTCTTGGTCTGGGAACTGAACACCATGCGGTAGAGAGGGGCCTCGTGGAGCTCTTCGACGCTCTGGTTCAAAACGACGGACGTTGCATCCTCGACGCCGCTCGTGATGGCGACCGGGGTGGCGATACCGAACCACATGACCACGATCGCGAGGGCGATCTCGGGGATGATCATGAGGGCGGGCACCTCGTGGCGCTTCATGCCCTCGGGCGCCTTGCCGAAGATGGACTTGAGCGCGATGCCGGTAAGGGCGAAGTACACGCCGGTGAGGCCGATGGCCACGAGCACGACCACCCAGATGGGACCGGACTGAACGCCGGCCACGAAGGTGAGGAACTCGGAGATGAACAGGGCGAACGGCGGGAAGGCGGCGAGCGCGAGCAGGGCGATGATGGTGAGCGCTGCCGTGACGGGAGCGATCTCGACGACGCCCTTGATCTTGTTCAGGTCGCGGGTGTGGTAGATGTGCTGGATGTTACCGGCCATGCAGAAGGCGAGCGCCTTCGTGAAGCCGTGGAAGATGCAGTGCAGCAGGCAGGCGGCGATACCGAGCGGGCCACCGATACCCAGGCACAGCGCGACCACGCCGACGTTGTCGACGGAGGAGTACGCGAAGCGGCGCTTGATATCGTCCTGCTTGAAGATGCACAGGGCAGCCACCAGGATGGACAGCGTGCCCAGGATGAGCAGGAGCGTTCGCGGATAGGTGTCGCCCACCGTGATGATGGACAGGGAGTAGAAGCGGATGATCACCAGCATGGCGCACTTGAGCAGCACGCCCGAGAGCAGCGCGGAGACCGGGCTCGGAGCCTGGGAGTGCGCGTCGGGCAGCCAGGTGTGCATGGGGAACAGGCCCGCCTTGGTGCCGAAGCCGATGACGATGAACGCGAACGCGAGGCGCACGAGCATCGGGTCGAACTGGTCGGCGTAGGGCATGATGGAGGTGAGGAAGGCGGCCTCATGCGCGTTGGGCATGATATCGGCGGCGTTCGCGTAGATGAGCAGCGTGCCGAACAGGCCGAAGGCCACACCGGCGGTGCAGACCATCGCGTACTTCCAAGACGCCTCGAGCGCCTGCTTGTTCTTGTAGATGCCCACGAGGAACACGGTCGACAGCGTAGTGGCCTCGACCGCCGCCCAGGTGAGGATGATGTTGTTGGACAGGCAGGCGAGCAGCATCGTGAAGACGAACAGGCTGAACAGCGCGTAGTACTGCTTGGTGCGCTCGGCCGGCATGGTCTTCTCCTCGATATCGATCTTGATATAGGAGATGGAGTACACGCCAGTGATGAACCCGATGATGCCTACCAGAAGGACGAAGATCGACGAGAGCGAATCGAGATGGAGCCACAGGCCCAAAGCGTCGATATTCTGCCCGCTCGAGAGCATGGTTCCCGCGGTGACGACCGAAAGGACAAGGGTCGCCGCGACGGAGATGGTGTTGAGCCCCGCGAAGACGTTGTAGGACGTCGTCTTGGGGAGCGCAGCCATAATCAGGGAGAACACGAGAGGACAAGCGAGCAGGGCGACCGTCAGCATTGAAACATCCATGGCCTACCCCTTCAATTCGGTCAGGTCGTGGGAGTCGAGCGACTTGGTGTCGTTCCAAATCCTCACGACGACGGCGGACATGATGATGACGGCGAAGATGGCGTCGGTGGCGATGCCGATCTCGATGATCTCGGGGGCCGTGGGCGCGAGCAGAGCGAGCGTCACGTGGCTACCGTTCTCCATAAGGCAGTACCCAAAGATCTGCTTGAGGATGTTGCGCTGGGAGATGATGCACGTGAGGCCGACGAAGAAGTGCGCGAAGCTGATGGCGAGGGCCGGAGTGGCCACCTCGGCGGTGGGCAGGCTCAGGCGCGTGACCACCGCGAAGCAGACGGCCACCTCCAGACCGGTGAGGATGATGGTCCAGGCCGGCTTGATGGAGGAGGTCAGCGTGCTATCGGCAGGCGAACCCATCTTCTTGTAGGCACGGTTGAGAATGAACGGAACGAGGATCACCTTGGTGACGAAGGCCGACGCGGCCCACATGAGAAGCTCGGTGGCACCGGTGGTGAGGCCCAGGGTGAGCAGCACGCCCACCAGGACAACCGACTGGATCGCGTACCACTTGATGGCGGACGGGATGGTCTTCGAGACGACCACCATGGTGG
>DXZN01000051.1:0-3631 GCA_019419645.1 Collinsella sp. | reverse complement strand
GGTGAACAGGCGGGCGCCGGGCACCAGGCCCTGGATCAGAAGACCGCCCAGGATATTGACTAACGAATAACCCATGTCCTACCTCCTAACCCATCCAACTAGAGGACAGAGGACCGGCGACGACGACCATGATCATGAGGACGACGAACACGAACGCCATGGCGCGCGGAAGGGGCTGGCCGGCGGCCACGGTCTCGCTCGGCTCACCGGGCAGGACCTTACCCATCCAACGCAGGAACCATGCGAAGGTGGCGACGGTCTCGACGACCATGACGCACACGAGGACAAAGATGACCGTGTTGGTAGCACCAACCGCGAAGCCACCGGAAATGATCTGGAACTTGGAAAAGAACGTGCTCATGGGGGGCACGCCGGCGATAGCGGTCGCGGCGACCGCAAAGCCCACGCCCGTGACCGGGTACTTCTTCATGAGGCCCTGGATCTTGGGCAGCATACGGGTTCCCAGCGTGAAGCTGAGAGAGCCAGCGATGAGGAAGAACAGGGTCTTGGTGAACGCGTGGTTGAAGATGTGCTCGACGGCGCCGTTAAACGCCATCTGGCTTCCGAACACGGAGAGGCCCAGGCCAAAGAACACATAGGCGAGCTGCGCGATCGTCGAGAAGGCGAGCAGGCGCTTCATATCCTTCTGGGGCAGGTACATGAGGAAGCCGAAGAGCATGGTCACGACGGCGTCGATGATGGCGACCCAACCGACGATCTCGGGGATATCGCCGGCGCTCGCAAGAGCGCGGGCGAACACGCACACGCCGACCTTAACCATGGACGCGCCATGAAGGTAGGCGGAAACGGGCGTGGGGGCCTCCATTGCGGAGGGCAGCCACATGTAGAGCGGGAACTGGGCGGACTTGGCCCAAGCAGCGAACAGGATGAGCAGCAGCACGACGGTCTTCATACCGGAATCGAGCTGGGAGATCGCGCTCAGCGCGAACGTGCCGGTTCCGGCGAACAGGAAGGCCGCGCCGATGTAGAGTCCCAGAGCGCCGATATGGGTGATGATGAGCGCCTTCATACCGGCCTTCTTGGCCGTGGGCGTCATGTAGTAGCTGATGAGGCCCCAGGAGCACACACCGGTGATCTCGAAGAAAACGAGCTGGCCGACGATGGTGGAGCTGTAGGCGAGACCGGCCATGGCGCCGATGAACGTGGAGAAGTACACGTAGAAGCGACGACGGGGCGCGTCGGGATGCTCCTTATTCTTATCGCTCATGTACGGGAACGAATAGATGACGACGAGCAGGCCGATAGCGACGAACGCGGGTGCGAGCAGCGTGCTCATCCGGTCGAATATGAAGCCCATGACCAAGGTCTGGCCCATACTCGCCCAGGTTACATCGACCGCGTTCATGCCGTTTCCGGCAAACGTCGCGGCCAAGCCAACGGAAGCGACCGTGGCGATGCCGCCGGCAAAGGCGCAGATCCATTTAGCGTAGGGACGCGGCAGCATGACGATGAGCAGGGAGCCCAGCATGGGGACGGCGATCGCCACCATGGCAAAGAGGGACAAGCTCGATTCGATTGACATAGTTTCTCCCTTCTCCCTACACGCCTACGACGACGAAGACGAACGCGAGGACCGCGATGCCGACGACGGCCCAGGTCTGGTTACCGAGCACCTTGAAGCGCGAACGGGAAACGGAGTTCTCGAGCACGCCGCAGACGACGAAATCGACCAGGCACTTGACGAGGAAGACGACGGCGCCCACGAGAGCGGTGACGCCGATGGTCGCGGGCTCTCCCCAGGGGATGAAGATGGAGGTGAACCAAGCGACGACCACGACCTGCTTCATGCCCATGGCGAGCTTCATCATGGCCAGGGACGGGCCGGAGAGCTCGGCGAGCGGGCCCTCCTGGAGCTCCTGCTCGGCTTCGGCCTGATCGAACGGAAGCTTGCCGAGCTCCATGTAACAGGTGGCCGCGAAGGCGACGCCGGCGAGGATAACGGCGACGACGCTCGAGACGTTGCCCGTAACGATGTGCTGACCCATGGTCGCAATGTCCGTGGAGCCGCACACGATGGCGACGGTGAACAGCGCGATGAGCATGGACGGCTCGATGAGCACGCTCATGAGGAGCTCGCGGATACCGCCGAAGCCCGCGTAGGCGTTGGAGGAATCCACGCCGGACAGCGCGAAGAAGAAGCGGGACAGCGCGAGCGCGTACATGATGGTGATGGCGTCACCAAAGACGGGCATGGGGCTCTGGAGCGTGAACATGGGCAGGCCCATGGCGAGCATAAACGACACCGCGAGGAACAGCGGCGGCATGATGCGCAGCACGAAGCTCGAGTCGGAACTCACGGACTCGGGACGCGCCATGAGCTTCGCGAGGTCCCGGTAATCCTGAAGGATGGACGGACCGCGGCGATTGTGCATCTTCGCGCGAATCACACGGGCGAGGCCGGAGAAGAAGGGCGCGACCAGCATGACCACGAGGCCCTGCGCCATCGCAAGAACGATGTTCATAATATCCTCTCCCCTCTCTAGACCATGACCACGGCGAGCACGAGGAAGACCACGAGCGCCGCGACGATGTAGCAGATGTATACGGAGTAGTTGCCGCCCTCGATCTTGGAGGCGAGGCCGGCCAGCTTGTCGGCACCCTCGCTCGGTGCATCGACCAGGAAACGGTCGGGCAGGGGCTCGACGCCCTGGGCGACACCGGTGAGCTTCTGGAACACGTGCGCGATGGACCAGCAGATCTTGGTGCATACCTCGCGCAGGGTGTAGAGCGGGCCCATGAAGAGTTCGACGTCGGACGCGAAGCTCGTGGCGACGACGGGCATGTGCTCGTTGGGCTCGTAGCCGCACGCCCAAGGGTCGGTCTTCTTAGCGGGGGCCTTGGCGCCGAGGCAGGACCTCAGCGCGAACGCGAGGTCGGTGAGGACCACGAGCGCGATGGCGATCGCGGGGGTGGAGGTGGCGGCACCGGAAATCTCGTTCACGAGAGACACGCCCGAGGTGGCTGTGACGGCGGAGCCGGCAAGCACGCTCTGGGCGACGTCGCCCAGAACCGGGGCGATGACCGGGGAGCCGATTCCCAGTACCACGCAGATGGCCGCGAGGAGCATCTGCGAGAACAACATCGGAGCCGGGGACTCCTTGGCGTTCGCGGCCTCCTGGGAACGAGGGCTGCTCGCGAACGAGACGCCGTAGGCCTTCACGAAGCACGTGACGGCCAGGGCACCGGTGATGGCGAGGGCGGCCGCGGAGGCGACGGCGAACACCATGACGACCGGGTCGGAGAGCGTCGAGATGTTGAACAGGGACTGGTAGGTGAACCACTCGGAAACGAAGCCGTTGAGCGGCGGGATGGCCGAGATGGCAAGGGCACCGATGAGGAAGCAGACGGCCGTGACCGGCATGCGGCGGAACAGACCGCCCATCTTCTCCATGTTGCGCGTACCCGTGGCATAGAGCAGGGAGCCCGCGCCGAGGAACAGCTCGCCCTTGAACATGGCGTGGTTGAGCGTGTGGTAGAGGGCGGCCATGAGCGCGATCGTCGCGATGACGTCGTTGCCCAGGGCGTGCGCCGTCATGGACGCGCCGACACCGAGCAAGATGATGCCGATGTTCTCGACGGAGTGGTAGGCGAGCAGCTTCTTGATGTCGTG
>DXZN01000050.1 GCA_019419645.1 Collinsella sp. | reverse complement strand
GTTCATTGCTTAGGTGCCGATTTTAGGAACTATTTCACCGCAACTTATTAAGACAGTATCGGGCTAGGACAAATCATCCTCATAGGGCATTAAATCGGCAAGATAGCCTTTCTCCTTGAGTATGGTCTCGATCTCGTCGAGGGTCTGCTCGTCTTCTGCCGCGATGCGATGGAAGTGATAGCCACTCGTCACCGTCAGCAGCGGGAAGCTCTTGCCGCTGGCAATACCCTCAAGATAGCGCTCAATATCGCGACGGTTGCGAATGTCCAGATCGGCTGTGATCTTGCCATACACGCGATGGTTGACGATTACATTGAGCACGGCACCACCCGCGTCGACGATGCTCGTGAGCTCGTCACCTGCCTGCTCCATGCCATGGTGCACCTTGACCAGGCGCGTGGGCACGGCGGGGCTGCTGGGGGCCTCCTGCAGCACGTAGCCGCGATTGGTCGCCACGATATCGTGCCCATCGGCGCGCAGCAGGGCGATGTCTTGCACGACAATCTGGCGGCTCACACCCACCTCACGAGCAAGCGCACTGCCCGAGACAGGGTCTTTGGCTCCCTCGAGCACGCCCATGATGGCACGGCGACGCTCGCGGGCGTCCATTATTTACCGTCCAGCAGACGAAGGTGCTTAAGCGAGAGGTCGAGAATCGGCGCAGAGTGCGTCAGCGCCCCCGAGCTGATAAAGTCAACGCCCAGGTCGGCGAGGGCGCGGATATTGCTGGCATCCACATTGCCCGAGCACTCGGTCTTGGCGCGACCGGCGATAAGCTCAATCGCGGCAGCCATGTCGTCGTGGGTCATGTTGTCGAGCATGATGATATCGGCACCGGCCTCAACTGCCTCGCGCACCATATCCAGGTTCTCGCACTCAATCTCGACCGTCGCGGTAAACGACGCATGGGCGCGCGCCATCTCAATCGCGCGTGCCACGCCACCGGCGGCGTCGATGTGGTTGTCCTTGAGCATGACAGCCGTCGACAGGTTATAGCGGTGGTTGCTGCCACCGCCGATCTCGACTGCAGCCTTCTCGAAGACACGCATGCCCGGCGTGGTCTTGCGCGTGTCGACAAGCACGGTCTTGGTGCCCTCGAGCGCAGCTGCCATCCGATGCGTGTAAGTAGCGATGCCGCTCATGCGCTGCAGGTAGTTGAGCGCCACGCGCTCGCCCGAAAGCAGTACGCGCGCATCGCCGCGCACCTGGCCCACGTGGTCGCCGGCGTGCACCTCGTCACCATCGGCAACATCAAACAGCACCGAGCTCTGCGAATCCAGCAGCTCAAAGGTGCGAGCGAACACATCCAGGCCCGCGATAATGCCATCGGCCTTGGCGATAAGCTCCACCGTGGCGGGACGCGCCGTGGGGCACACGCTCGCCGTGCTCACGTCCTCAAAGGTAATGTCCTCGCGCAGAGCCTGCAGGATCAGATCATCGACGACGAGCTTCATGGTAATGGGATTCATGGTCTACTCCTCCACGGCCTGCGTGCTGGCGGCACGGGCCAGATCATCGATTGCAAGGTTATCGGAACTCAGAGCGCGATGGTGCCCATCGAGCGCGGGCTCGCCCGTCTGCTCCACGGCAAGCGACTCGCCGGTGCGCATACGCCAAGCGGCGCGACGACCCCAGACCAGCGCTTCGAGCAGGCTGTTTGATGCAAGGCGGTTCTTGCCGTGAACGCCGTTGCAGGCTGTCTCGCCCGCGGCGTAGAGCTCGGGCATCGAGGTGCGGCCGTCCTTGTCGACCCACACGCCGCCCATAAAGTAATGCTGCGTGGGTGTGACGGGAATGGGCTCGTCCAGGATGTCGCGGCCGTCCTCCAGGCAGCGTGCGCGGATGTTGGCGAAGTGCGCGGTCACCACGTCGCGCTCGACGGGGGCAAAGCTCAGCCACTCGTGCTCGGTACCGTCCTGCTTCATCTGCTCGCGAATGGCGGCGGCGACCACATCGCGCGGCTGAAGCTCATCGGTAAAGCGCTCGCCGGCGGCGTTGAGCAAAATCGCGCCCTCGCCGCGGCAGCTCTCGCTGATCAGGAAGGTGCGGCCCGGCTGCGGCGAGAACAGCCCCGTGGGGTGAATCTGCACGTAGTCCAGGTGCTCCATCTTAATGCCATGCTCTTGAGCAATGTAGCAGGCATCGCCCGTGAGCTGCGGGTAGTTGGTCGAATGGTCGTATACGCCGCCGATACCGCCCGTCGCCCACAGCGTGTGGCGGGCATGGATCTTAAACGGCTCGCCGGCGTGCACGCCCTCGGCGGCGTTTGCCAGCTCGTCGGCGGGACGAACCGAGTTGTCCTCGTCCACGGGAACGGCAACGACGCCGGTGCACACCGTGGCACCGCCGCACTCGCCCGTCAAGATGTCGGTCATGGCCACGTGCTCCAAAATCTGCACGTTATCCAGCTTGCGAACGGCCTGGAGCAGCTTGGTCGTGATCTCCTTGCCCGTAATGTCGGCATGGAAGGCAATACGCGGACGGCTGTGCGCGCCCTCGCGGGTAAAGTCGAGGCTGCCGTCGGCCTTGCGCTCAAAATCCACGCCCATCGCTAGCAAGTCGTTGATGACCGAGCGGCTCGAGCGAATCATGATGTCGACGCTCTCGCGGCGGTTCTCGTAGTGGCCGGCGTGCATGGTGTCCTCAAAGAAGGCATCGTAATCCGAGCCTTCGGGCAGCACGCAGATACCGCCCTGCGCAAGCATCGAGTCGCACTCGTCGACAGTGCCCTTGGAGAGCATGATCACGCGCGTGCTCGTCGGCAGATTGAGGGCCGCGTACAGGCCCGCCACGCCGCAACCGGCAATGACAACGTCGCACTCCATATCGGGGTATTGTTTGGTTTCCACAGGAATCCTCTCCCTTGTAATGTGACATAAGGGACTGCCCCTCATGTCACATCGTTCTAGCGCGCCGCGTACTCGAGCATGCGGTCGAGCGTAATTTTGGCCTGGTCGGCCGCCTCGTCCGACACGCCGATCTGTACCTCGCCCTCGCCCGTCTCCAGGCATCGCACGAGCTTTTCGAGTGTGATGAGATCCATGTTGACGCAGGTGGGCTGCACCGCGGGAAAATAGAACTTTTTGCCGGTGCCCTCGCAGCGGCGCTCGAGCTCGTAGAGCACGCCGCGGACCGTCACGATGATGAACTCACTCGCGTCCGAATCCTCGGCGTACTTGATGATGCCGGCGGTGGAGCCGATGTAGTCGGCCTCGGCAAGGACGTCGGCCTTGCATTCGGGGTGCGCCAGCACGAGCGCGTCGGGATGCGCATCCTGCGCATCGACGATCTGCTCGACGGTGATGATGCGATGGCGCGGGCAATAGCCATTGTTGAGGATGACGTGCTTTTGTGGCACCTGCTCGGCTACGAAGCGGCCCAGGTTTTGATCGGGGATGAACAGGACGTGCTGCTGCGGCAGCTCGGACACGATCTTGACGGCGTTGGAGCTGGTGACGCACACGTCGCTCCAGCTCTTGATCTCGACCGTCGAGTTGACGTAGCAGACCACGGCAAGGTCGTCGCCGTACTCGGCGCGCGCCGCATCGACCGTCTCGCGCTTGACCATGTGCGCCATGGGACAGTCCGCGCCCGGCTCGGGCAGCAGCACGGTCTTAGTGGGATTGAGCAGCTTGGCGCTCTCGCCCATAAACTCCACGCCGCACAACACGATGGTCTGCTGCGGCAGGCTTTTGGCGAGCTTTGCCAGGTAGAAGCTATCGCCGACGTAATCGGCAACGGCTTGGACCTCGGGCGCCACGTAATAGTGCGCCAGGATCACCGCGTCACGTTGGGTTTTTAGTTGCTGAATGGCCTCGACGAGCTCTGCGGGCACCAGTGCCGCGCGCTCCGTTGCCGTCGTTGCCGATGCTAGGCCGGCCGCGATATCGCGTGCAAGCTCCGACGCATCCATGTTCGCGCTCTGTGCCATCAAGGCCCCTCTCTTTTGGCGAATCTTGGGGCTTTAGTATGACACCTAGGTTTACAGCTGACAAGACAGCTGTAAACCTAGGTGTAAAGTTGAAATAAAGATTCAATCATGTGGCAGGTCCATTTTCGAACTGGCAAGCTGAGGATAGCTGAGCTCTCGATGGCGCAGGAGGCATCTTTCGCCACCGCAATACCGCTTGGCGCGAGTTGCACGCCTTGGGGCGCAAATGGGACACGCCTCCGCGGGCGGCGCGCACCCAATGTGGCAAAATCGAACTACTAAGGGGGCTCGAATGCTCAAGATTATCGCCTGCGACGACGACGTCGCTTTTCTAGATAGACTGCACCGGATGATCGACCGCTGGTCGACCGAGACGGGCACGGCAGTCGACGTTGCGCTCGTCACGCGCGGCGAGGACCTGCTGGCCCGCCATGCCGCATCGCGTGCCGACATCATTCTGCTCGACATGATCATGCCGCTCGTCAACGGCATGGATACCGCGCGGGAGCTGCGCCAATCCGACACCGCCGTGCGCCTGGTGTTCCTCACCTCATCGCCCGAGTTCGCGCTGGAGTCCTATGAGGTCCGCGCCTTCGACTACCTGCTCAAGCCCGTAACGTACGAACGCCTGGCGCAACTGCTCGACGAGCTTTCGAGCATGCGACCCGCCGTGACCGATGAGCTCGTGACCAAAACGTCCTTTGGCTACCATGCCCTGCGCCTGTCCGATATCGAATATGCCGAGGCCCGCAACAAGCACGTGGTATTCCACCTGCGCGACGGGCGCGACATCGAGGCGCTCGAGCCGTTCCGCAACATCGAGAACCAGCTGGCCAAAAACGCAAGCTTCTTTAAATGTCACCGTAGCTACCAGGTCAACCTGCGCAATATCGACCACTTCAACCGCACGGATATCGTCATGCGCTCGGGCGCTTGCATCCCGCTGGCGCGCAGCTGCAAGCAGGGTTTCCAGGATGCCTACTTTGCGGCACGGTTCGAGAGCGGGAGGCGCTGATGCTCCCCACGGCCGAGATGATGCTTTGGGCAATTCACCACGCAACGACCCTGCTTTTTGGCGTTTTTGCCTCGGCGGCGCTCTGCGGTATCGAGATCAACCGGCGTCATGCGCTTGAGCTGGTGATGGTCGGCGCCGTAACCGGATGCGCATTCGGCCTCGCCAATGCCGTCGGCGGCGAGCTTTTCGCCCGTCAGGTATATCCACTCGTCGTGCATCTGCCGCTCGTCATCTATCTGTGCGCGCGCTATCGCCTGAGCCCGCTGCTCGTTATGCTGGGCGTCACCAGTGCTTATCTGAGCTGCCAGTTCAGCAACTGGATGGGCATCGCCGCGCTCGCCGCCACCGACTCGCAAATCGCGTACTACGTGGCACGCATTATCACCACGGCCGTCGTCTTTGCAATCCTGCTGCATTGGGCCAGCGACATCGGCCCGCGCCTGGCGGTTAAAAGCCCCACCGAGCTCGAGATTCTGCTCATCCTGCCGCTCGTCTATTACATCTTTGACTACGCCACTAACGTCTACACCACGCTCTTCCACTCGGGCTCCGTGGTGAAGGTTGAGTTTTTGGCGTTTGCGCTTTGCGCGTTCTACCTTATGTTTCTTGCTGTGTATCTGCGCGAATACGAGGCGAAGGAAATCGCCGAGCGCGAGCGCTGGATGCTCGCAACCCGCGACAACGCAGCCATCAAGGAGCTCGAGGCCTGGCGCCAATCTGGACGTGAGCTTTCGGTCCTCCGCCATGACATGCGGCACTTCCTGCGCGGCCTTGCGGCTTTGATCGAGGAGGGCCGCATCGACGAGGCACTCGAGCGCATCGACGAGCTCTGCGAGACGAACGACCGCACCGCCGTGCGCCGCTACTGCGCCAACGACACGGTCAATATCGTGCTTTCGTCATTTAGCTCCGATATCAACCGAAACGGCATCACCGCCGATTTGCGCGCTGCCGTGCCCGAGAGCGTCCATGTAGCCGACGTCGATCTGTTTAGCGTGCTCTCAAACGCCCTGGACAACGCCATCGTCGCCGCAAGCGCCGCTCCCCAGGGCAAGCGATTTGTCGATCTGGACCTGCGTTGCGAGGACGGGCAACTGCTCCTTTTGGTCTCCAACACGTTTGGGCGCCCGCCGCGCATGGTCGACGGCATGCCCGTAGCCGGGCACACCGGACACGGCTTTGGAACCAAGAGCATTAAGCTTGCCGTCGAACGCATGAACGGCAACTGCCAG
Source organism: Collinsella sp. (assembly GCA_019419645.1). Lineage (GTDB taxonomy): Bacteria > Actinomycetota > Coriobacteriia > Coriobacteriales > Coriobacteriaceae > Collinsella. The sequence continues at coordinate 9,087 of DXZN01000050.1, read as the reverse complement.
TTTCGCATCAACGGCGACCGGTTTGAGCTGCGCGCCGTGATGTAAGGGCGCGACAAGCCGGCGCCGCGCTCGACCCGTCAGGGCCGCCTTGCCGGCGCCAGTCCGCTACAGCGGCGCGGCTGCCGGGGTCAGCTGCTTGATGTAGGCCCACATGCGTTGCTTGGCGGCTTTGTCAGTAAGCGCCGCCTCAAAACCGTCGAGCGCGAGCACGCGACGACCCTGTACATGGGCAACTAAGCCAGGCTTGAGCATAGCGGTATCGAAGTCGTCGATTGCCACGAGCATGTCGGCATAGGTCTCGCGCATGGTATCGGCCGCGCGATCGTCCAGCAGCAAGACCGCCTCTGGGTCCAAGGCCTCGAGCGCCTCGCGGAACAGCTCGCACGGCAGGCCCTCGCCTGTCGCAACCGCCCCATCGCCCGCGCCGGCAACACTTGCCAGCACGCAAAAATCCTCTGGCGCGTAGCCGATGGCGCCGAGCGCTTTGCGCAGCGCAGCACCGTCCGGACCGGCAGCCAGCTCGCCGCCCGCACGTTCGGCATCGTCTAAATCACCTTTTACCAGCACAATCGGCGAGCACGCATTTCCTGCGATACGCACGCCGCGGCCCGCGAGCGATGCGAGCTCCTGCTCGGTCGCCTGGGCGATGGCTTCTTTTTTCTGGCTTTGTGACGTGGGCATGCGCTCTCCAATCGTTTGCGTGCCCACCATTATATAAAAGAGCCGCCCGCGAGTGGTTGCATTGCGGGCCGTTGGGTATAAGCACGGTCGTACTGAGTTTTACGCGGCCGAGCCGCGTCGCACTATGGAGGTCACCATGGCTGACATTAAGCAGATTACCCCCGAGAACTTCGATTCCGTCGTTAACGGCAGCCTTCCCGTGCTGGTTGATTTTTGGGCACCGTGGTGCGGTCCCTGCCGCTCGCTCTCGCCCATTGTTGACGAAGTGGCCGACGAGCTGGCCGGCAAACTCGCCGTCGCCAAATGCAACGTCGACGACAATCAGGACCTGGCCATGAAGTTTGGCGTTATGAGCATCCCCACGCTGGTTGTCTTTAAGAACGGCGAGGAAATCGACCGCTCCGTTGGCGCGCTGCCCAAGGCCAGGCTGCAGGCGCTGCTTGAGAAGCACCTGTAATACGCCGGTCATGTGCTGCCGTCCATGAGCGGTTTTGCGCCGCTCACCGGAGAGCCGGGTGCTGCGCCCGCGACCACGGATAGTATGGTAATCGCAAACAGCCCCCAGTGAACGGGTGCGGGTCAGACGGACTCGCACCCGTTTTCTTATGCGGCGATGCGCAAAGCGGGCGTAGTAGAATCTGAACCACTGATTAGACCCGCACAAAAGGAGATTTCCCATGCATGACGTCGGAATGAACATGAGCCAGCTTGCCATGAGCGTCAAGCAGGTCGACGACACGATCGAGCTCGCCCACGAGTGGAGCCATCAGCTGCTGCATGCGACCGAGAACTTTGATATGGAGCGCATTGGCGCCAAGCTCGAGGCCGCCATGGCGGCGCTCCACGAGGCGCACGACGCACTCGAGGGCTACGAGGAGGCCATCGAGGCCGACCATAACTCCGTTGGCTCCGTAAAGCTGGTGTAGCGTGGCCGAGCACGAGCACACCTGCGGGCACGAGCATTCGCACGGGCCGACCGGCGACGCGGGCTGCCGTTGCAGCGGCTCCGCCTCCGAGCTGGTCCGTTTTTCGGTCACCGCGCCCGACGACCTGCTGCGCCGCTTTGACGAGCAGATCGCACGCCGCGGTGACGTGGCCAACCGCTCCGAGGCCGTGCGCGACCTGATTCGCGCCTCGATTGCCAAGGAGCAGATGCGAACGCCCGACGAGCAGGTCATCGGGTCGCTCACCATGATTTACGACCATCACACCGGCGACCTGACGCGCCGCCTGGACGAGGTGCAGCACGACTACACCGACGAGATCGTATCGACCATGCACGTGCATCTGGATCACCACAACTGTTTGGAGATTCTGGCACTTAAGGGTCGCGGCGAGCGTGTCTACGAGCTGGCTGACCGTCTGCTGGGCCTGCGCGGCGTTAAACACGGCGAGCTCACCTGCGCCGCCACCGAGCAGAGCCTGGGGCTGTAACAGCACACATTTCAACGAAGGAGGGTCGCATGCGACATGCGCATATCCATGTAACGGGCATTGTGCAGGGTGTCGGCATGCGACCGTTTGTGTATCGCGAGGCCATGGCGCACGGCATTTGCGGCTGGGTGCTCAACGCGGGCGATGGCGTGCATATCGAGGCGCACGCTCCAAGCGAGTCGCTCGATGAATTTGTCGACGCGCTTTCCGAGCATGCGCCTGCGGCGTCTCGCGTGGAACATGTCGAGGTTATGGACCTAGCACCCGGCAACTGGGACGCCGCTAACGAGCGGGACTTTCGCATTGTGGCGTCGCAGGATCAAACCGCCCACACGACGCTCATCTCGCCCGACATCGCTACGTGCGATGACTGCCTGCGCGAGCTATTCGACCCCGCCGACCGACGCTTTCACTACCCCTTTATCAACTGCACCAACTGTGGACCACGCTTTACCATCATCCGCTCGCTGCCCTATGACCGAGCGGCTACCTCGATGGATCGCTTTCCCATGTGCCCCACCTGCGCCTCAGAGTATGCCGACCCGCTCGATCGGCGGTTTCACGCGCAGCCCGATGCCTGCTTTGATTGCGGACCGCATATTACGTGGCGCGAGGCCAGCGATGCCATCATCGAACGCTGCGTCGAGCTGCTGGCAGGCGGCGGCATCGTCGCCGTCAAGGGTCTCGGTGGGTTTCACCTAGCCTGCGACGCCGCCAACGAACAGGCAGTGTGCGAGTTGCGCCGTCGCAAGCGTCGCAGCAACAAGCCGCTTGCCGTTATGGTGCGCAGTCTTGCCGACGCCGAGTGCCTATGTCACGTCGATGGCGTTGAGCGCAACCTGCTGGCCGGCAGTGTTCGTCCCATTGTGCTGCTGCGTCGCCGCGCAGCCGGCAACGACGTCCACAGCTCCCCCAACGCCCTCGAACTCGCGCCATCCGTCGCGCACGACTTGCCCGAGCTTGGCGTCATGCTCCCCTACACCCCGCTTCAACATTTGCTGCTCGCCGCAGCCGCGGCGCACGGCATGAGCGCACTCGTCATGACCAGCGGAAACCTGAGCGAAGAGCCCATCGAGACCGGCGACGCCCTTGCATGGGAGCATCTCGTTGCCGCCGGCATCGCCGATGCGCTGCTCGGTAACGACCGCGCGATTCTGTCGCGCTACGACGACTCCGTGGTACGCGTAGTCGACGGGGTCGTCATGCCCGTGCGCCGCGCACGCGGATATGCGCCGCAGCCGCTGTCTTTGCCGGCGCTCGACAACGCCACGCCCTGTGTGCTCGCCTGCGGGCCGCAGCAAAAAGCCACGATCGCACTCACGCGTGAGGACGCCGACGGCCATGCGGCCTGTTTTGTGTCGCAGCATATCGGCGATGTCGAAAACGGCGCGACTTTCGATGCTTGGAGCGCCGCACGCACGCGTCTGGAAAGCCTCTTTGACCTGGCGCCTGCCGCCTTGGCATGCGACATGCATCCCAGTTATCTGTCGAGCCAATGGGCGCGCGAGCAGGCACGGGAGCACAATCTGCCGCTTATCGAAGTCCAGCACCATCATGCGCACATCGCGAGCGTCATGGCAGAGGCGATTGCCGCAGGCCGGCTTGCGCCCGATGCACGCGTCCTCGGCATCGCCTTCGACGGCACGGGTGCCGGCACCGACGGCACCATATGGGGCGGTGAGTTTCTTGTCGCCCATCTCGCCGATTTTGAGCGCGTCGCGCATCTGCGCACCTGGGCGCTTCCCGGTGGCGCCGCATCCGTACACGATGCCCGCCGCAACGCCTTTGCCCTGCTCAGCGAGCTCGACCTGCTCGAGCACCCGGGAGCCGTGGGGCTCTTGAACAGCCTTGACGAGCAAACGCGCAGCATAACGGCAACGATGATCGAGCGCGGCATCAACAGTCCGCGCACCAGCAGTATGGGTCGCCTGTTTGATGCCGCAGCCGCGATTTTGGGCATTTGCGGCCAGGCAACCTACGAGGGCGAACCCGCCATCGAGCTCGAAGCCGCCGCTTGGCGTGCACTGGACGGCAAAATCGCCCGTTTTCCCGACGACAACGTCGGCTATTCCACATCTGGCCCATCGTGGTTGGACGGCCCCAATGTGCTGGACCAGAAAGCACTCTTTGAGGCACTTTTGGAGGGAATTGAAGCCGGAGCGCCCGCCGACAGGCTCGCACTCGACTTCCATGTCGCCGTCGCGCGCTCCTCGGCGCGCACCGCCACCGAAATCTGCGCGCGCGAGGGCATTGGCACCGTCGCGCTCTCGGGCGGCGTGTTCATGAACCGACTTCTGCTCCAGCTCCTCACCCGCGAGCTCAAATACGCGGGCCTTGCTGTCTTGGTCCCCCACACCGTACCCGTCAATGACGGCTGCATCGCCTACGGTCAGGCGGCGGTCGCAAGCGCTCGTCTTGCGCAGATTGCATCGCAGTAGCTCGCCCTCACACGCCGCTGTGCCCAGCCGTCTCACAGGCGTAACGCGTTTGCCCGCAAACCCCGCGAGCGCTACCATCAACTGATGGATTATTGAGCGCCTATCCAGCGCAAAGCGTCTAAAAGGGGAACAATATGTGCCTTGCCGTTCCCGGTAAAGTAGTCAAACGTGACGACGACCTCAAGGCCACCGTCGACATGATGGGCATCGAGCGCCCCGTGTCGCTACGACTCGTGCCGACGGCGCAGGTTGGCGACTATATTCTCGTACACGCCGGCTTTGGCATCCAGATCGTCGACGAGCAGGAAGCGCAGGAGACGCTCGACCTGGTCAACACCATGACCGAACTGGCCGAAGAAGACCAACTGGCCAGCAACCCGGCCGAGGCATACTAGTGGCGGCCGGACAGCCGGCTCGCTCCGGTATCGACTTTTCGGCATTTCGCGATTCCAAGCTGGCCCGCGAGCTCATCGAACGCATCCATGAACTCGTCGGCGACCGCACCATCAACCTTATGGAAGTCTGCGGCACGCACACCGTGAGCATCGGCCGCTATGGCTTTCGCTCCATTATGCCGGCCGGGCTCAAGCTGCTGAGTGGCCCGGGGTGCCCCGTCTGCGTAACCGCCAACCGCGACATCGACCACGCGATCGCGCTCGCCAACATAGACGGCGCCATCATCACCACCTTTGGCGACATGATGCGCGTGCCCGGATCGTCCACCTCGCTCGCTGCGCAAAAGGCGGCAGGGCGCGACATCCGCATCGTCTATTCCCCGCTCGACGCGCTCGACATCGCCGAGCAAAGCCCCGATCGTCCGGTCATTTTTATGGGCGTGGGCTTTGAGACTACGACGCCCACCATCGCCGCCGCCATCTTGGAGGCCGAGGCACGCGGGCTTTTGAACTTTTCGGTCTATTGCGCCCACAAGACCACGCCGCCGGCGTTGCGCGCCATCGCCAACGACCCCGAGACCGCCATCGACGGCTTTATCCTGCCGGGCCATGTCGCCACCATCACGGGCTTGGCGCCCTTTAGCTTTTTGGTCGACGAGTTCAATACCCCGGGCGTGGTCACGGGATTTGAACCGGTCGATATCCTGCAGGGCATCTGCATGCTGGTCCAGATGGTTGTCGAGGGCAGGCCCGCGATCGACAACGCCTACCGCCGTGGCGTCAACGCAGACGGCAACCCCGTGGCGCGCCAGCTGGTCGAGCAGGTGTTTGAGCCATGCGGCACCACGTGGCGCGGGCTGGGGCCGATTGCCAACTCGGGCCTTTCTATCCGCCCCGAGTTCTCGCGCTTTGATGCCCGCGCTCGCTTTGACGTGCCCGTTGAGGCGACGGTCGAGCCGCGTGGATGCCGCTGTGGCGACGTGCTGCGCGGGGCCATTACGCCGTGCAGCTGTCCGCTCTTTGGCCGCACCTGCACGCCCGAGCACCCCGTCGGACCGTGCATGGTGAGCTCCGAGGGCAGCTGCGCGGCGTACTACCGTTATCGCGACTAGCCCGGACGCACCCGCACGCCGGCACCACCCACGATTGGAGTTTTGGATATGTCCCATAGCACCACCGATAGCACCGTCCTGTTGGGCCACGGCTCTGGCGGTCAGATGATGAAACGCATCATCGATGAGGTCTTTTTGGATGCCTTTGGGTCGCCCGAGCTGCTCGAGGGCAACGACGCCGGCGTCGCCGCGCTGCCCGCGAGCGGGCGCATCGCCATGTCGACCGACAGCTTTGTAGTCTCGCCGCAGTTCTTCCCCGGTGGCAACATCGGCCGCCTTGCCGTGTGCGGAACCGTCAACGACGTCGCGACCTCGGGCGCCAACGTGCGCTACCTGTCGTGCGGCTTTATCCTCGAAGAGGGCTATCCCATGGATAAGCTCCGCCAGATTGTGCAGACGATGGCCGAGACGGCGCGCGAGGCGGGCGTGTCCATAATCACGGGCGACACCAAGGTGGTCGAGCGCGGCGGGGCCGACGGCGTCTACATCAATACCGCCGGCGTGGGCGAGGTTCCCACGGGCGTGGCGCTCAGCGGCGCCAACTGCCAGCCCGGCGATGTCATCCTGGTGTCGGGTACGTTGGGCGACCACGGCATTGCCATCATGAGCCAGCGCGAGGGCCTGGCGTTTTCGAGCACGATAGAAAGCGACGCCGCGCCGCTCAACCACCTGATTGCCGACGTTCTGGCCGCAGCGCCCGGCACGCGTTGCTTTCGCGACCCCACGCGCGGTGGCCTGGCGTCCACGCTCAACGAGTTTGCCCAGGCAAGCGGTGTTGCCATGGAGGTTGACGAGGATGCCGTGCCCGTGCGTCCCGACGTGCAGGCCGCCTGCGAGATGCTCGGCTACGATGTGCTGCAGGTAGCAAACGAGGGCAAGATGGTCGCCGTGGTGCCGGCCGAGCAAGCCGATGCCGCGCTGAGCGCCATGCGCGCCGCCCGCTACGGCGAGAATGCCGCCATCATCGGTCGCGTGCTGCCGCTTGCCGAGGGTGCCCGTCCCGCTGTGCGCGTGCGCACCGGCTGGGACTCGACCCGTATCCTCGACATGCTCGTGGGAGAGCAGCTGCCGAGAATTTGCTAGGGCGGAACCGCACGGTCGGCGCGATGCGGCTTGGTATCCCTGGAGATGTTCAGATTCCAAGCACGCCCAACGCGGAAGCCCAGTATTATGAGGTGCGTTTTAAATCCAATGACGGGAGCTTTCATGGCAGCAGCTTTTTCCCATGTGATCTTTGACCTGGACGGCACCATCCTCAACACGCTCGAGGACCTGGCGGCCGCCGGCAACCATACCTGCGAGACGCACGGCTGGCCCACGTTTGCCGTCGACGAGTACCGCTACAAGGTGGGAAACGGCATGCTCAAGCTGGTTGAGCGTTTTATGCCTGCCGAGTATGCGGGCGACAGCCGTATGTTTGAGCAGACGCTTGCCGAGTTTAGGGCTTACTACGGCGAGCACAAGGAGGACCACACCGCCCCCTATGCCGGCACAATCGAGATGCTCGACCGCCTGCGCGCCGCGGGTGTGCAGCTAGCCGTGCTCACTAACAAGGACCACGTCTCGGCGGCTCCGCTTATCGAAAAATACTTTGGTTCCGAGCGCTTTGCGCTGGTACAGGGCCGTGTTGATGCGTTTCCGCCCAAGCCCGAAGCACCCGTCACGCTGCATGTGATGGAGGAGCTGGGCGCCAATCCGGCAACCACGCTCTATGTGGGCGATTCCAATGTCGATATCCTGACCGGTCACAACGCCGGCCTTAAGAGCGCGGGCGTCAGCTGGGGCTTCCGCGGCCGCGCAGAGCTGGAAGCCGCCGGCGCCGACTACGTGGTGGACACCCAGGCAGAGCTCACGGCGCTGGCACTGGGCGAGTAACCGCACATCCCCCCACGGGCAGCTAATGTGGGACGGGGCTCTTTTAGCTGCCCCCGCACCAAAGAAGTGTCCCCCAAGCGCCGCACCATGGCAACGCCGCAGGTAGAGGACGGACAGCGAAAACGCCCCTAAGCGAGCAAGGTGACGTGAAATGAAAGGGCGCTGACCTTCTGGTCGCGCCCTTGAAATTGAACGTCAGATTGCCGCTTAGGGGCGTTTGCAGCGTCGAGCAGTTACGCGGTTCGTAGAACCGCGTAACCCCCTAGCTCATCATCGCATTCATCATCTCGGTGGTTGCGGAATCGTCGGCAGACCACTCGTTATCCTCGTTGGCGGAATATTTAAAGGTGACCTTGGTGTCCTTGGTCTTAGCGGCCTTGGTCACGTCGACCATGACCTGGCCGGCCATCTTGTACAGGTCATCCTCGGAAGGCATCGTATCGAGTGCGGTAACCTTCTCCTGATACTGGGTGGCGAAATCTTCGACGATCTTATTCATGGACTTGCAGGTGATGGTAACCTCGGCGGTCGCAGTGCCCTTGTCCTCATCGACCGTCACATCGCCGATCTTGTAATCAAAGCCCTCGAGATAGCTCTTGGCGTACTCCTTGGGATCGATGCCCAGTTGCTCAAACTCGTCGCCCGAAGCCTCTTCCAGACCGGAGAGGAAATCATCGCCGCCGTTCTTGATCTCGTCAAACTGGCTCGTAAGGTCGTTGGTGATGAGCTCTTCCACCGAAGGCCCTCCGCAGCCGGAAAGCAAAACCACGCACGCGACCAGGGCAGCCATCAGGGGCGCAAGCAGCAGCTTCTTTTTCATGACATTCCTCCAAACAAGCGGCGCCGCGTTCCCTGCGCAGCGCACGTCGTAACAGCAAGTCCATATTAGCGGCCCGGCCCAACCCCCTGCGTCGCAAAAGCGCAGGCGGCTCAATTTGACGAACGAATGGCCCGTAAAGCAAGCCCCTTGCAATAAAATGCACCTGTTTAGCCTATTAAAAAAGGGTGGCCGGACAACCCGACCACCCTTGCGCATCTTCTGGATGCCGCAGACTACTTGCGGACGACCTTAACGATGGCGTCACCGGCGGCGACGGCAGACTCGGCCTCGACGGCGAGCTCGACGTCGGCAAACTCGGCGGTGTTGGACAC
>DXZN01000005.1 GCA_019419645.1 Collinsella sp. | reverse complement strand
GACGGTAAGACCTTCACCGTGCGCACCGGCGACCTCATCGCCGCGCTCGGCGGGGCCGACGCCTTTACCGCGGGCGCCCGCGTGGTCGCCGTGTACAACGCGCCGCTCAACAGCGCATGCAACCACGGCATCGCTAAGGGCAACCCCAACGAGGTCTACCTGCGCTATCCTCGCTCTCCCTTTGCCGACCAGTCCGGCGACGCCGGCTTCACCCACACGCCGAGCGACGATGCGTGCGCCTACACCTGGGATCTTGCGCTCACCAAGCGCGGCAGCGACGGCGACAAGCCGCTTGCTAGGGCGGTCCTGAGCATCGCCGACGACCGCGGTCGTACGCTGGCGGTCGACGGCACGTGGGATGCGGAGGGCAAGGCCACCGTCACCACGGGCGAGGACGGCCGCGTGACCGTCTCGGGCGTGGACTCGGGCAAGCTGGAGGTCCGCGAGCTCAAGGCGCCCAAGGGCTACACCGCCTTTGAGGGCACGCGCTCCGTGACGGTCAAGGCCGAGGGCCTGGACGTCGACCAGGTGGCCGCCGCCAAGCCCAAGCTCACCATCACGGCCGAGTCGCCCCTACGCGCCGACAGCGCGGACGGGTCGACGGGCAGTCTGGAGGCGTCGATCATTAATACGCCCACCGGCACACCCCCTAGCATTACCACCGGAGGCTTTATGCCCTTGACTGGCGATATGGCAATGTACGCCGTGGCCGCCGCAGCGGTCGCCGGAGCCGCGCTCATCGTGGTCGCGCTCCTGATCAAGCGGGGAGGTGGCAGCCATAAAGAGTAGCTGGCAGCCCCACAGAGAGCGGGGCGAGACGTAACGAAGTAGATGCTAAGACACAGACAGATAATGACCGATCAAATGAGAACCAACCGGAAAACGGAGGAAAAGAAGATGAGCATGAACAAGAACATCGCACGCCTGGCAGTAACCGCCGGCCTCACAGCGGCGTTGAGCTTCGGCGGCGTCATGGCGCCGGTGACCATGGCGTTTGCTGCGGAGGGCGACGATACGATCACGATCACGCAGGACGAGAACAATGGAGCCACCAAGTTCAAGGCATATCAGATCTTTAAGGCCGATGTCGTGGACAAGGACGGGCAGAAGGTCGCGTCCAACGTCGACTGGGCGAGCGACCAAGCGAGGGATGCCGTTCGTGGCGTCCTTACGTCTGAAAACGCGCCAGGCATCACCAATTCGTCGACCGCGCAGGAGGTCGCCGACTACCTTTCTGAGGCGATCATGGATACCACTCCTACCACGGTCGTGAAGAAGGACGATCTTCTCAATAAGATTGCCCTGGCTGTCGAGAAGGACGTGCCCGCGACTGGCGTGGTTTTTGATGCTGGCACCCCCTTTACTGCCACGAGCAAGGGCTACTACCTCTTTCTGACCGATACCTCTTCGATTGGAACCAAGGACGATTACGCCGATAAGAAGCAGACCGGCACCTCGCCGATCTTCGCCGTCGTGGGCGGCAGGGCCGTGGCGGTTGTCGAGAAGACGGATATTCCCACGGTCGAGAAGAAAATTAAGGACGACAAGTCCGTCAGCAATTGGGCCGACAAGGGCGACTCGCAGATGGGCCAGCCGGTCAACTATCAGCTTACCGGTACCGTCGCCAAGAACGTCGATACGTTCAAAACGTATTACTACCAGTTCCACGACAAGCTGTCCGCCGGCCTGACCGCCGATAAGACTTCCGTTGAGGTCAAGGTCGACGGGACTAAGATTGCTAGCGACAAGTACATTGTTGACTATGACCAGGCGAACGGCAATAACCTCCTGACGGTCACGTTCAACGATCTTAAGAGTTCGGGCGTAACCATCAAACCGAATTCTAAGGTCGTCGTCACCTACACCGCCAAGCTCGATCCCGACAAGGCCGAAAACGTCGTTGTCGGTGGCGAGGGCAACGACAACAGCGTCAAGCTCATCTACTCCAACAACCCCGGCCACGACTCCAAGGGCGAGTCCGTGCCCGACACCGTGCGCGACTACACCTATGCTCTCAAGCTCGTCAAGGAAGACTCTGTGGATACGGACCAGAAGCTCAAGGGCGTAAAGTTCACCATCCAGGCGACTGCGCCCGACGAGGGCGTAGCTCAGGGCACGACTGCCCAGTACGTCCAGGAGAACGGCTCCCTCGGGGACAGTAAGTATGAGTTCATAACGAACGATCAGGGTGAGATTTCCGTCAAGGGCCTCGATGCTGGCACCTACACGGTGCACGAGGTTGAGGGCAGTAACCCTGGCTACAACACGCTGGATGACTTTACCTTCACCATTACCGCCGCGGGCCTCGATAAGGCGGAGGGTGACAACACGTTGAGCGTCACTACAGGTAAGAACGGTTCAAACCTTGTTGATACTCCGAGCATCAATGGCGGTACTGTCACCCTCACCGTCAGGAACAAGAAGGACTCCGGCCTCCCGCTCACCGGTCTTAACGGCGTGACCTTCACTTGGATTGCTGGTGGCGCGGTGCTGTGCATCGGCGTGGCGCACCTCATCCGCAGCCGTAAGCAGGCTGAGGAGTCCGAGCAGGAGTAACGCTCGCTCACCCATCCCTTTGGCAGGTGGGATGTAATGGCCATGAGACTTGCGGACACTTTTCTCGTCCATCCACGTTCTTGCTTTGCCATTCTCTTTTCGGGGCAGACTCCGTGCTGGAGTCTGCCCCGTTCTTTTTGGACATAGCAGCCGGGCTTCATTGCCCGGAGGATCGGGCGTATGACTATCGAACAAATGTTTGCAATTATTGCGTTTACCAGCTGTGGGTGCATACACTCGCAGTAAAATGGCATTGCGACGCATCCCGTGCGCGGGCGGCCGACGACTCGATCGGAGGTCCCCAAATGCTGAAATTCCTTAACGCGCTTGCCGCCCTCGCGGCGGTGGGCACGTTCGTCATCGCGTTTCTTGACTCGTATGAGGTTCGGTTTAAGGTCCGTAGGCGCACGCGCGGTGCGGACGGTAGAAGGCATTTGCGCCGCAACAAGCGCAAATAAGAATGCCCGGGGTTCGGAGCCCGGGCATTTAACAACGTCGGAAACTGGTCGCCCGCGCTCCTAAGTACTTACGCGGGATGCGTCGTTTCCTATCGACATTGTATCCCGAATCGCCCCGCCGATCCGGGACATTTTGAAAACTCAAATGCGGGCCCATACTCGCGTTGCGCAATGCTGACAGGCTGCGTTGTCCGGCGAGGAAGCTCGCTAATCGGCTATTATTTGTTTAGACAACTTGAGTTGTAGAGGAGTGACCGGCGATGGTGCAGGGCGCCAAACATATGAAGAGCAATAACGCCGCGGCCAACGGCGGCTCAAGCCCCCAGCCCAAACCTAAGCGCCGTCGCAAGCGACTGCCGCGCTGGGCCGACCGGCTCATCACCATCGTCATCATCCTTATTGGCGTGGGCCTTATGACCTGGCCGTGGATCTTGGACCGGCTCGAGGCCTCGGGCGTGTTTAACCAGATCAGCACCGTGTCCAGCACCGTGGACGCGCTCTCAGAAGAGGAACGCGAGCGCATTCTGCTTCAGGCGCGCTCCTATAACGAGCAGCTGGCGGGCGAGGCCACCGAGCTTCCCGCCGACCAGATCGAGCCCTACTCCCAGCAGCTCATCTTTGACCGCGACCCCATGATGAGCTGGGTCGAGATCCCCTCCATCGACGTGAGCATGCCCATCTACCACGGCACGAGCGAGGAAGTCCTTATGGCGGGCGTCGGCCACTTGGAGGGCACGAGCCTGCCGGTGGGCGGCACCTCGACGCATTGCGTGCTCACCGCGCACTCGGGCATGCGCAACCTGAGCATGTTCGACGACATCCATTCGCTGGAGCCCGGCGACCTGGTGCTGCTGCACACTATGAACAAGACGCTCGCCTACAAGATGGTGGACTCCGAGGTCGTGCTGCCCGAGGAGATGGAGTCGCTGGCCATCGAGCCCGGCGCCGACAAGGTGACGCTCGTCACCTGCACGCCCTACGGCGTGAACGACCATCGTCTGCTGGTGCACTGCGTGCGCACCAAGTACAACAAGAAGGACGTCGACAAGCAAAAGTCGCTGGCCGGCCGCCACTGGGGCAAGCGCGAGTTTGCCGTGCTCATCGTGGTCGTAGCCATTGTGCTGTTGCTGCTGGACATTGTGGTCCACGCGATCCGTAAGCGCCACAAGGCCAAGGCCTCGGCATAGGGCATCATTCAGAACCACCACAATGGGGACAGGCTCCTTTGTGGTGGTCGGGGCTTCCAAACCATCACAACATTCGATGAAAATCGCGATTTTGACGAAAAGCGTCGAATGTTGTGATGGTTTTCGTTGCGGGCGGGACGGTTTTCGTTGTGAGCGACACGGTTGTCGCTATGGACGGTGCGGTTTCGCTGTAGAACCGCCGGCCCGCTGCCTGCCAGTCCGCCGCCCTCGTTACGTTTTCGCTGCATTTGGGTAAAGCGCCTGCTCCAAGCCGGCGTTGCCTTGTATACTAGAGCAGTTTATCTGTTATGCGGAAGGGAGCGCCTATGGCACTCAGCGAGAGAGACGTGCGCGGCATCGCCGAGTACGCAAAGATCGCACTGACCGATGACGAGCTCACCCAGATGACGTCCTACATGAACGACGCCGTCCAGATGCTCGAGCCCGTCTTGCAATATGACTTGCCCGACGTGGAGCCCACGTTCCATCCTATCGGAAGCCTGTCCAACGTGATGGGCGATGACCTGCGCGAGCCCGAGCGCGACCTGCCGCTCGACGTCGCGCTCGAAAACGCCGGCAGCGTGCGTGACCGCTACTTCCGCGTGCCGTCCATTTTGGGAGAGGGGGAGAGCGAGTAATGGCGCAGAGCTTCGATTCCCTTACCGCCGCCCAGATCGCCGCGGGCGTTGCCGCCGGCGACTTTACTGCTACCGAGGTGGCCCAGGCCTCCCTCGCCGCCATCGAGGCGCGCGAGGGCGGGGTCCAGGCATTCCTGCAGGTGGCGCCCGAGCTTGCGCTCGAGACCGCTGCGCGCGTGGATGCCGACCGTGCCGCAGGCAAGCCGCTGCCCCCGCTCGCGGGCGTGCCGCTGGCCATCAAGGACAACATGAACCTCGTGGGCACACGCACCACCTGCGCTTCCCGCATGCTCGGGGACTACCAGAGCGTCTACACCGCCACCTGCGTCCAGCGCATGCTCGACGCCGGCTGCCTGCCCATGGGCAAGGCCAACATGGACGAGTTTGCCTTTGGCAGCTCCACCGAGAGCTCGGCGTTCCACCGCACCAACAACCCCTGGGATACCGAGCGCGTGCCCGGCGGCTCCTCGGGCGGCTCCGCTGCCGCCGTCGCCGCGGGCGAGGTCGCGCTATCACTGGGCTCGGACACCGGCGGCTCCATTCGCCAGCCGGCATCGCTGTGCGGCGTGGTGGGCTTTAAGCCCACGTATGGTGCCGTGAGTCGTTATGGCGTGGTTGCCTTTGGCTCGTCGCTCGACCAGGTGGGCCCATTTGGCCGCACGGTCGAGGATGTCGCGCTGGCCATGAACGCGCTTACCGGCGCGGGCCACGATCCGTACGACTGCACCAGCCAGGATTGCGCCGTCGACTTTACTGAGCATCTCAACGACAGCATCGAGGGCAAGCGCGTGGGCATCATCCCCGCGTTTATGGAGGCCGAGGGCCTGACACCCGAGGTCAAGGCCGCTGTTCAGCGCGCCGCCCAGGAGCTGCAGAACCAGGGCGCCGAGCTGGTCGAGGTCGACCTGCCGCACCTGGACGCCGCCATCGCCGCCTACTACGTCATCGGCCCGGCCGAGGCGTTCTCCAACCTGGCCCGCTTCGATGGCATTCGCTACGGCTATCAGGAGGAGGGCTGCGCCAACCTGTCCGACCAGAGCTCGCTGTCGCGCGCTCACGGTTTTGGCGCCGAGGCCAAGCGCCGTCAGATGCTCGGCGCCTATCTGCTCTCCTCGGGCGTGTACGACAAGTACTACTACGCCGCGCAAAAGGCCCGCACGCTCATCACGCAGGACTACGACGCCGCGTATGCCAAGGTGGACACCATCCTCATGCCCGCCTCGCCGCGCACGGCCTTTAAGTTTGGCGAGATCAGCGACCCCACGCAGATGTACCTCTCCGACCTGTACACCATTTCGCTCAACATTTGCGGTAACGGTGGCATCTCGGTGCCGCTGGGCCTGGGCGAGGACAGCAAGCTGCCCGTTTCTGCCCAGCTGGTGGGTCCGGCGTTTAAGGACCGTCAGCTGCTCACGTTTGCCCGCGCCCTGGAGCGCGGCTTTGCCGATGCCGCCACGGGTGCGCCTGCACTTTCCGTCGCGCCCGATTTCGCCGGGAAGGGAGGCGAGCTGTAATGAAGGAGCTTTCCGAGGTTCTGCAGGATTGGGAGGCCGTGATCGGCCTGGAGATCCATACCGAGCTCACCGCACTCGATACCAAGATGTTCTGCAACTGCAAGCTCAGCCACGATGACGAGCCCAACGCCAACGTGTGCCCGGTGTGCCTGGGCCTGCCCGGCGCCCTGCCGGTGCCCAACAAGCGCGCCATCGAGAGCATCGTCAAAGCCGGTCTGGCCACCAACTGCGAGATCCAGCGCCACTCGATGTTCTACCGCAAGCACTACTTCTATCCCGATATGGCCAAGAACTTCCAGACCACGCAGGGCCCGGTCGCCTTTGCCATGTACGGCCACCTGGACCTGGACGTGACCGGTCGCGGTGCCGCCGAGCGCCCCGACTGCGCGTTTGGCGAGGCCGAGGCCCAGAGTCTGGCGAGCGCTTCGGCCAACGCAGAGGGCCTGTCCACGTCCATGACGTCGACCATGCGCGAGGGCAACCAGCGCGCCGGCCATCTGGCCAGCTACGATGCCTCCAACCTGCAGATGCCCGAGCGCCGCGAGGACGGTTCCTACACGGTGCCCATCCGCATCCTGCGCATCCACATGGAGGAGGACGCCGCCAAGATGGTCCACGTGGGTGGCGCCGAGGGCCGCATTACCGCCGCGGCCGAGTCGCTCGTCGACTACAACCGCTGCGGCACGCCGCTGATTGAGCTCGTGACTGAGCCCGATCTGCGCACGCCCGAGGAGGCTCGCCTGTTTATGGAGAAGCTCCGTCGCATCTTTGTGACGCTGGGCATTTCGGACTGCTCCATGGAGAAGGGTTCCATGCGCTGCGACGGCAACGTATCGCTGCGCCGCCGCGGCGAGACCAAGCTGGGCACCAAGACCGAGCTCAAGAACCTTAACTCGTTTAAGAGCCTGCACGATGGCCTTGCCTACGAGATCTGCCGCCAGGCCGAGGTGCTCGAGGAGGGCGGCATCATCTATCAGGAGACCCGCCACTGGGAGCCCAGCCGCAAGCGCACTGTGGTCATGCGTGTGAAGGAAACGGCAGACGACTACCGTCTGTTCCCCGATCCCGACTTGGCGCCGTTCGATCTGGACGACGAGTTTATCGACCGCTGCCGAGGCGAGATCCCCGAGCTGCCCGATGCCAAGTGCGCCCGTTTTGAGGCCGACTTTGGCATTAAGGCGGCCGACGCCGAGCAGATCGCCGGCGACCCGGAGTTTGCCGAGTTCTTTGAGGCTGCCGCTGCCGGTATGGCTGGCAAGGAGGCCCAGACGGTCGCGAACCTGCTGGTCAACGAGATGATCGCCTACCTTAAGGGTGCGGGCGTGTCGCTCGCCGAGTCCGGCATTGCGCCGGCTCAGGTGGCAGCGCTGGCTAAGCTGCTGGCGACCGATGCCATCAGCTCCAACCAAGCGCACGAGGTCTTTGAGGCCATGGCCCAGACCGGTGACGACCCCAACAAGATCGTCGACGAGCGCGGTATGCGTCAGGTGAGTGATGCCGGCGCGCTGCAGCCGATTGTGGACGAGGTGCTGGCAAACTGTGCCGATCAGGCGCAGCAGTATCGTGACGGCAACCAGAAGGTCATCGGCTTTTTGGTGGGCCAGTGCATGAAGGCGAGCCGCGGCAAGGGCAATCCGAAGCTCTTCAACGAGTTGCTGAGAACGTCGCTCTCGTAAGCGGGAACCCGGAAGCCCCGGCAGGGCGGGTGCTTCCTCAAAATTTCGAACAGTCCTGCGCAAGACGAAGGCCACATTAAGTGGCCTTCTTTGCGTGCGGAACTCATTTTGAGCAAGCACCCGCCCTGCCGGGGCTTCCGGGTTCTGCAACGACTCGGCCGTTCGGGTCAGGCGGGCTGAATGGAATAGAGTGAATGGGCGCGCCGCTGGCGCGCCCATTTTTGTAAATGTGACAAAGGGACAGTCCCTTTGTCACATTGCGTGTGGAACTCATGGGGCTGTCCCTTTGCCGTCTTTTTATTGATGTTGGGAGCGCCAGGTGGTGGGGGTGGTGCCGGTGTGTTGCTTGAAGGCTTGGGCGAAGGCGGCCTGCTGAGGGTAGCCTAGACGCTCTGCCACCTGCGCTATCGTGAGCGCGCTATCGGCCAAAAGGTCCTGTGCTCGCTCCATACGACGTCTGCGAATGTAGGCGCCCAGGGACTCGCCAGTTTGGGCCTTAAAGGTGGCGCATAGCTTGGAGCGGCTTGTGTAGAGCCTCTCGGCCACCTCGTTGATACCCACACGTCTGCCTTTGTCGAGCTCGCACTCAATCATCGCCGTTGCTTCTTCGGCAATGGTCACGCTGGCGCGTGTGTCTGCCGCCTGCTGCGCCTGCTTGTGGGCCGCGCGCGAACAGGCGAGCTCCGCGACCATGGTCTCCACGATGCCTTGCATATAGACGTGTCCGCCTACGGTGCGGGCGCGGTCCTCGTTAATCCGGTGCAGTGTGTGGCAGATGGCGGACGTCGCTTCCTCGTGCCATGGCTCGGCAAACGCCTCAAAGACCCCCGCGAACTCGGTGGGATAGCGGTGCTCCAGCTCGTCAAAATACCCGGGCAAAAAGAGCACCGAGCGCGAGTGATAAAGCTGCCCTGCAAACAGCGGACTTAGTTCCTCGCCGCAGCTATCTTGGATAAAGCTGCACACCGCGCTGTTCGGCCACGGTCCATGCAAGGGTTTAAGGTTCGCAGGCGTTATGCCAGCCTCGGGCATGCACATGAGCGTGGGCGCGCTGACTTCGCTCACGCATGCGTACGGTTCGGGTGTGTATTCGGCCAGGTACATATCGTGCGTCGGGGTAATGAAATGCTCCATGACGATGCAGGCGGGGGAGAGAGGCATGATCCATGCGCGTCCGTGCGCCCGATCGTTTGCCACCTCGCCGGTAAAGACGGCGCCCTTGCCGGTAAGCTCCAGGCCAAACTGCTCAAACTGCGGTGCGTAGAGCTCGGTTATGTCGGTCGCTGCCCGCCGTATTTGCAAAAGCGTCCCTTTCCTTTGCAGAAACGTCCACGCCTGGCTCGATTGTGAGCCATGGCTAACACATCAATGATAAGTTCATTACGGTTAACTCTCAAGCCGTTAGAAAGGAATCTCATGGCAAAGGGATCAAAAAAGGAAGGCGGCGGTATCGGCGAGCTGCTTGCATATGCCGGCGACCGTAAATTCCTAACATATTTGGGCATGGCCCTCTCGGCGCTCTCGCAGCTGCTGAGCTTTGGCCCGTACGTGTGCATTTGGCTTGTCGCGCGCGATCTGATCGCCGTGGCACCTAACTGGAGCGAAGCCTGCGATATCGCGATGTATGGTTGGTGGGCCGTCGGTTTTGCCCTGGTGAGCATCGTGATTTATTTCGTGGGGCTCATGTGCACACACCTATCCGCGTTTCGTTGCGCGTCCAATATCCGCAAGGCTACGAGCGAGCATCTGCTTAAGCTGCCGCTCGGCTACTTTGACACGCACGCCACCGGTGAGCTGCGCCGTATCGTAGACGGATGCGCCGCCTCAACCGAGACACTGCTCGCGCACATGCTGCCCGATATCGCCGGCGCCACCGCCATGGTCGCAGGTCTGCTCGTGCTGCTTTTCGCCCTCGATTGGCGCTTGGGCGCGGCATGCCTCATCTCGGTGGCCATTTCGTTTGGCGCCATGGCCACCATGATGAGCGGTAAAGGCGCCGAGTTCATGAAGGCCTACATGGATGAACTAGTCAAAATGAACAAGACGGGCACCGAATACGTACGCGGTATTCCGGTGGTCAAGGTGTTTCAGCAGACGGTCTACTCCTTTAAGGCTTTCCACGATGCGATCGCCGAATACGCCGACACGGCACAAAACTATTCGGGCACGTTCTGTCGAGGTCCGCAGGTACTCAACCTTACCGCGCTCAATGGTCTTGTGGCATTCCTATTGCCCGTGGCGTTGCTGTTGGCGCCGGGCGAGACGGACTTCGCGCATTTTATGGCCAACTTCACGTTTTACGCGATATTTTCGGCCGTGGTGCCGACGGCCATGACCAAGCTCATGTTTGTGGGCGAGGCCTCTCAAATGAGTGCCGATTCACTGGCTCGTATTCGAAGCGTCATGGATTCCAAGCAGCTCTCCGTGCCCGCCCAACCCAAGCACCCTGCCGGCGGCGACGTGCGATTTGAGGACGTGAGCTTTACGTACGAGGGTGCCGAAGCACCTGCCGTTAGCCATGTGAGTTTCAGCGTTCCCGCTGGTAGCACCCTCGCCCTGGTGGGCCCCTCGGGTGGCGGTAAGTCAACCTGCGCAAGCCTGATCCCGCGTTTTTGGGATGTTTCCTCGGGTCGAGTGCTCGTAGGCGGTGTGGACGTTCACGATATGGATCCGCACGAGCTTATGGACCAGGTCGCCTTCGTGTTCCAGACCAACCAGCTGTTCCGGCAAACACTTGCCGATAACGTGCGCGCCTCCAAGCCTACGGCCACTGATGACGAAGTGCGTGCGGCCCTCTCCGCAGCTCAGTGCGACGACATTGTGGCCAAGCTCCCACAGGGCATCAATACCATGCTCGGTGCCGGCGGAGCATATCTTTCGGGCGGCGAGGTCCAGCGCGTTGCACTCGCCCGCGCGATCCTTAAAGACGCGCCTATCGTGGTGCTCGATGAGGCCACGGCGTTTGCCGATCCCGAGAACGAGGCGCTCATCCAGCGCGCCTTTAGCAAGCTGGCGGCGGGTCGCACGGTCATTATGATCGCGCACCGACTCTCGACTGTAGTGGGCGCAGACCAAATCGTGGTGCTCAACCAGGGCAGCGTGCAGGAGACTGGCACCCATGCCGAGTTGCTGTCCCAAGAGGGTCTGTATGCCAAGATGTGGGCCGAATACGAACAGGCCGCGAGCTGGAAAATCACTGCAGCGACCGCGGATGCCGCCGCCGCGAAGGGAGGTGAGGCCTAAATGTTTGCCTCATTCCAAAAGAAGTATTTCCTATCCGATAAAGGCATCGCCGGCGTTAAGCGCGGCATTTTCTGGACCACGCTCACCAATCTCATCACTATGGCCGGCATGGGCTTTTTGTTCCTGGTCATGGCCGGCTTTGTCGAACATCTCGCCACCGGTGCCGACCTGCCGGATGCCCTGCCGATTGTGGGCGGCCTCCTGGTCTTTTTCGTGTTGCTCTTTGCCTCTAACTGGCAGCAGTATTACTACACCTACTGCATCTTTTACGAGGAGTGCGGCAAGCAGCGTATGGAGATCGCCGAGCGCTTGCGCAAGCTGCCGCTGTCGTTTTTTGGCCGTCGTGATCTGGCCGATTTAACCGAGACCATTATGGGCGACGTCCAGGCCATGGAGCACGCCTACAGCCACGTGCTGGGAGAGCTTTGGGGTGCCATCATCGCAAGCGCCATTGTGTTCGTGGCGTCGCTGTTCTTTTGCTGGCAGCTGGCGATCGCGGCGTTTTGGAGCGTGCCCGTGGCCTTTGCCGTGCTGTATCTGACACGCGGCCCCATGACCCCGGTGTTCGACCATGTGCGTGCCGAGAAGGTCAAGGTTACCGAGGCGATCCAGGAGACGCTCGACTGCGTGCGCGAGATCCGCGCCACCAACCAGGAGGCTCATTATCTTGAGGGGCTCAACGCCGTGATCGATGCCGAGGAGCGCGAGACCACCAAAGGCGAGCTCGCCAATGGGCTTTTGGTCAACTCCGCCTTTGCCATCCTGCGCCTGGGGATTGCCACCACGTTGGTCACGGGCGCTGCGATGGTCGCCTCCGGCCAGGTCGACTTTTTGGTGATGTTTGCCTTCCTGCTTATGGTGAGCCGCATCTATGCGCCCTTCGATCAGGCACTGATGCTGATGTCCGAGCTGTTTGCCGCCGAGTCGTCGGCCAAGCGCATGCGTTCCATCATGGAAGAGCCTGTGGCGCGGGGCAGCGAGAAATTTGAGCCCGTGGGCCACGATGTGGTGTTCGATCACGTGGCATTTGGCTATGGTGCGGGCGAGGACGGCCGCGCCGGCGAGAAAGTTCTTACCGATGTGAGCTTTACCGCCAAGGAAGGCGAGGTCACGGCACTGGTCGGTCCTTCGGGCTCCGGTAAGTCCACGGTGAGCCGCCTGGCCGCGCGCTTTTGGGACGCCACCGAAGGCACGGTTACCGTGGGCGGTGTGGATGTTGCGAGCGTGGACCCCGAGGTGCTGCTGCGCGACTATGCCATTGTGTTTCAAGACGTGCTGCTCTTTGACGACACGGTGATGGGAAACATCCGCCTTGGCCGTCGCGATGCCACCGATGAGGAAGTGCTTGCCGCCGCGCGTGCCGCCAACTGCGACGAGTTTGTAAGCCGCATGCCGCAGGGCTATGACACCATGATCGGCGAGAACGGCTCCAAGCTGTCCGGCGGTGAGCGCCAGCGCATCTCTATCGCCCGTGCGCTGCTCAAAGACGCGCCTATCGTGCTGTTGGACGAGGCGACGGCGAGCTTGGATGTGGAGAACGAGACCGTGGTTCAGCAGGCGCTCTCCCGTCTGCTTGCAGGTAAGACGGTTATCGTTATTGCCCACCGTATGCGTACGGTGGAAAATGCCGACAAAATCGTTGTACTCAAGGATGGTGTGGTTGCCGAGCAGGGCACTCCGGCGCAGCTCAAGGCGGCAGGTGGAGAATTCGCCCGCATGGTGGCGCTGCAAAAGGAAGCAGCTACCTGGCAGTTGTAAGAAGGGGCAAAGGGACAGTCCCTTTCTCACATTGACAATCGGTTACTCCGCATCGTTAATTTTCAAAAGGTTAGCCATGGCTGACCTAGATAGTTAGATAAAATTGAGATATTTCAAAAGCGTGCTCGAGCAAACTTGTTTACTCGGGTGCTGAAGCACCATGCCGCGTCCAATGCGGCAAAAGGGAGAAGCAACATGAAGAAGTCGACGTTCAATACCCTGCTTGTCGGTGGCGGTTTTCTGCTTGGCACGGCCGGCATCAAGCTGCTTACCAGCGCTCCGGTCAAGAATGCCTGCGTGCAGGGTATCGCGTGCGGCATGCGCATCAAGAACGGCTACCAGGACATGGTCGAGCAGGCCAAGGCTAATGTCGACGACATGGTTGCCGAGGCTGCTTACATCACCCAGAGCGAGGCCGCTGCTGACGAGGCAGCCGAGTAACGCTCCCAGGCACAAACTATGAGATTCTCGATTATTAGCGAGATCCCCGGCAGGACCCGTCTTCAATTGGCGGGTCCTGTGCCAGAGAGCGATCTCGATGCACTTCTTAAGCTTGGCGGCGACATCGACGGCGTGCACAAGGTGCGCGTCTACGGCCGCATCGGCCAGATGGCACTCGAATACGACGAGCCACGTCGCGCGAGCGTGCTCGACGCCTTGGGCGCACTCGATGCTCAAGCTATCGCCGATGCCAAGTCGGGCTATGTGATGCAGCTTGAGCCGCGCAAGCACAAACTCGTTATGGACCTGGCGACACTCGTCGGCGCCCACTACGCGCGCCGCTGGTTCTTGCCGACGCCTCTGCGTGCGGTGTTTGTCGTGGCCGGTTACATGGCATTTTTGCGCGCTGCCCTTCATGAGCTGGCGCAGCCGCGCCTGACCGTTCCCGTGCTCGACGCTTCGGCCATCGGCATTTCGTTCGTCAAGCGTGATGTCGACACCGCGGGCCAGACAATGTTCCTGCTCAACGTGGGCGAGCTGCTCGAGGACTACACCCGCGCCATGAGCGAAAACGAGCTCATCAACTCGCTGCTCGATGTACCCGACAAGGTGCAAAAGGTTGTCGGCGACACCGAGGTAAGCGTTGCCGCCACCGAGCTTGAGCCCGGCGATCTGGTCGCCGTGCGCACCGGCATGTCCATTTGCATCGACGGTGTTGTCGAGCAGGGGAGCGCCATGGTCAACCAGGCGACCCTGACCGGCGAGCCGCTTGCCGTCGAGCGCAGCGTGGGCGACGACGTGTTCGCCGGCACCGTCGTGGAGGACGGCAGCATCTTGGTGCGTGTGCGCGCCAATACGGCGCAAACCAAACTGCGCTCAATTGTCTCGCTCGTGCAGACGGCCGACTCGCTCAAGTCCGAGGGCCAGTCGCATATGGAGGACCTTGCCAACAAGATCGTCCCGTGGAACTTCCTGCTCGCGGGCCTGGTTGCGCTCACCACGCGCAGTCTCATCAAGACCTCCGCGGCACTGATGGTCGACTACTCGTGCGCACTCAAGCTCACGGGTTCCGTTGCCGTCATGACCGCTATGAGCGATGCTGCCAAGATGGGCGTCATGGTCAAGGGCGCGAAGTACTTTGAGTCGTTTGCCAAGGCCGACACCATTGTGTTTGACAAGACCGGCACGCTTACCGAGGCGCAGCCGCGTCTTGCCTGCGTGCTCACCACCGATGGCTGGAGCGAGGACGAGGTCCTGCGCCTTTCTGCTTGCTTGGAGGAGCATTTCCCGCATCCGGTGGCGCGTGCCGTGGTCAACGCCGCCCGCGAGCGCGGGCTCGAGCACCGCGAGCGCCATGCCGCCGTCGAGTACATCGTGGCGCACGGCATCGCTTCGTCCATTGAAGGGCGTCGCGCCATCATCGGTTCCGCGCACTTTGTATTTGAGGACGAGGGTGCGCAGCTCGAGTCCGACATTAAGGAGCAAATCGAGTCCCAGATGCAGGGCCTGTCGCCGCTGTATCTGGCGGTCGACGGCAAGGTCGTCGGCGTGCTCGGCATCGAGGATCCGCTCAAGCCCGGGGTCCGTGAGGCCATCGCCGACCTACATGCGCTGGGCGTCAAGCATGTCGTTATGCTCACGGGCGATTCGGAGCGCACGGCCGAGCGCATTGCGCGCGAGGCGGGTGTCGACGAGTTTAAGGCCGAACTGCTGCCCGAGGACAAGTACGCCTATGTGGAGCGCATCAAGAGCCAGGGGCGCCACGTTGCCATGGTGGGCGACGGCGTCAACGACTCACCGGCGCTGGGCCTGGCCGATGTGGGTCTGGCCATGGGCGGTGGAAGCGACATCGCCAAGGAGGTCGCCGATATCATCCTGACCGATACAGATCTGGCCGCAATCGTGCGCCTGCGCCGCATGAGCCAGGGCCTCATTGATCGTCTGACGAGCTCCTATTCTAAGGTGATGCTCACCAACTCGGCGCTCTTGGCACTGGGCATTACCGGCGCGATTACCCCGCAGGCATCGTCGCTGCTGCACAACGGCTCGACGATTGCCTACAGCCTGGGCAACGCGAAGGCTTACCTGCGTTAGCAGACGTGTTCGTCCACGTTATCTGGCCTGCGCCCAGACGGCATCGATGTCGTCTGGGCGCAGGCCTTTTGCATTTGACCATATGCTAGCTTCTTTATAAAGTGTTGCTAGCATAGTTAGCAATTGAAGGGAGCGGGATCGACGTGGGTGCTGTTAGCGGCATGGCGCAGGTGAACGTTCGCGTAGATCGCCAGGTCAAGAACCGTGCCGAGGAGGCGCTGCGGCTTTCGGGCAGGTCACTGCCCGAGCTCATCAAAAAGGTGGTGGCCAAGGTCGCGCAGGGTGGCGGGCAGTGCGAGGAAGTGCTTGCGGCCGTCGACGACCGGCAGCAGACCGTCGTGCCCGATACGCCGTTCGCCGCGTCGTGGGCGGCGGCAGACCGGCTTTATGCAGATTTGGGCATCGCTGCGTCGCCCGTATCCGACGATCGCGGTTGGGACGCAATCTATTCCGAAGCCATGGACGAGCGCTATCGCCAAAAGGGGATGATCCTGTGAGCGGGGCTCCCCTTAAAATAATGGTGGACGCCAACGTATGGGTTGATTCGTTTTGCGTCGACCATGCCGAGTCGCTTGCCGCGCGTGCGTTTATTGGGCGGGCGACGGAATCGGGCGCAACGTTGTTCTTTCCGGTGCATATCGCCAAGGACGTGCTGTACGTTGTCCAGCACGAACTGAAGCGTAGCGTTCTTGCCAGCGGGGGAGCGCTCGGCGAGGCTTCTGCCCGCGCGATTGGCGATGCGGCGCTGGCGTTTGTTCGGAACATGACCGAAAACGCCACGGCCGTGGGTGCAGATGCGTCGGACCTTTGGCTGGCCGACAAATACTTAGCGCTCCATCGCGATTACGAAGACAACTTGGTGCTCGCCGCGTGCAAGCGCGCGCAGGTCGATTACTTGGTAACTAACGATCGCAAGCTGCTAGAACATGCCGATCTTGCAGCAAAAACACCTCGTCAAATGATGCCGATTCTTGCTTTGGCCGAACGCGGCGGCGCGGCTATCGGTTGACGCGAACTGTTTGCGGGCCTCTTGGACGACGATGCGCCAAGGGACCCGCGTCTGCTATTTACAAAAGCTCGGCCTTAATGGCGGGACTTTCTGCGAGCTGCTCGGCTGCCTTTTCGTCGGAGCTGTCGAGTGCTGCCAGGCTGCGGTAGACCCACTCGTTGACCTGGGTGTTCTTGACGCCTGCGGTCTGCATAAGGGCGCCTACCTCGCGGATTGCTGCGAGCAGATCGGCTTTGGGACCCGCGAGCTCGACCTCGATGCCGTGGTAGGCGGTCACGCCGCGGTTCTCGCTCACGTGGTCGATAAAGCCTTCGACGGTCTCAAGCTGCTGGGCGAGAGCTGCATCATCGTCAGCGTCCAGCGCAACAAGGGCGTTCGAAACCGTGAGGGCGGGATGTCCGCAGGGGACAAAGCCTTCGATGACATCCATAGCTTCGGTAATGGTTGAGCCCAGGCCTGCGAGGGCATTGACGAGTTGCTGCTTGGTATCCATAACGGTCCTTTCGACGGGTCAATTTTGCTTGGCGAAAATATACGTGACGCGATCGGTAGCAAAAGTGCGAAGTGCGGCGCACATTGGGGTCTTCACAGCTCGTGCATAGAACAGCTGTCCGCTTTCAGAACGTGGTAAGATAACACTCCACAAGCGGGGCTCGCCCCGTATGTTCCTTGAAAAGTCGACGGTTATCGGGTGTTTGCAGGCCCGATACCATCCAGACTTTCCCAACATTCGGGGGCGACTGGTTTCGACACGATAGCTCTGAGAGAGGAAGCAAGCCGAGGTCTCCTCGCCTCGTTAAACAGGGGTACCGTCAAATTGAATTGACAACAACTCTTCTTTTGAGCCTATGGCTCTCGCTGCTTAATTTATAGCGGCGCGTCAACCCGGTGATTTCCCCGACACCGGCGCGACGTCATGTTAGGGGAATGCTCCTGCGCACGTAATCGGTATGGCGCGGGCTAAGACCGAACCGGTTAGGACGCCGCGAGCGTGTCGCTGCGCGCAAAGCGTCCGAGACTAAACCAGCGACTGAGCTTGGAGATGCCAATCAGGGGGCTTTCGTGGACCGGAGTTCGATTCTCCGCGCCTCCACCATATGTAACAGGCAGGTAGAGAAGTGTCTCTACCTGCCTTTTTATTACTTGTAGATACCGCGGAGAATCGAACTCTATGCAGGGCGCGAGCGTTAAGCAAACGCGAAGCGTTTGTAGCGAGCGGGCGAGGACGCCGGCAGGCGGCCGAAGCCGGTGCGTATTTGCGAAGCAAATACGCGGATTCTCCGCGCAAAGCTTCAACCCTATGCAGATGCGATGCCGATCGGACTGCAGCCTGCCATGCCCCGCATCAACGTCGCCCCAGGCGGAAAATCCATCCCAGAATTCCGGCTCAGACTGGGATGCGGTTTCCGGATGACGTTTCAAGCGGAAACTGCATCCCGGAATCGACGTTCGGAATGGGATTCATTTTCCGGAAGACGCCTCAAGCGGATAGTTCATCCTGGAATCCGCGCTCAGAACGGGTCGCGCTTTCCCAATGACGGTCCAAGCGGAAAGCGCATCCCGGAATCCCGCCTCAAACTGGGACGCGCTTTCCGCTTCACCTGCCGCCTCGAAAAACCTGCGCGCCCTCCATCCCAAAACTGGGTAGAAGAAGGCCAAAACGCAATCGCAGGAGGTCGATATGACTGCAGAAGATAAGGCAAAGAACGCCGGAAAGGTCGCGCTCGTTTTGGAGGGCGGTAGTTTTCGCGGGCAGTTTACCGCGGGCGTGCTCGACGTTCTCATGGAGGCTGGCGTCGAGATTCCGGCTGTCTACGGTGTATCGGCCGGCGCCCTCAACGGCGTGAACTACAAGTCGCACCAGATCGGCCGTGCCAACCGCATCAACCTGGCTTTCTGCAACGACAACCGCTTCATGGGCGCCGCGTCGTTTGCGTCCACGGGCTCTATTGTGGGTTACGACTTTATCTTCAACGATGTCCAGGACCGCCTGGATCCCTTTGACAACGAGACGTTCGACGCCAGCCCCATCGAGATGTACGCCGTTGCAACGGACATGCTGTTTGGAACCGCCGCGTACCTGCCGGTCAAAAGCGCTGTGCTCGATCTCGACGCCGTGCGCGCCTCGACTTCGTTGCCGCTGGTGACGCCTCCGGTCGAGATCGACGGGCACAAATACGTCGACGGTGGCGTTGCCGATTCGGTCCCCATCGAGCACGTGCTGGAGGAGGCGGGCTTCGATCGCGCGGTTGTCATTGTCACGCAGGACCGTTCGTATGAGAAAAAGCCCTACGAGTTTTTGCCGGCCGCGCGTGCGCGTTATGCCGACTACCCCTATCTGCTCGAGGCTATCGAGACGCGCCATGACCGTTACAACATCCAGCGCATGCACCTGTGGAAGTATGAGCGCGAGGGCCGTGCGTTGGTCGTCGCTCCGCAAAAGCCGGTCGAGGTCGGTCATGTCGAGCACGATTCGGCAAAGCTTTTGGACCTGTATATTCAGGGCCGCCAGGAGGCAAAGCGCCTGCTCGCGGAAATCCAAGAGTTCGTTGAGCGCTAGAGACGGCGAACCCTCAAAAATGAAAACAGCTAAAGAGCTGGAAAATCACGGCTCGTGGATGACATGTGCAGAAACTCTGGTCGGAGCCAAAATACCTGTTGACTCGGGCGACGAGCGGGGTAATATGGACGGGTTACTTGCAGAGCCCCGTGAATCTCTGTAACAACACGTACTGTACATGGAGGAGTCTAAGTGATTTCGAAATCGACTCACTACGCCAAGCAGGGCGAGGTCCAGCGCAACTGGGTTCTCGTCGACGCCGATGGTGCTGTCCTGGGCCGTCTTGCCACCCAGATCGCAATGATCCTGCGCGGTAAGAACAAGCCCCAGTTCACGCCCAACAGCGACTGCGGCGACTTCGTTGTCGTCATCAACGCCGATAAGGTCCAGCTTACCGGTAACAAGGCCGACACGAAGACCTATTATCGCCACAGCGGCTACAACGGCGGCCTCAAGGCTGAGAGCTTCCGCCAGGCTATGGAGAAGCACCCGGAGAAGGTCATCGAGCGCGCCGTTCGCGGTATGCTGCCCAAGACCACCCTCGGCCGTGCCCAGATGACCAAGCTTAAGGTCTACGCTGGTGCCGAGCATCCGCATGCTGCCCAGAACCCCACGAAGATTGAGCTGGAGGCTTAAAGATGGCTGAGAACACCGTTGTCTACCAGGGTACCGGCCGTCGTAAGAACGCCGTCGCCCGCGTCCGTCTCGTCCCCGGCACCGGCAAGGTGACCATCAACAAGCGTGACGCCGAGCAGTATTTCGGCCGTCATCAGCTCGTTGAGAACGCCCTTGCTCCCTTCAAGGTGACCGACACCGCCGGTCAGTTCGACGTTATCGCTCTGTGCGATGGCGGCGGCATCTCCGGTCAGTCCGGCGCTCTGCGCCTGGGCATCGCTCGCGCTCTTCTGAACGCTGGCGACTACCGTGCTGACCTCAAGAAGGCCGGTTTCCTTACGCGCGATGCTCGCGTGGTCGAGCGCAAGAAGTACGGCCTCAAGAAGGCCCGCCGCGCTCCCCAGTTCTCCAAGCGCTAAGGTTTTATCTCCTTTCGAGATACAATGTACAAGCGGGGCCTGCCGATTCCTCGGCGGGTCCCGCTTTTCTTTTTCGACTAGGGTGGGCGGTTGCATATCGCCTGCTAGGGAAGGAGCGATCCTATGCCCCAGAACATCTTCGGTACCGACGGCGTCCGTGGCGTCGCCAACGCCGACCTCTCGTGCGACCTCGCGTTTCGCCTGGGTCGCGCGGCGACCAAGTTTCTTGGTCCGGACATCTGCATCGGCCGCGACACGCGTCTTTCGGGCACCATGCTCGAGAGCGCTCTGACTGCCGGCATCATGGCCGAGGGCGGCCGTCCGCACTGCTGCGGCGTCATCCCCACGCCTGCCGTGGCGCTGCTCACCGTTCAAAACGAGCTCGACGGCGGCATCGTCATCTCTGCTTCGCATAATCCGCCGGAGTTCAACGGCATCAAGTTCTTTAGCCGCAAGGGCATGAAGCTTCCCGATGCTGTCGAGGAAGAGATCAGCGCCTGGGTCATGTCCGAGGAAGCCATGGCTGCCGACACGCTGCCGACCGGTGCCGGCGTGGGCCACATCATCAAGATGAAGGATGCCCGCAAGGCATACGTCGACCACGCCATCGATACGCTTGATGGCCTGAGGCTCGATGGCCTGGTCGTTGCCGTCGACTGCGGTCACGGTGCTTCCTGCCAGACCACGCCCGCCGCGCTGCAGCGCCTGGGTGCCACGGTCCATGCCATCAACACCGATTATTGCGGCACCGACATTAACGTTGAGTGTGGCTCTACGCACCTTGAGCCCCTGCGCGAGCTCGTGCTGCGCACCCACGCCGATATCGGCCTGGCCCACGACGGCGACGCCGACCGCGTACTGTTCGTGGACAGCGAGGGCAACGAGATCGACGGTGACTACATCCTGGCTATCTGCGGTTCTGACCTCGCCGCTCGTGGCAAGCTCGCCAACTCCGAGATCGTCTCGACCGTCATGTGCAACCTGGGTTTCTCCATCGCTATGAAGGAGCAGGGCTTCGAAATGGTTCAGACCGCTGTGGGCGACCGTTATGTTCTTGAGCGCATGCTCGCGGACGGCGCCGTCATCGGCGGCGAACAGTCCGGCCACATCATCTTCCTAGAGCACAACACCACCGGTGACGGCCTGGTGACGGCTCTGCAGCTGCTGGCCGTGCTCAAGCGCACCGGTCGTACCCTCACCGATCTTGCCGGCATCATGAAGAAGTACCCGCAGGTACTCGTTAACGTGCATTCCGACAACAAGGCTGGTCTGGACGATTGCCAGCCCATCTGGGATGCCGTCGCTGCTGCCGAGAAGGAGCTTGACGGCCGCGGCCGCATTCTGGTGCGCCCGAGCGGTACTGAGCCGCTGGTCCGCGTGATGGCCGAGGCCGAGACGCACGAGCTGACCCAGCGCGTTGTCGACGACATCGTCGAGGTTGTCAAGCGCGAACTTCCCTAATGGTCAAAAACGGGTGCCAAGTGGTAAACTGTTAAGGTTATTTTGATTGATCGGTATGTCCGAGGGGGAGCATGTTCACTAAAGTCCTAAGGTCTTTTGGTATGCGTGGTCGAGTCCTTACGCTGGATGCTCCCATCTCGGGCGATGTCATTCCGCTTTCCGAGGTAAACGACCAGACGTTTGCCACTGGCCTTTTGGGTCAGGGCGTGGCGATTCAGCCCACGGGCACACGTGTGATTGCGCCGACGGATGCTAAGGTCGAGGCGATTTTTCCCACGGGTCATGCCGTTGCGCTTAACACGGTCGATGGCTTGGACGTGCTTATTCACGTTGGTTTGGACACTGTTCAGCTCGAGGGCAAGCATTTTACTGTACATGCGCAGGTGGGCGATATTGTCCATAAGGGCGATGTACTTATCGAGTTCGATCGCGAGGCAATTGCTGCCGAGGGCTACGATGTGACGGTTCCCATCTTGGTGTGCAACTCCGTTGAGTTCTCGAGCATCAAGGGCTCCGTTGGCGAGCATGTCGAGGAGATGGACCAGCTTATCGTCGCTCGCGAGCGCTAGTTGGTGCTTTTGGCCTTTAGCCTACAATTCAAACACGTTTACGGAGGGCGCCCTTGAAAGAGGACGCCCTCCGTGGCAAGATGGGAAACGTCCGAGGCTAAACAGCTTTGGGTCACCGTGGACGGGCAGGGGCCTCGACGCGGCTAGACACGAGACACATACATTACGCGACCTCGCCCTGGTGGCCGCACACGTTGGTTGCGGCCGACGCGGGCCGCGGGCAAGTGCTTGTAAGGGGAGCCTTGCCTCTCTTGTACGAGAAAGGACGCGTAATGAAAATCATTAAAGCTAAAGACTACGAGGATATGAGCCGCAAGGCCGCCAATATCATCTCGGCCCAGGTTATCCTCAAGCCCGATTGCGTACTGGGTCTTGCCACCGGCTCCACCCCGATTGGCGCCTACAAGCAGCTCGCCGCTTGGTACGAGAAGGGCGACGTCGACTTCGCCGAGGTCAGCACCTATAACCTGGACGAGTATCGTGGTCTTTCGCACGACGATCCCCAGAGCTATCACTACTTTATGCGCGAGAACTTCTTCGATCACATCAATATTGATCTGAACAACACGCACGTGCCCGATGGCTCCAACCCCGATGCCGCTGCTGCCTGCTCCGAGTACGACAAGATCGTCGCTGCCGCCGGTTACCCGGATCTGCAGCTGCTCGGCATTGGTAATAACGGTCATATTGGCTTCAACGAGCCCGATGACCACTTCTCCAAGGGTACGCACTGCGTCGATCTGACCGAGAGCACCATTCAGGCCAACAGCCGCCTGTTCGACAGCATCGATGATGTGCCCCGTCAGGCTTACACCATGGGCACCCAGACCATCATGTATGCCCGCATGATCCTGGTTGTCGCCAACGGTGAGGCCAAGGCTCAGGCTGTGCACGATATGTGCTATGGCCCGGTTACGCCCGAGTGCCCCGCTTCGATCCTGCAGCTCCACACCAATTGCGTCGTCGTTGCTGACGAGGCCGCTCTTTCGCTCTGCGAGTAACGCGACCAAGCGATCTTACATAGCTTTCCAAAAGGCCCTCGCTTTGCGGGGGCCTTTTTAGTGGATGCGGGCCGTAATGTGTGCATGACGGAAACCTTGCCACATGCTTGGCGAGTGGGCTCTAAATCATGAGATTCATTCCGTACCAGATTCTATGCACATTTGCCACTATAGAGTCGCAAGCGGTAGCGAGGAATAGGCGAGTTGCGCAACTCAAATAAAAACAGACGGCTGCGCTACACTGCAAATTGGATAGGACATGCTGGCAAGCGCATTGACCTGCGCAAAGACCTATTGGTCGGGGGATAAATTACCATCGGGCCTCGCTGTACAAAAACTTGCCAAACACGTACCGGCAGACAACCAAAAACTCTAAGTCGCGCTATTCACGGGGTGGCTCATATGGTCCTGCAGCTACGGTGTCCATATGGTCGAGTTGAGGAGCAGGCATGGTAAACGATCTGGGCAATACGGACGACCTCGAGTTGATGCCGACGGGCGGCGGCTATATGGTGCGGCGCGATCGCTTGATGAACGAGCTCATCGTTAAAGGGCGCAAGGCAGGAATCGTTCTGCTTTACGCGCCCGACGGGTTTGGTAAGACGTCGGTATTGCTGCAATACGTGCAGGAAGTTAAATCGGATCCCACGCGAGGGCCGGTTCGGATAATCGAGGCCGACCGCGCGATTGGACGCGAGCTCTTTATGCAGCTCGAGGTTGTCGCCGATGAGCTTAAGGACAAACCGCATTCGCTCGTGGCAATCGACAACGTGCCCAATCTCGAGCAGCGCGAAACAGAGGACCTCATCGATCGAATCCGCAGCTTACGTGCTACGGGGACGGGGGTCTTTATTACTTGCCGCCCCTCCAACCGATTGCTTATCCACGGGCTGGGCGATTCTGTAAAAGTCAATGCGCAGATGCTCAAGGTGCACGCCTATGAGTATTCGTCATGGGCTACGGCGTTTTCGATCAGTACATCGCTCGATTTTTATCGGCTCACGCAGGGTGTGCCAGAGCTGGTATCTGCCCTGCAGACGGGAATGTATGGACAGGGCGATGTTTCCGGGTTGCTCGAGAACGAAATCGTCAACGTGTACGGTGCGGCGCTGGCAGATCTCGCATCGCTCGAGAACAACCTGTTGTTTACCGTTGCCTGCTTGATGGTGCTGATGGGCGAGGGCCGCATTGCGGAGCTGGAGGCGTGCGGTGTAAGGCTTTCGATGATCGACCAGTCCATCTTTGTGCGCGATTATCCGTTTTTTGGCGTGGATCCGTCTGATCGCACCTTTAGGTGTTTGGGCGCTAAGGACAACGCGCGCCTGAGGCTGCGAAAGCTCGTTGCCGAGATCCGTCCCGAACTTGTATCGCGGGCTGCTCGCATTTTGATTAAGGCGGGCCGATGCGATTTGGCTATGGACCTGGCCGACGCGTTCTTGGACCGCCATGTGGTGTTGGAACTTGCCGGGCAGTATGGGGCCGATCTTGCCCTGACCGGGCACGGAGGGGACATTTGCCGCGCGACGACGGCGATGGTCAATGCGGAAAAGCAGGAGAAAGAGCCGGCACCCGCCGAGGCGCTCGGCGTGTATCTGGCGGCTGTCAGCGTGTGCAATACAAAGCTCGCAAGGTATATGGCGTCCATTATCGAACGTGCGGGCGATCAGGCGGCGCGCGAGCTCGACCCCGCTACCTGGAAAATAGCCCAGGCGCTCACTATCGCCTTTTACGGCGACAATGACCTGGGGCTTCCCGCCAACCCTGTTGTGCAAGAACAGACATCCTGCGAGGTGCTCGACATGCTGTCCGCGCATATCGAGGTCAAGCGCCACCTAACCGAGCGAGCGAAAGACGGCAATGTTCTCGCGAAGCTCAAGGCGCGCAAAGCCTATGATTGCGAGCTCGACATCGCGGGGATTCTCATACAGGCCGACCATATGCTGGTGGAGCTGTTCGACGGCTCGTTTGCTAAACCCGACGAGCGCGATGACAAGATGGCGCAGATACTCGAGGCGCTCGATATCCGCGGGCTTAAGGCGCCATCCATTTGGCTGCGTATGGTGCTGGCGGCGCGGCGCCTGCTCGCGGGCTTGCCCGTGACCGACGATGTGGCGTTTGGCGAGCTCGACCGCTTTGCGGTGCGTGTTCGCGACAATCAAATTCAGCTGTTTGGGCTATTGCTGGAGGGCTGGCAATCGCTGGCGGAGGGGCGGCCGGTCAACGCAAAGTTCCGCGCGGTCCAGGTGCTCAAGCTCGCCGACGAATCGATTACGTACATGCGCGAAAACGCTTTGCTGCTGGAGCGCGTGGCGTATCTGCGCAATACGTCGCTGGTATCGGTTCGCGAAGAGGCGGAGCTGCTTGATATTAGCAAGACGCAGGTCGGTGGCTCAGAAGCTTGGATCGTGGCGCTGCACCTGGCCGCTGCGGGCCGCGATAGCGATCTTGCTGCCTGGATGTCTATGAATCGCTCGGGGATTTTAGACCCATCGTATCGGCTTTTTGCGCGTCTTGCGATGCATTGCCTGGGCGAGCCTGCCGCTAGGATTCGCAAGAAGCTTCCGGTGCGCGAGCTGTCACGGTATTCACTACGCGATGACTTTGAGGGTGAAAGCGAGCACCTGTTCCAGGCGGGCGAGGTTGAGGCTGTCGATACCATCGGTCATATTGAGATGCGCATGTTTGGCGCGTTTCGCGCCGAGCGCGACGGTTTTCCCATCACGGATAAGATGTGGCGTCGCAAAAAGGCGGCAACACTTGCCGAACGTCTTGCGCTGGGTATGGATGCCATGGTCGACCGCGAGACAATCGCCATGGAGTTGTGGCCCCATGCCGAGTTTAACGCCGCGCGCAACAATCTGTATTCGACGGTATCGCGCTTGCGCTCGGCTTTGGGCCCAACGCCAGACGGAAAGACGTGCGTGGTCATCCAAAACGAGTGCATTGGGCTCAACGGCGACTACGTTAAGACCGATGTAAGGCTCTTTGACCAGCTGAGCCGTGAGATCTTGGGAAACCGTATGGGTGCGAGAGGCCCTCACCTGGTTGAGCTATGTCTTAAGGTCGAGCAACTCTACGCGGGCCCGCTGTATGTTCCCACCGGTTGCAATCCCACGTTCTTTACGCGTATGCGCCACATTATGCAATCCAAGTACATCGACTGCATGATTAGGGGAGCGAATGCCGCTCTCGAGGAAAATGACCTGCAATCGGCAATTTGGCTCGTGGAATCGGGGCTTCGCCAGGAGACGGCGCGCGAGGACATGGTTCGCTGCGCCATGCGCGTTTACGGTGCGGCGGGACGACGTCGCGATGTTGTTGAGTTGTACAGCGGCCACATGCACCACCTAAGAGAGCAGGTTCAAGGCGTGCCCGAGCCCGAGACAAGGCGTCTGTATGAGCGCCTGGTCGAAGGCAGACTCAAGCGCGTGCTTGTCGAGCGATAAAAAACGGGCGTCCGAATCAATCGGACGCCCGCGGACTACTCGGTATGGCCAGTCGGTTTTAGACGAGCTTGATCTTCTCGATATCCTTGCGCGAGGACTCGCGATACAGCGAGAACTTGCGGCCGATAACCTGAACGACGTCGGCGTGGCAGCGCTCAGCGAGCTCCTCGGCGGCCTCGCGGGCAGAAAGGCTGGAGCCGTCCAGCACGGAGCACTTAACGAGCTCGTGCTTCTCCAGGTAGGCAACCGTCTGCTCGACGGTGCCCTCGTTGACATCGGACTTACCGATGATGATGGCGGGGTTGAGGTGATGGGCCATGCTGCGAAGCTGCTTGACCTGGGCTCCTGTCAGTGCCATGGGTTCTCGCTTTCTATGTATGGGGCGCCCCGCGATGGGGCCTTAATCTACGTGAGCTGTCCCACGATAGCGCAGGAACGGCGCGGTGTGGAGCGCGTTTGCCCAGTTCGCAAAGAATGCGGATGCCGGACGGGAAGACGATGCAAGCTTTAGATGGGCTACGGGCGGGGTACGGAGACCGGCTCCCAGGCGATAAACGCCCATCGGACTTTGCGGATGTGGTCGAGCATGTAGCGTCCCTGCGGTACGCCCTTGGATCCCGGCTCGCCGGCATGGGGGTTCTCGATCATGTGGTGGGCGATATAGTCGCGCAGGCGGTCGATCTTATCCTCGTTGCCATGTTCGAGCATGCGAGAAAAGTCTGCCACGCCCGCTTCGAGACTATCGAAGGTGTCGCGTCGGGGCGATTCAAAATACGTGACCTGCGGCAGTGCCCCCATCTGAATAAGGATGTTAAAGGCGTACACAAAACCATTGCTACAGGTAACCGAGTCGCCGATGGCGTTCATCAAGTGCAGGTCATAACGCGGTCTGGAGTTGGCGACCATCGTGACGGCACAACGCCGACGAGCCGTACGGTCAAGCTTGGCAAGCGCCCCCTTCAGGTCGTTCGTAGTAACCGAGCGACTCGCAAAGGCAACATCAACAGCCTTGGCAACCGGCCCAACCAGATCCCAATCATCATCCCAGGCAAGCTCAAGCGGCGTAATCAGGTCCTCGAGCCCATAGTACTCAACGCCGGCATCAAGGGTGCCCAACATAGCGGGGGAGAAGTCGGCTGCAATTATAGGATGTCCAGCCTGAGCAAGCGGAATAGCAATCGACCCAGCCCCGCACCCCATATCGAGCACCGACTCACCAGGATCAAGCGCCAGCAGCTTTATAAAATCCCGCGTATACGGAGCAGTCTCCAGCGGACGAAAATGCCGAGCCCGCTTATCCCACTCAAAAGAATCAACAGCCCGTCGCCGATCAGCTTGCAGACGCATCCATTCGCCATTCCAATCAGCAGAAAGCAGCTCAGATTGAATTACACCATCAGCCACGGGCCATCCCCCTCACAACAAAAAAGCGACTCCTCCCAAAAGAAGAGCCGCAACCAGCATATATCAGAAAAAGAACCGTTCCAACGCCAAACCGCCGCACCAGCCAAGTGGTGCAGGAGCGAAGCAACTGCAACCGGGATAGAACCCAACTGAGGTCCCGTTGTGCGGGAGCCCCGGGGAGGGCAAATATATAAGGTCGATCGCGAGTTCCGCACGAGCCGGAGAGCACTTAATGTGCTCTCCGTGCGAGCCAGGACTGTCCGAGCAGGCGACCTTATATATTTGCCCTCCCCGGGGCTCCTCGCCAGTCCCCCTCAGCTAGTTCTTCAGCGAGTTCAGCGGCGCCGGGAAGCGTCCACCGCGATGGGCAAGCACGGTGCCGGCGTTGGGGTTCACCGGCATGATGGGCGCACGGCCGAACAGGCCGCCGTACTCGACGCAGTCACCCACGCCCTTGCCGATGGCAGGAATCACGCGGACGGCCGTGGTCTTGTTGT
This sequence comes from Collinsella sp., assembly GCA_019419645.1. GTDB lineage: Bacteria > Actinomycetota > Coriobacteriia > Coriobacteriales > Coriobacteriaceae > Collinsella. The sequence continues at coordinate 40,535 of DXZN01000005.1, read as the reverse complement.
TGATGACGCCGATGGCCATCTCGTCGGCGATGATGCCGGCGATGGTCTCGACCGGGGTGTCGCCGGGGATGGCGATCATGTCCAGGCCCACGGAGCACACGCAGGTCATGGCCTCGAGCTTCTCGAGCGAAAGCGCACCGGCCTCGACGGCGGCGATCATGCCGGCGTCCTCGGACACGGGGATAAAGGCGCCGGAAAGACCGCCCACGCTGGAGCTGGCCATGACGCCGCCCTTCTTGACGGCATCGTTGAGCATGGCGAGCGCGCAGGTCGTGCCCGGGCCACCGCAGGTGCCCACGCCGATGATCTCGAGGATGCGCGCGACGGAGTCGCCGATGGCAGGCGTGGGAGCCAGCGACAGGTCGACAATGCCCTTCTCGACACCCAGACGATGGGCGGCCTCGCGGCTCATGAGCTCGCCGGCACGGGTGATCTTAAAGGCGGTCTGCTTAATCTTTTCGGCGACTTCCATCATCGAGGCGGAATCGGGCAGCGTCTCCAGGGCTGCGGCCATAACGCCGGGGCCCGAGACGCCTACGTTGATGACGGCGTCGGCCTCGCCACCGCCGTGGACGGCGCCCGCCATAAACGGGGAGTCCTCGACCATGTTGGCAAAGCAGACAAACTTGGAAGCGCCGACGGAATCCTGGTCGGCCGTGAGTTTAGCGGCATCGATGATAGTCTGGGCGGCCATGAGCACGGCATCCATGTTGATACCGGCGCGCAGGCTGGCGACGTTGACGCTGGAGCAGACGCGGCTCGTGGTGGCGAGCGCCTGGGGGATGGACTGGATAACGCGGCGATCGGCGTCGCCGATGCCCTTCTGGACGAGTGCGGAGAAGCCGCCCAGGTAATCGATGCCGAGTGTCTCGGCCGCGCGGTCGAGGGCGTGCGCGATGGGGGTGAGGTCCTCATCCTTGCAGCACGCGGCGATCTGCGCCACCGGGGTGACGGAAACGCGCTTGTTGACGATGGGGATACCGTACTCGCGCTCGAGGTTCTCGGCGGTCTCGACCAGATGCTCAGCCGTGTGCGTCACGTGGTCGTAGATCTTCGTGCACATGCGGTCGAGGTTCTCGTCGCCGCAACCCATGAGCGAAACACCCATGGTGATGGTCCTGATGTCGAGGTTCTGCTCCTCAACCATGCCGCGGGTTTCCGCGATTTCTGCAGGCGTGATCGCCATCCTTGCGCTCCTATCTGCCAAAACGAGCATAGTCTTATCTATTCTAACGTGCCGCACGTGCCAAGTGGCGCGTGCGGCACGTTTTAGTGCTCGGTTGTTTCCGTTGTGTTACTGCCCAAAGACCTCTTCGGCAATGCGCGCGCTTTCGGCGGCATCCTTGGCGTAGTAGTCCGCGCCGATCTGCTTGGCGTATTCGGGGGTGAGCACGGCGCCGCCTACGATAATCTTGACGCCCGGAACCTCGGCATGGAGCAGCTTGATGGTCTCCTCCATGGCGACGACGGTGGTGGTCATAAGCGCCGAGAGGCCGACGAGTTTGATATCGCGCTCCTTGACGGTCTTGAGTACCTCCTGCGGATCGACATCGCGGCCCAGGTCAAAGACGGTGTAGCCGTAGTTGTCGAGCAGCATTTTGACGATGTTCTTGCCAATATCGTGGATGTCGCCCTTGACGGTGGCCACGCAGATCTTGCCCTTGTCGGCGATCTCGCCGGCGGGCATCAGGCGCTTGATGGTGTCGAAGCCCACGCGTGCGGCTTCGGCCGAGGCCATGAGCTGCGGCAAGAAGAACTTTCCCTGGTCAAAGAGGACGCCAACCTCGTCGAGAGCGGGGATAAAGTGATTGTTGATGAGGTCCATAGCGTCGTGGTCTGTCAGCAGACGCTCGGTCTCGGCAGCGATCTCGCCTTTGCGGCCCGAGACGACCATTCGACGAATCGGGTCGTCGTTGCCGTCAGTGCCGGCGGTGCCAGCAGCAGGCGCGGCATCACTCGATGCGGCCTGAGCCGCTGCCGGGTTGGCGGCGATCTTGTACGGATCGGTCCAGCCGGCATAGCGCTCGATGTATCCGGTCGAGCCCTCGTCCTCAACGCTCAGGACGCGATAGCTGTAGACGGTGTCCATAAAGCGCTTGGAGCCCGGGTTCATGATGGGGGCGTCCAGACCTGCACCAAAGGCGGCGGCCAAAAAGACCGAGCCCAGCAGCGGGCGAGCGGGCAGGCCAAAGCTGATGTTCGACACGCCGAGCGCGCATTTGACGCCCAGGCGCTCCTTGCACAGGGACATGGCGCGCAGGATCTGCTCGGCCTGGCGCTGGTTGGTCGAGGCGGTCATGACCAGGCAGTCGATGAGGATGCGGTCCGGGCCGATGCCGTAGCGGGCGGCCTCGGCCACGATGCGCTCGGCGATGGCGAAGCGGGCCTCGGCGGTATCGGGGATGCCGCCTTCGTCGAGCGTAAGGCCGACGACGTTGGTGCCGTAGTGGGCAACCAGCGGAAAGATCTCATCCATGATCTGCTGTTTGCCGTTGACGGAGTTGATGATGGGCTTGCCGGCATAGCGGCGTACGGCGGCCTCGACGGCGGCGGGATCGGTGGAGTCGATCTGCAGCGGCAACAGCGTGGAGCCTTGGAGCTGCTCGGTGGCCTGTTGGATAATCTTGACCTCGTCGATCTCGGGCAGGCCCACGTTGACGTCCAGGATGTCGGCGCCCTGCTCCTGCTGGCTGATGCCCTGGCTCACCACGTAGTCCAGATCGCCGTCGCGCAGGGCCTGCTGCAGGCGTTTTTTACCGGTGGGGTTGATGCGCTCGCCGATGACGGCAATCTTGTGGCCGTCGCTGGGAAGGTCCACGACCGTTTGGGCGCTCGTGACCGACATGCTGGGCTTGCGGCGGCGCGTGCTGGGCGTGTGGTTATCGATAAGCGTGCGCAAAGCGGCCATGTGCGCCGGCGTGGTGCCGCAGCAGCCGCCCACGACGCTCACGCCGTCCTCAATCATGCCAGCGACGGCCTCGGCGTATTCGGGTGCCTGGATATCAAAGACGGTGTTTCCGTCATCGTCCACGCGGGGCAGTCCCGCATTGGCCTGCACCATAACGGGCTTGTCCGTAACGGTGAGCATACGCGCGGCGAGTCCTCGGAGCTCGGCCGGGCCCTGGCTGCAGTTGATGCCCAAAACGTCGGCGCCGATGGCGTCGAGGGTGATGGCGGCGACCTCGGGGCTCGTGCCCAAGAAGGTGCGTCCGTCTTCCTCAAAGGTCATGGTGGCAAAGACGGGCAGGTCGGAGTTCTCGCGGCAGGCGAGGACGGCCGCCTTGATCTCGGCAAGGTCGGTCATAGTCTCGATAATAAAGAGGTCCACACCCGCGGCGACGCCAGAGCGCACCTCCTCGGCAAAGAGGTCGTAGGCCTCGTCGAAGCTGAGGGTACCCAAGGGGCGCAGCAGCGCGCCGATGGGGCCGATATCGCCGGCGACGTAGTGGGCACCGGCTGCACGGGCGCAGGCGACAGCGGCGGCAAAGACATCTGCCACGGTGGCGGTACTGTCGAGCTTGTGGGCGTTGGCACCAAAGGTGTTGGCGGTGATCACGTCGCAGCCGGCCTCGACGTACTGTCGCTGAATGTCGGTAATGACCTGGGGTTCCTCAAAGTTGAGCAGCTCGGGCAGGGCGCCCGCCTTCATGCCAGCGGCCTGCAGCATGGTGCCCATGCCGCCGTCGAACAGCAGGTGTCCCGTGCCCTCGATGGCCGCACGCAGGCGATCGTCCTTAATGCGCAGATCGTCGATCGTGCGCGCCTTGTACGTGGCTCCGTTGCGACGTGCGGCATCAACGGGTGCCGCCAATGCAGTGCCGTCAGAATCATGAGTGATAAGCGGAGTAAACATTGAGGGCTCCTAATGGCTGGAATAGCAGGTGGTGTGGGCGGCGCGGAAGCGGCAGTGCTCGCGCATGCGGCAGATATTGCAGGTGGGGCGGGTCTGGGCGTCGTGGACTTCGCCGTCGAACAGACCGATCACCGCGGTCACGCTTTTGGTGGGCATGAGCAGGCTGGTGGGCGTGACGGTCAGGCCGATGAGCCGCGTGGCGTTGAGCGCATTGACGATCGAGCGCTGGGCCGAGAGCGGGCAGTCGCCGTAGCCGGGACTAAAGCGCCAGTTGCCGGCGAGTCCGTGTGCGGCGGCCGCAGCCTTAACCTGCTGGTCCATCTGCTCGACGGCGGCTTCTACATAGGCAGAGCATGCGGCGTCGAGCACGGCTCCCTCCAGGGGCTGCTGGGCTCCCGTGGTGCGCAGACGACGCTCGGCGTCCATGCCGAGGGTGCAGGCCATCAGCGCGGCCATGCGGGCGTCCTTGAGATGTCGATAGATGTCGCGACCGCGCAGCTCAACGTTGGTGCCGACCAGACGGATGCAAGGCTCTCCCTGCTCGTCCACGCCCGTGGCATCGACGGTAAACACGCGCCGCACGCCGCGGGGCTCAATGTCCAGCTCAAGGCGCTCGACCACAAGCTCAATACGTCGTGACAGCTCGGGCTCAATCTGCTGGCCGCCGTAACCCAGATACCGCAGCATCTCGGCACGGTCGACACGGGGATGGTGCGCAGCATCGACACGGTAAAGCGCCGGCGACGCAAAGTCGGCCGGCACTTCGACAGCGGTTGTATCGATGTGCGGTTTTTCCATTACCCCAGGCGCTCCATAATAGTCGCGGCGATCGCAGGACGATTCATAGTGTACAGGTGCAGACCGGCGGCGCCGTGCTCCTTAAGGTCGCAAAGCTGACGGGCGGCATAATCTACACCGGCTGCCTGCAGGCTCTCGGGGTCGTTCTCGTACTTGGCGAGAATCTTGATGACGGGGGAGGGCAGCGACGCGCCGCACATAAAGACCATGCGGCTGATCTGCGACTTGCCCATAAACGGCATGATGCCCGCGGTAATGGGCACGGTGATGCCGGCCTTGTCGGCAAGCTCGCGGAAGCGATAGAAGCACTCGTTATCAAAGAAGAGCTGCGTCACAAAGAAGCTCGCGCCGGCGTCTTGCTTTTGCTTGAGGTGCTCGACCGAGAGGTTGAGATCCTCGCAGGCAATGTGGCCCTCGGGGTAGGCTGCGGCGCCCACACAAAAGCCGGCGTCGACGAGCTCGGGGATGAGGTCGCGGGCGTAGGCGTAGTCCGAGGCGGGCTTGTCGTCCTCGGTCGCGCCGGCAGGGAGATCGCCACGCAGGGCCAGGATGTTTTCCACGCCGGCGGTGCGGTACTCATCGATCTTGGCGGCGATATCGGCGTGGGTACGGCCCACACAGGTGAGGTGCGCCACCGAGGGCGTATCGAATTCGCTCGTAATCATATGCGCGATGGGGGCGGTGGTGGCACCGTTGCCCGAGCCGCCAGCGGAACAAGTGACCGAGACAAAGCTCGGCGAAAGCTTGCACAGATTGCCTGCCACCTCGCGAGCCGTGTTGAGGGTAAGCTCGCCCTTGGGCGGGAACATCTCAAACGAAACGGGTGCGGTGCCCTGGGATGCTGCCTGCTTAAAAACCTCGTCGACGCGCATATCGTGCTCCTTTAGATACGTAATAGTGTGATGTGTTGTAAGGATTCTACAGCACCACTGTGTCACGGTGGAGTTTCACTCGCTATTCGGGGATACCAATCAAAGATGCCTTGCTATCGACATTCCCTATAGCAGAGCGGTCAATCTAGGATGGGGCTATAAAGACTGGTATCTGATGCGAAATACCAGTTAATAGAGCCCCATCCCAAATTGACTACCCTTAAACCATGGGGAGAGGTCTGCAATTTATACAGTTGATTGGCTGTTGAGGGCGGCAACGCCGCCGCGATGCGGTAACCTCATTGATTGGTTTCGTGACAGCAACATAACGGTAATGTTGCGGAAACACGACGAGCCTAATCTATGACTCGTTCGTTAGTAATCAACACCGCTTCTCACGCGGTGCCGATACGAAGGGAGTTCCGTATGGCCGAACTTACTGACCGCTTCGGGACCATGGTGTTCTCTGAGGAAGTCATGAAGGACTACCTCCCCAAGGACATTTGGAAGCGCCTTGCTGCAACCCTCGAGGACGGTGAGCCGCTCGACCTGGATGTGGCCAACGCCGTTGCCCACGCCATGAAGGTCTGGGCCATCTCCAAGGGCGCGACGCACTACGCGCACTGGTTCCAGCCGCTTTCGGGCATTACTTCCGAGAAGCACGACAGCTTCCTCGAGCCCAACCACGACGGCACCGCCATTACCAAGTTTACGGGCAAGAACCTCATCCAGGGCGAGCCGGACGCCTCCAGCTTCCCCAACGGCGGCCTGCGTGCCACCTTCGAGGCCCGTGGCTACACCGCTTGGGATCCCACCAGCCCCGCATTCATTAAGGACGATGTCCTGTGCATCCCCACGGCTTTTTGCTCCTACACGGGCGAGGCCCTGGACAAGAAGACTCCGCTGCTGCGCTCCATGACCGCACTCTCGCGTGAGTCCAAGCGCGTTTTGGCGCTGTTTGGTAAGACCCCCAAGAAGGTCGTTCCTTCCGTGGGCGATGAGCAGGAGTACTTCCTGATCAAGAAGGACGCTTACCGCAAGCGCAGGGACCTGGTCATCACCGGGCGCACCCTCTTTGGTGCTGCTCCCTGCAAGGGCCAGGAGCTCGAGGAGCACTACTTTGGCGCTATCCGCCCCACCGTCTCGTCCTATATGAAGGACCTGGACGATGAACTGTGGGCGCTTGGCATTCCTGCCAAGACCAAGCACAACGAGGTCGCTCCCTGCCAGCATGAGCTCGCCCCTGTCTACGGCGAGGTCAACGAGGCCATCGACCAGAATCTGGTCATGATGGAGAAGATGAAGCTCATCGCCTCCCGCCACGACTTGGTCTGCCTGCTGCACGAGAAGCCCTTCGAGGGCATCAACGGTTCGGGCAAGCACAATAACTGGTCGCTTGGCACCGAGTCCGAGAACCTGCTTGACCCGGGCGACACTCCGCTCGATAACCTGCAGTTCATCGTCTTCCTCACCGCGGTGATCGAGGCCGTCGATAACTATCAGGAGCTCTTGCGCGCCTCCGTTGCCTCGGCCGGCAACGATCATCGTCTGGGCGCCAACGAGGCTCCTCCGGCGATTATGTCCATCTTCCTGGGCGACCAGCTTACCGAGGTTGTCGAGAAGATCATCGATGGCAAGGCTTCCGTCCATGCCACGCGCGGCGTGCTCGACCTGGGCGCCGATACCCTGCCCAAGCTGATGCAGGACAACACCGACCGCAACCGCACCTCCCCCTTTGCCTTCACCGGCAACAAGTTCGAGTTCCGTGCCTGCGGCTCCGAGCAGAACGTCTCCGACTCCAACCTGGTGCTCGATGCCGCCGTGGCCAAGTCGCTCAAGTCCTTCGCCGACGCACTCGAGGGTACGCCCGAGGATAAGTTCCAGGACGCCGCGCTCGAGTACTGCAAGAAGGTGCTGACCGATCACCAGCGCATCCTGTTCTCCGGCGACGGTTACTCCGACGAGTGGCCCATCGAGGCCGAGAAGCGCGGCCTTGCCAACAACAAGACCACGGCCGACGCTCTTCCCGCCTTTGTTTCCGATAAGGCCATTGCGCTCTTTGAGGAGACGGGTGTCCTGACCCGCGCCGAGGCCCAGTGCCGCTATGACTGCAAGCTCGAGAAGTACAACAAGCTCATGAACATCGAGGCTACCACGATGGTTCGCGAGGCGCGTCGTACCTATCGCCCGGTCATTACCGCCTATGCCACCAAGGTCGCTAAGGGCCTTGAGACTATTCGTGCCGCCGGTGCTGAGGCCGCCATGCAGTGCGAGCAGAACACGCTCAACAAGCTCTGCAACGGTATCACCGCCATCAACGACTCCATCAAGGCGCTCGACGCCGTACATCAGAAGGCCGAGGCTCTCGATGGCCAGGAGCAGGCCAACGTATACGCGCACGAGGTCGTTCCCGCTATGGATACGCTGCGTGCCGCCGTGGACGCAATGGAGGAGATCGTGGCCGCCGACTACTGGCCGGTTCCGACCTACGACGACATTCTGTTCTACGTGTAGAACGTAACCGACATATCGTCACGGTATTGAGCCGGGGTCCGCATCGCGTGGGCCCCGGCTTTTTGTTTGCGAAGGACGCTTTGGATCCCGCTTTGCAACTGATTCGCCCACGCAATAAGGGGCCGTGGGCAAAAAACGTCAAATATGAGTACTGTCACAAGCCCTGTAGCATTATCTTTTTGCAAAATATGCAGTGTTACGCAACATATGTCCAAGTACTTAGCTGATAAACGCCTGCAATTCCTCCGCCGTAGGACGCCTTGTGTCCAAATCGCCTTCTGATGGCATGAAATCGCTGTTACTAAATTGGTAACAGTACTCATATTTGCTATTTTTTGTCCACGGGCCCTTGGATGACAGTGTGATTTTATGCCTTCGGGGTTCGAATCCCGGCGCATGGGTAGCAAAAAGCCCGCCGCCGCGAGGGCAACGGGCTTCTCAGATTCAGTGGTGCCCCCAGCGGGATGTCCGCGTGCGGCTGGCGCCGCCCGCTTTCGCTGCGTCGCTCCGCTCCTTGCGTGCTGCGCTGGAAAACGCTTACGCGTTTCCTCAGCTCCGCACCCTGTCGGGTTCGAATCCCGGCGTTGGAGAAGAAAAAAGCCCGTCACCACAAGGGTAACGGGCTTTGCATTTCAAATGGTGCCCCCAGCGGGATTCGAACCCGCGATATCCACCTTGAAAGGGTGGCGTCCTTGGCCGCTAGACGATGGGGACAGCGGGAAAGAGTATAGCAGACTTTTTTGTCGGCGCGTATATCGTTGGCAAACTGGAAAACCACCACAAAGGTGCCTGTCCCCTTTGTGGTGGTGGGGCGTTAGGGGAGGAGCTTCATCGCGGCGTCGTGGGCGGCGTGCTCGTAGGTGTCGTCGAGGGGTTTGAGCGGCAGCAGGGCGGCGGCCTGTGCGTCGCCACGGCGCTCAAGGGCGTGGGCGATGAGCCAGTCGGCAAGTTCGGGGTTTTTGGGCAGCGCTGGTCCGTGCAGGTACGTGCCGATGACTCCCCTGTAGATCAGACCCTCAAAGCCATCGTCGCCGTTGTTGCCGGTGCCCGTGACGACGGACGTTCCGAGCGGCGTGGCATCGACGTCCAAAAGCGTGCGGCCGCCGTGGTTCTCGAATCCGACAAAGGGCTCGGGTGCCAGGTCGGTCTTGACGGCGACGTTGCCGATCAGGCGGTCGGAGCCGCGTGCGGTTTCGGCGGCAATGACCCCCAGACCCTCGATGCGATCCTCGCCCATATAGTACGAACGGCCGAGCAGCTGATAGCCGCCACAGATGGCAAGCAGCGAGCCGCCATCCTCAACATAGGCCGCGACCTTGTCTTTTTGGGCGAGCAGCTCGTGTGCCACGGCTAGCTGGTCGCGGTCGGAGCCGCCACCCATCATGACGATATCGGCATCGGTCAAATCAAGCGTTTCGCCCATACGGACCTCGTCTACACGCGCGGGAATGCCACGCCAGGCGCAGCGGCGCTCGAGGGCGATAACGTTGCCGCCGTCGGCATAGAGGTTGAGGGCATCGGGGTACAGGTAGACGATACGCAGGGGGCGCGAAAGCTCGACCGGCGCAATATCGGTGGGGACAGCGCTACCATCGGCGCGCGTTATGGCGTGGGAGACAATCGAGCTTGCATCGTCGTCTTTAAGCCCGTCGAGTTCCTTGACCAGCGGCGGGAAGGCCGTGTAGTTGGCGACGGCGTAGAAGGTGTCATCGGCGGCCTCGTCTGCCACGGCGCCGATCGCCTGCGCGACGTCCGAGATAATCGCGGCATCGATGCCGGCGTACTTGAGGCGTACCTGCATGTCGTGCGCACGCGTGCCTCCGGCAAAGGCGACAAGATCCGGCGTGTCGGCGATGCGCTCGAAGTCGACATCGTAGATCCACGAGACATCGTGGCCGTCGGCATCGTTATCGTTTAGGAAGAAGGCGCAGAGCCTGCCACCTGCCGTTTTAATGGACTGGATCTGGCGATCGAAGCCCACGGGATTCTTGGCCAGGTTGGCCTCGACGGTGCGGCCGGCAATATCCCAGCGGCCCATGCGTCCGCCGGCGGGCACGTAGGCATTAAGCGTGGGCTGCAGGTGCGCCGCGTCCACGCCCAGCTCGTGCGCCGCAAAGAAGGCGGCGGCGACGTTATAGACCATGTACAGGCCGTTGTAGCGCGTGGCGATGTGCACGGCGGGCGCGTTGGCCTCGGGTCCAAAGGCCAGGTCAAAGCCGTAGCCGTCGCAGGTAAGCTCAACGTCCGTCACGCGACGGACAAGCGCAGGGCGGGCCCAGCCGCACGAGGGGCAATGGTAGGCGCCGAGCTGGCCGTATTGCACGTAGTCATACTCCAGCGGCGCGTTGCACTGCGAGCAAAAACGCGAGTCGCTAATGCGATCGGACTCGATGCCCGTGGCGCCGTCGATGCCAAAGGCGATGCTCGTGTTGGGGACGCGCGCGGCGATCGAGGCGCACAGCGGATCGTCGGCGTTGTAGACGAGCGTTGTCGTCGGAGAGAGCTCCAACGCATGGGCGATGACGTCTTGGGTATGGTCGATCTCGCCGTAGCGGTCTAGCTGGTCGCGGAACAGGTTGAGCAGCACAAAGTACGTCGGTTTGAGCTTGGGCAGGACGCGCACCGTGTAGAGCTCGTCGCACTCAAAAACGCCCACGCGCTTGCCGCTGCTGGTGTGCTTAAGGCCGCCGCGGGCCTCGAGCAGAGCACCCACCACACCAGGCTCCATATTGTTGCCGGCACGGTTGCATACCACGGTAGCGCCGCTGGCAGCAACGGCGTCAGCGATGAGGTTGGAGGTGGTGGTCTTGCCATTAGTACCGGTGATCACCACGCTGCGGTCGACCAGGCTCGCGAGGTCGCTTAGCAGCTCGGGGTCGATCTTCATGGCGATGCGGCCGGGAAGCACGCCACCCTGGCGTTTGAGGACAGAGCGCAGTCCCCAGCGGGCGATATCGCTCGAGGTGCAGGCAAGAGATGAGCGGAAGTTCATGAAGTCGTTCCTAACGTGAATGACATGGTCGGGGCGATCGCGTCGCTAAAAGCCGTAGCGGCGCGCAAATTCCTGGGCGAGCTGCGATACATCTTCGCAGGCGTTGGCCCAGGGGGCAAAGTCGGGGGTGTCCGAGATAATGCCGTCGGCCTCCCAAACTGCCTGGTGCGAAAGATCCCAGGGATCGCGTGGCTCGGGCCGGCAGGGAAGGTACGGTGTCTGGTACATGGGATTCAGCAAGAAGAACGCGCCACCCTCGCAACGGTTAGCGAACTCACGCAGCGCGCGCGTCGCCGGGCGCATCTTGTTTGTTTTGAACAGCAAGATCGTGCGGGCGAGCAGGTACCAAGGAGAGTTTTCGAGTGCGTCTGCCCCCACCTGTTCCTCGAGCTGATGCGCCAGGGCAAAAAAGCCGTCCTGGTCTTCCAGGCGGGCGAGGGCAAGCAATACGGTGCCGGCGGCCCGGGTGGGATAGCCCTCCGTCTTAAGGACACGGCGAGCATAGTTGGCGGCGGCGCGGTAACGAGCGCTCGCCATGCACAGCTGCGAGATGGCCTCGAGTGTGTGAAGCCACCCGATAAGGGCCGGCTCGCTCACGGTAAGGTCCGCTGCGGTGACACCGTCGGCCAAAACATTATTGGCCCAGTAGTGCGGGGCCTCCATATCAAACCCGGGCACGCTCTGTTGCAGGTAGTCGGCCGTGCTCGTCTCGAGCTTCATCAGGTCGCCCAGGCAGGCGTCGACGGGCGTGTCCGCCAAAATGATGGCGAGCAGCTGGGCATCGACGGCCAGCGCATCGATGCGGACGATCTTGAGCAGCTCATCACGCATATCGTCGAACAAGCGGTTGCGCGTCTGCTCAAACTCCTCGTCGCTGCCCATGTCCTCGATGCGATGGAGCTCGTCGAGCAGGTGGCGATGAACACCGGCATAGGACAGCAGCGCCTGAGCATGCTCGGACTGCGCATACTTTTGGGGATTCGCGCTAATGTCGTTATGGACAAGCTCGCGTGCTGCATCGGTGAGCTCGGGGTGCGACGCCAGATAGGTGCGCTCCAGGTAGGCGGGGATGTAGACGCTCGGATCCATTAGAGGTCTCCTCCCTTAAACGGCAAGCCCTGCTCGGCCGCCCGCAGTATGCGCTCGTCGATCTGGGAGCGCACGATGTCGTTGGTGGCGACCCAGGCGGCAAAGCTGGCGTTGTCGGGTGCGCCCAGGCCCTCCTGCAGTACCGGCGTCGCCTCGGAGAGTGCAAGGACGAGCTCGTCGGTGGAGCCTGCACCCACGTTGACGCGGGCATAGACGCCATCGGGAAACTCGGTTTGGAAGTAGAGCGCCTCGGCTGCGTGCGGGCACGAGCGCGCAAGGATACGCAGGTAGTGTTCGGCGCCCTCGTAATCCAGCTCGCGCCAGGCAGCGCTCATCAGCGCGATGAGCGTCCACGGGTCCAAGTCGCGTTCTGCATCCTTGGGACGACGGCGCAGCGGCGTGTTGGCGAGATAGGGGACGGAGTGGGCAGAGCGAAAGCGCTTGAGCTCCTCGGCGGGGTATTCGAGCTTTGCCATGGCGAGCATCGCGGTGTGGCGGACGCCGGCGGGGTCGTTGGGCGCAAATTCCAGACTGCGGTTTGCAGCTTCGAGCGACATGCGATAGCGTCCGCTAATGAGGGCGCGCGATGCAAGAGCGGCAAGCCAGCGCAGGTAGGGGCGGCGCATAAGGTCGCCCGCGGCCTCGCGCTCATAGGGGTCCTGCGCCGAGGCGATCTTGAGTGCCAGGTCATGCTCGACTTCATCGCGCTTGGATACCAAGTACTGTACGTATTCCTCGTTGGAGTCAGCGGTGAGGGCGCACAACATGCGCTGCGCATCCCAGTTGGTCGGATCGAGCGCGGCGGCCTCGCGAAGCATGTTCTCGGCAGCGGCCTCTTCCTGCTCGGCTTGGGCATCGTCGGGGATAAAGGGAATGCGGTAGTCGACAGCCTCGACAACCTTGGCAATCAGATGTCCGGCGCGGTCGCGGTCGTGCACGATGAGCGGCGCGGGGTTGCGGGTGAATTGTTCCATCAGACGCTCTACGGCGGCACCGTCGGTGAGCGGGATATTGTCGCGGCGCAAGGCCTCAAGAACGAGGCGATGGCAATCCTCTTGAATGGGATCGAATGCCATGGGGCCTCCTTTGCTGCGGTTAGGGTTCAAATGTCTCTATATAACGTCCTAGTTTACCCGCATGTGGCACACCGGGGGTACCGCACTTGGACTTGCACCTTTGCACCACGAAGACGGATGTCGCACAAATGTCGGCACCTTGGACGACCGAGTGGTATCACGGTGCCGCAAACGGTCGATTTTTGGCGGCGAACGGTGCATATTTTGGAGGGGCACCGTCCTGCCCGGGGTATGTAGTCAACCTTGATAAAACGTTTGCCCAGCTCGGGACAATAACCGCAACGCAAGAGGTTCCAAGGATAGAAAAAACGTTTCATCATTGGCAGCTTTAGGTGAATAACTGACCAACCAGAACGGTAAAATAGTATTTGTATGAGCGTTGAGACGTTTAGACATCGTGCGTTGTCATCGCCGGCAACGCGCAAAACGGTCCTAACGGAGCCAATCGGGTGCTCCGTTATATACACAAGTCTAAGAGGGGCTTGTTTAGGAGGCACAGTATGGGACGTTTTACCAATCCTCGCGATCTGTACTTTGGTGAGGGCGCTCGCCACGAGGTGAAGAACCTCAAGGGCAAGAAGGCCATCATCGTTTCTGGCGGCAGCTCCATGCGCCGCGGCGGGTTCCTGCAGGACGTCGAGGCCGACCTCAAAGAGGCCGGCATGGAGGTCAAGCTGTTCGAGGGCGTCGAGTCCGACCCGTCCATCGAGACGGTCATGAAGGGCGCCGAGGCCATGCGCGAGTTCGAGCCCGACTGGATTATCGCCATCGGCGGCGGCTCGCCCATCGATGCCGCTAAGGCCATGTGGGTCTTCTACGAGTATCCCGAGGAGTCCTTCGACAACATCATCCAGCCGTTCAGCTTCCCCGAGCTGCGTCAGAAGGCTCATTTCTGCGCCATCTCCTCTACCTCCGGCACCGCTACCGAGGTCACCGCGTTCTCCGTCATTACCGACTACGCCAAGGGCATCAAGTACCCGCTGGCCGACTTCAACATCACCCCTGATGTCGCCATCGTCGACCCCGAGCTCACCTACACCATGCCCGCCAAGCTGTGCGCTCACACCGGCATGGATGCTCTGACCCACTGCATGGAGGCCTACGTTTCCACCTTCGCCTCTATGTTCACCGACGCCAACGCTCTGCACGGCATCCGCGAGATCGTCGAGTGGCTGCCCAAGTCCTATGCTGGCGACCATGAGGCCCGTCAGCACATGCACGAGGCTCAGTGCATCGCCGGTATCGCCTTCTCCTCGGGCCTGCTCGGCATCGTTCACTCCATGGCTCACAAGACCGGTGCTGCCTTCGAGAACGGCCACATCATCCACGGTGCTGCTAACGCCATGTACCTGGGCAAGGTCATCCAGTGGAACTCCAAGGACCCGCGTGCTGCCGAGCGTTACGCTTACGTGGCCAAGGAGATCCTGCACCTTCCCGGCGAGACCAACGAGGAGCTCATCGCTGCGCTCGTCCAGAAGATTCGCGACCTCAACGACCAGCTCAACATTCCGCAGTCCATCAAGGATTACGCGAATGGTGGCGTGAAGGTCGACGCCGAGAACCCGCAGATGGTTTCCGAGGAGGAGTTCCTCGCCAAGCTGCCCGAGATCGCCGCGAACGCCGAGACCGACGCCTGCACGCCCGAGAACCCGCGTGAGACCAAGGCTGCCGACTTCGAGAAGATCCTCAAGGCCTGCTACTACGACACCGACATCGATTTCTAATCGACTCTTGTTATCGTAACGAGGGGCTCCGCACGTATCCGTACGGAGCCCCTTTCTTTTTAATTATTAGAGAATGAGATAAAAATGGCTGCAATCTTCAATAGCCCCAGCAAGTACATCCAGGGCCCGGACGAGCTGGCCAAGCTCGGCTCCTATGTCGAGCCGCTCGGCGCTAAGGCCCTCGTCATCGTGACGCCTTCGGGCAAGAAGCGCGTCGGCGCCAAGATCGAGGGCGGCTTTGCCGAGGCTAAGGCCGAGCTGCTGTTTGAGGACTTTAACGGCGAGTGCTCCAAGGGCGAGGTCGATCGTCTGGTTGCGCTCGCGCGCGACAACGGTTGCGACATCATCGTCGGCGTCGGTGGCGGTAAGATCCTCGACACCGCGAAGGCCGTCGCCTATTACCTGGAGTCCCCGGTTATCATTTGCCCCACCATCGCCTCGACCGATGCACCGTGCTCGGCGCTTTCGGTGCTCTACACCGACGACGGCCAGTTCGATAAATATCTCTTCCTTAAGGCAAACCCCAACATCGTCCTGATGGATACGACGGTTATCGCGGCGAGCCCGGTGCGCCTGACGGTTTCCGGTATGGGCGATGCGCTCGCAACCTACTTTGAGGCCCAGGCGACGCACGATGCCGACGGCGGCACTTGCGCTGGCGGCAAGGGCGGTATGGCTGGTCTGGCACTTGCCAAGCTCTGCTACGAGACGCTTATGGCCGATGGCGTCAAGGCCAAGGTCGCGCTGGAGAAGGGTGCGCTCACGCCTGCCGTCGAGCATATCATCGAGGCAAACACGCTGCTCTCCGGCATCGGCTTTGAGAGCTCGGGCCTTGCTGCTGCTCATGCCATCCACAATGGCCTGACGATGCTGCCCGAGTGCCACGGCATGTATCACGGCGAGAAGGTCGCCTTTGGCACTATCGTCCAGCTGGTACTCGAGGATGCTCCGACTGAGAAACTCGAGGAAGTCTTGGGCTTCTGCATTGAGCTGGGCCTGCCGGTCACGATGAAGGAACTTGGCGTTGCCGAGCTTACGCGCGAGCAGGCCATGATTGTTGCCGAGGCCGCCTGCGCACCCGATGACACCATGTGCAACATGCCGTTTGAGGTGACGCCCGAGATGGTTGCAAACGCCATTCTGGGTGCCGACGCACTGGGTCACTACTATCTCATGGATGAGTAAATCAAGCTAAGGAAGGGGCAAAGCCAACAGATGGCTTTGCCCCTTTTTGCTATGGTGCAAAGGGGTCAGGTTACTTTGCACCAATCGTTGTTTGATGAAGGGCGGATTCTCGTATGGCGCTTCCTGTGGTTTACGGCGGTCCCGGCCGGTATGTTCAGGGGCCGGGCGAACTGTCGCGTCAAGGCAAGTATTTGTCATGGTTGGGCTGCGCTGCCTATGTCTTGTTTGACCGGGGCACCGAGGATCGGCTGTGCAGGCAGATCGTCGATGGATTTCTGGACGAAGATCTAAGCGAGCCGTTCTTTAAGATTTATGACGGTCCGTGTACGGAAGAGGCCGTTGTCGAAATGGCTAAGGAAGCCCAGGCCGAGTATTGCGACATGGTGGTGGGTATTGGCGGCGGCAAGATGCTCGATATCGCCAAGGCCGTTGCGTTTTATGCCGAGTTGCCGTTGTGCGTATGCCCCACGGCGGCTTCGATGGACGGTCCGTGCAGCGCGATTTCGGTGTTGTATCACGAGGATGGGTCGTTCGACCGCTACCTGATGCTCGAGAAGAATCCAGACCTAGTTGTGGTCGATACCAACGTGCTCGCGGCAGCCCCGCTGCGTATGACGGTCGCTGGTATGGGCGATGCGCTGGCAACGTACTTCGAGGCGCGTTCGTGCGCCGCGGCGCATGGCGCCAACGAGCACGGTGGCGCGCCGGGACACTTGGCCTTGGTTGCGGCTCGTGCCTGCTATGACACGCTTATGGAGTGCGGCGTCGCTGCCAAGCGCGATCTCAAAAAGGGCCGTATATCGCCGGCGGTTGAGCGCCTGATCGAGTGCAATATTCTGCTCTCGGGTGTTGGCTTTGAGAGCGGTGGCCTAGCGCTTGCCCATGCCATCGCCAACGGCCTGACGATTCTGCCCGAGTGCAAGGCCATGCATGGTGAGGCCGTGGCATTTGGTCTGGTGGTGCAGCTGCGCCTGGAGTGTGCGCCCGAGCTTGATCAGGTGCTCGAGTTTTGCCAGCGCGTCGGTCTGCCGACGACGCTCGAGGAACTGGGCCTTGACGAGATTTCCGATGCCGACCTGATGAGCGTTGCAGATGCGGCCTTTAGAAACGAATGCAATATGGCCAACGAGCAGACAAAGGTAACCAGGCAAAAGCTCGCCGAGCTCATGCGCGAGGCATAGTTTGGCGCTTGATTGATCTTGTGCAATCGAGACGGCGATAGGCCATGGGCTATTTGCCGCAAAGATGCTCCGCGTGTAATTTGCCCGAGGCGTGGGCCGATGGCGTATCATTATCTCTTGCTTGTTTGCACTGCTCAGGGAGGGGCCGCGCATGGCGCAGGAACACGATCTGTTTGATGACATTATCGAGATCAGCAAGGGTTTCGACTTTCTTAAAAACCCGCTTGGCGGTGTGACCGATGCGCTCGATCCGTCGGCGCCGCAGTGGAATCCTGCTGACTACAAGGAGCGTCCGCGCGGCAACACCATTCCGTGCTTGACCTGCAAAAACGAAAAGAGTGGCTGCACCGCGTGCATGGACGTGTGCCCGGTCAACGCCATCGAGGTCGAGGAAGATGCCATCGAGATCCTCGATTCCTGTCGCAAGTGTGGCCTGTGCGCCGCTGCCTGTCCGACTGAGGCGATCATCTCGCCGCGCCTGGCGCCCAAAAACCTGTATGACGACATTGTCTCGGCGGCTACAAGTCACGAGACCGCCTACGTTACCTGCACGCGCGCCCTTAAGCGCATGCCGCGCGAGAACGAGGTCGTCGTTGCCTGCGTGGGCGATATTACAGCCGAGACCTGGTTCTCGGTGCTGGCCGACTATCCCAACGTGAGTGTGTATCTGCCGCTGGGCGTGTGCGATAAATGCCGCAACACCGGTGGCGAGGACATGCTGGGCGAGGCGATTGCGAAGGCCGAGGAATGGGCTGGTACGGGTATGGGCCTGGAGGTCGACCCCAAGAGCCTCAAATGCCATAAGCGCCGCGAGTACGAGCGCAAGGAATACATGGAAAAGATCGCCCGTACCACGGGCCTGACCGTGACCAAACTCAATCCGGCGACGGCGGCACTGGCTTCGGTGACGCAGAAGCTCAAAGCCCATCGCCATCAGATCACCCAGCTGGAGCGCACGCTCAACACCATGTGCGGCACCACGACGACCAAGCGTCGCCGTTCGCTCACCCATGGGCGCCAGCTGGTGCTCTCGACGCTGCAAAACCACCCCGAGCTTGCCCAGAACATGCAGGTGAGCACGCCGGAGTGCGATTTTGACAAGTGCACGTCGTGCGGCGAGTGCGTTAACGCGTGTCCCACGTCCGCCTGCGATTTGGTGGGAAGCGGTCGCTTTGCACTGGAGTCCACGTATTGTTTGGGTTGCGGAGCCTGCGTCAAGGTTTGTCCCGAACATGCGCTCAAGCTGGTCGAACACGATGCGTCCAATCTGGTCGTCGCCGATCCCGAGGCCGAGGAAAAGGCCGCCCAGAAGGCGAAGGCTCACGAGGAGGCCGAGAAGGTCAAGGCCGAGGCAAAGGCCAAGCTCGATAAGATGCTCGATCAGGTGGAAAAGCTCGCAGACTAGTCAGCGACCCCTATCTCTGCTTCATTTGCGCCGCCGTGGCGTCCGGGTTCGCCTGGATGCTGCGGCGGCGCTATACTTATGCAGTTTGAAGTACCTGTATCAAAAGGAGCTGTCGTGTCCCTTTCCATCGGTATCGTGGGCCTGCCCAACGTGGGCAAGTCGACGCTGTTCACCGCGCTTACCAAAAAGACCGGCCTTGCCGCCAACTACCCGTTCGCCACGATCGACCCCAACGTGGGTATCGTCGATGTGCCCGATAGCCGCCTGCAAAAGCTCGCCGACATCGTCAACCCGGGTCGCATTGTGCCGGCTACGGTCGAGTTCGTCGACATCGCAGGTCTGGTGAAGGGCGCTAACGAGGGCGAGGGTCTGGGCAACCAGTTCTTGGCAAACATCCGCGAGACCGACGCCATCTGCGAGGTCGTGCGCTACTTTAAGGACCCCAACGTCATGCGTGAGGTGGGCCGCACCGGCGAGTTCGTCGATCCCGCCGGCGATGCCGACACCATCATGACCGAGCTCATCCTGGCCGACATGGGCACGCTCGAGAAGCAGCTGCCCAAGCTCGAGAAGGAGGCCAAGCGCGACAAGGAGCTCATGCCCAAGTTTGAGGTCGCCAAGCGTCTGCTTGCCTGGCTCAACGAGGGCAAGCGCGCCGCATCCATGGAGATGACTGACGAGGAGCGCGCCGCCGCCAAGGGCCTGTTCCTGCTCACCATGAAGCCCATCCTGTATGTGGCCAACGTGGACGAGGATATGCACAACGAGGACCTGGCGCCCATCGATGGCGTCAAGCCGCTGCCGATCTGCGCCAAGATTGAGGCCGAGCTTTCCGAGCTCGATCCCGAGGACGCTGCCGACTACCTGGAGAGCCTGGGCCTGGAGCAGCCCGGCCTGGACGTGCTCGCGCAGGCCGCCTACAAGCTGCTTGGCCTGCAGTCGTTCTTTACGGCTGGTGAGATGGAGGTCAAGGCCTGGACGGTTCGTCAGGGCGCAACCGCTCCGCAGGCCGCCGGCGTCATCCACACCGACTTTGAGCGCGGCTTTATTAAGGCCGAGGTCATTGGCTACGACGATTACATCGAGCTCGGTGGCGAGCAGGGCGCCAAGGCCGCCGGCAAGCTGCGTATCGAGGGCAAAGAGTATGTCATGGCCGATGGCGACGTCGTGCACTTCCGCTTTAACGTGTAAGGACGACGCATATGTTTAAATATGGCAAAAAAGCTGGCTACATGGGTATTGCGTTGCTCGTACTTGCGGTGATTCCGCTGGTGGTTGCAGCGTGTGTTATCCCCAACATTGGTCCCGAGGTGGCAACGAAGTTTAACGCGGCCGGTGAGGTGACGCGCTGGGGCAAGAGCTACGAGCTGCTGGCACTGCCGGTGCTCAACCTGCTGCTGAGCGTGGCGACGTACTTTACGGCAGGACGTCAGGCTAAAAACAATGATGACTCCGCCGCCATGGCGCGCATCGTGTGCGAGCGCTACCTGCGAAACGGCTGCATCACGGGTGTGTTCCTCAACGTAATCAACGTCTACTTTATGTACTCGGCTATTACCGGAACAGGCTTTGGCTTTGGTTTCTAGCCTGTCCTTTTAGGCAACGAGCCTGCACGCATATTCAATGGCTGCTGCGAGGCCGCCGCTCGATCGTGGTTTAAAGACCATATCGGCGGCGGCCTCGTTTTCGTATCCGGAGCCGCGGAGGGCGAGTGCGATACCGGCTTCTAAAAGGAGCGGCAGGCCGCGTTGGCTGGTTGCGATTACGGCAGCCTGATTGAGCGAGCAGCTGTGCGCTTGGCATTGGATGGCAAGTTCGCCTTGCGCCGGGCAAGGGACCAGAACGGCGGCGACGCGACTTGATAGTAATGCAAATGCTGTGCGCTCATCGGGCGAAAGGCATTCGGCTTCAACGACGACGAGCTTGGGCGGTGCGCTGTTTGTGCGAAGCGTGGCTCGGTACATGCGGACCGAAGAACCCGACATAGAAAACTCCTGTGTATTCGGCAAAACGTAAACTATAGTTTACGTTTTTGTTCAGCTCCATTTCAAACTCGGCTGCATGGACGAACGTGCGAAACAGATTCTTGGCAGGCGGGTCGAAGAGACACGCAGGGACCTTGGTATCTCCAAGGTTGATTTTTGTGTGGCGACAGGAATCAGCCGACCCTACCTCGACCGAATCGAAGATGGGACGGCAAATTTCACGCTCAAGGTTCTATTTAAGATCGCGCCCGCACTCGGCATGACGGTGTCAGAGCTTCTCGAGGGGATCGAATAGGGGATACCCGTCGACAACTGAATTACGCCATCGGGATGCGGTCGTGGTTGACTTGGCTGTAGAACAGGCGCTGAATCTCGGCCGCATCACGTGACTGGCCGAGTGCCCACATGGTTTTGGCCACGAGCGTCTCGGTGGTCATGTCGTCGCCGCGCAAAATGCCCGGATGATCGGCGTAGGCACGGCCGACCTCATAAACACCCAGGTCAAGGCCCTCTTCGGGGACCTGCGTGGTCATAACGACAGTGCGACCCGAATCGACCCAGCGGAAAATTGCCTCTTGGAACGACTCGCCCGACTCACCAAACTCGGGGATACCGCCAATGCCAAAGGTCTCCAGAATCACAGCGTCGTAGCTATCGGCAAGAGCGTCCAGGATACCCGGGTTCACGCCGGGTGTCAGCTTAAGGACAAATACGCGCGGGTCGATGCTGTCGTAGAAGCGAACCGGGTTCTCGTCCTGGTGAGTGCCGTGGAGTCCGTTGCGAACGATGCGGTCGTTGCGGATATAGGCAATGGGCGGATAGTTGACGCTAATGAACGCGTTAAAGCTCATGGTGCGCTGCTTGCGGGCGCGCGTGCCGGCAATGGCTACGCCGCCAAAGACAATCGAGACGTCGTGCGAATGCTCGTCGAGCGCATAGAGCAGGCTCTGGTACAGGTTGAGCTTGGCGTCGGTAAAGGGATTGCCCATGGGCTTTTGCGAGCCGGTGAGTACGATGGGCTTGGGGCTGTCCTGAATCAGATAGGAAAGCGCCGCCGCGGTGTAGCTCATGGTGTCGGTGCCGTGCAGAATCACGAAGCCGTCGTGGTCGGCATAACCCTCGACGATGACGTCGCGGATACGCATCCAGTCGCTCGGACGCATATTGGTGCTGTCGATGTTCATGGGCTGCACGACGTCGAGCTCGCAGAGGCCCGAGATCTCGGGGACGCTCTGGGCGAGCTCCTCACCGGTCAGGGCGGGGGAGAGGCCGTTGCCGTCCTCGGTCGATGCGATGGTGCCGCCCGTGGCGATGAGAAGGATGCGCTTCATGCTGGTATTCCTATCGTATTTGCCGCCGCAGAGGCGGAGTCGTTCGGCAGTATTGTGGCACAGGGCGTCCAATGTTCAAACGTATTACATCATCTGTAACGTTTGGTAACACTTCAATTGCCGTCAAATAGGCCCCGGTCGTGCGTTTGCCGTGCGCTGATGGCTGCGAGGGACGAGAAACCCCATATAACGTGTACACTATGTAAGCTGTTTTCGTTTATTCGCGCGGGTGGGCACAGGCTCCCCGCCAACAAGAGGGGGAAACCATGGATCAAAAGGCTTCCGCAAAGGTCCTCGTACTCGACTTTGGTGCGCAGTACGGTCAGCTCATTGCCCGTCGCGTCCGCGACCTCAACGTGTATTCCGAGATCGTTCCCTGCGACATCTCGGCCGATGAGATTCGCGAAATGAACGCCTCTGCGCTCATCCTCTCTGGCGGCCCGGCTTCTGTGTATGCCGAGGACGCTCCGTCCATCGATCCCGCCATCTTTGACCTGGGCCTTCCCGTTCTGGGCTTTTGCTACGGCCATCAGATCACGGCCGTGACGCTCGGCGGCAAGGTCGGTCACTCCGAGGTGGGCGAATACGGCCGCGCCACCATCACGCGTACGGCCGGCGCCAAGCTCTTTAACTCCACGCCTATGGAGCAGACCGTGTGGATGAGCCACCGCGACGCCGTGTCCGAGGTGCCCGAGGGCTTTACCGTTACCGCCAGCACCGACGTGTGCCCGGTTGCCGCCATGGAGTGCGTCGAGCGCAAGATCTTCACCACGCAGTTCCACCCCGAGGTCAAGCACTCCGAGTACGGTCAGCAGCTGCTGAGCAACTTTCTGTTTGAGATCTGCGGCCTGGAGCCCAACTGGAGCATGGATAACCTGGTCGAGACCATGACAGCCGAGTTCCGCGAGAAGGTCGGCGACGACCGCGTGATTCTGGCCCTGTCCGGCGGCGTCGACTCCTCCGTCGTGGCTGCGCTGGGCGCTCGCGCCGTGGGCAAGCAGATGACCTGCGTGTTCATCAACCACGGCCTGCTGCGCAAGGGCGAGCCCGAGCAGGTGGAGGAGGTCTTCACCAAGCAGTTTGACGTCGACTTTATCCACGTCCACGCCGAGGACCGTTATGCCGAGCTTCTGGCCGGCGTGACCGAGCCCGAGGAGAAGCGCCGCATCATCGGTACGCAGTTCTGGAAAGAGTTCTTCGCCGTGGCGCAGCAGCTCGAGACCGATGGCAAGCCGGTCAAGTACTTGGCTCAGGGCACCATCTACCCCGACATCATTGAGTCCGGCGCTCGCAAGACGGGCGGCAAGACGGCTACCATCAAGAGCCATCACAATCTGATCCCGTTCCCCGAGGGCGTGCACTTCGACCTTATTGAGCCGCTCGACCACTTCTTTAAGGACGAGGTCCGCGCGCTTGGTCTGGCGCTCGGTCTGCCGGGTCATATCGTGTTCCGCCAGCCTTTCCCGGGCCCGGGTCTGGCCATCCGCATCATCGGTGCGGTCGACAAGGAGAAGCTCGAGATCCTCAAGAATGCCGACGCCATCGTGCGCGAGGAGCTCGACGCCTATAACCAGCGTCTGTTTGAGCAGACCGGCGAGCGCAACTCCGAGCATAGCTGCTGGCAGTATTTCGCCGTCCTGCCCGACATTAAGTCCGTCGGCGTTATGGGCGACGAGCGCACCTACCAGCGCCCAATTATCCTGCGTGCCGTCGAGTCCAGCGATGCCATGACCGCCGACTGGGCCAAGCTGCCCTACGACGTCCTGGCCCGCATCTCCGGCCGCATCGTGGCCGAGGTTCCCGGCGCCAACCGCGTGTGCTACGACATCACGTCCAAGCCGCCCGCGACGATTGAGTGGGAATAGAACATACGTTCGATAAAATAATATAGTATCAGATAGCGGGCACGGTTTCAATTGAATCCGTGCCCGCTGCTGTATGCGTGTCCTTGCACGCCCAATATGCGCCGTAAAAGCCGTCTTCTTCGACGTCAAAGTGAATGCGCTTCGTTTTCGCCTCTCAAAATCTTATTTTCACGATTTGCATTTTCATCCCGTTGTCACCGACCCTTGCGAGAAACCGGAAAAAGCAGCTGACAGAAGAGTCTCTCAAATCGTTGTAGCCCAGCATATAGCCGCGACTTGTGACCTGCAGACGGCTGTCCCACGTGCCGATTTCCTTGGCGGCATCCGAAACCGCAAAATATGCCCCCACATCCTTGATTTTTGCAGTCTTAAGCCATGTTTTTGCGATCATCTTTACCGCCGTCCGATTGGCAGCATCAAAGACCAGCACACTGCCGGGGAAAGCGTCCGCCATCCCCCGCACCAGTTCCCGGACCTGCTGGGTCAGAAAGTAATAGAACACCCCGGAGGCAAAGAACACCGCCCCGCGGGAGGCATCGATTTTGCTAAACCATGCGGTGTCTTTCAGGTCGCAGGGGATATTTTGTTCTCGATCCCCGGCGGGCAGTAGCTGCTGCCGCAAGGCAATCACATCCGGGAAGTCCAGATTGTAGATCTTGCATCTACCGTTGTCGCAGGTTCTGCCGGTGTTGTCCAGCCCGCAGCCCAGATTGACCACCGCCGCATTGGGGTGGCCTTTCAGGTAATCCCGCACCTCGAAAGCAAGATCACTCTGCCGTGTGGCCACCTCCAGCGCACCAAAGCGCTGTATCAGGCTGCGGGAGTTTTTCTCTGCCTCTGAAAAGTCGTAGTCGATCTGGTCGAGCAGACGAACCGCTGTTTCATCCCTGTAAAGGTTCGGGTACAACTCCGTACACAGCTTCCGGGAATACAGCGGGAGGATCAGCGTCTCCTGCACGGTGTTTTTCTCAATTATACATTTCATAGGTTTCTTCCTCAGTGAATAAAAACTGTCATAATTGCCGCCAGCATAGCCACTATGACCGTCATGCCTATCGCCATGTGCAGGATGGATGCAAAAATGCCCGTGCTTGATACCCCTACTTCCGCGCCGTGACGCAGAGCCACTTTTTCTTTTTGTGTATCTGCACCTCGTGAAAACCCGCCTGCTCCAGACATGCCTTTAATTCAATGTCCTTGTAGATGGTCATGCCGCCGATGATCTGCGTCCACCTCTCGTCCTTGTCCGTATCGCCATTGCTCTCGTTGCAGATAAGAATTGTCCCGCCTGGCTTCAGCGTCCGCCAGACCTCACGGAAGCATCGGGGCAAATCAGGCCAAAAATAGACGGTCTCAAAGGCCGTGGCGGCATCGAAGTAGCTATCCTCAAACACCATATCCGCCACACTGCCTTGCAGAACGGCGCAACGCCCCTCCTGAATTGCAATTCGGTTGAGCTTTCTAGTCTTCTCCACGCTGACGGGCGAATAGTCGACGCCCTTGACGACGCCATGCGGGCATTTTTTCAGCAGCCGTTTTATGTTCGCCCCGCCGCCGCAGCCGCGATCCAGCACCTTGGCATTTGGCGCAAGTCGTAGAAATCGAAGTCCCCACCGCGCCACAGGGCTGTGGCCCAGATTCATCATGGCAACCATAAGTTTTCCGCCGAGGCCCACGGGCTTGCGGGTGTTTTCAAAGAACGACATCTGGCCCCTCCGATTTCGTGCATTCCGCATAGGTCAATGGGAACGAGGCCTTCAGCACCGCGCTTTTCTGCACCGCCCAGCCGTTTTGACGCAGGAAACGCAGGTATTCCTCGCTTGTCCACCTGCTGTGGAGGGGGAATCCCGCCATACTCATGAAAAAGGCTTTTGCCTTGCCGGAAACCGAGTTCCCCGCGTGGGTGAAGGTTGGCGCGATGAGCACGCCGTCGTCCTTCAGTACCCGCCTGATTTCTTGCAGTGCCTTTTCCGGATGCGGCACTATGTGAAGCGCGTTGGACGCGATCACCACTTCGAAGGACTTCTGTGCATAGGGCAGGCGGAACATATCTTGTACGGAAAAGTGCAGCTTTGCGGATTGATTGTCCCGCTTTGCTTCAAGGATCATCTGTGCAGAAGCGTCCGTAGCCTCGATGTGCACCGCCGCATCCACGATGCTCTTTGCGATAAGCCCCGTGCCGGTGGCAACCTCCAGTACGGTTTTTGCTTTCACCACCGGCCTGATCAGCTCATACATCTTCTCATACGCCGCCCGGTCCTTTCGCATGAAACGGTCGTACCGACCGGCATTCTTGTCCCAGAAGCCCTTGCGTTCGTGCATGGCTATCGCCCCCCAAACAGTTAGAGCAATCTAACTATAACACACGAATCATGCAGTAAGATAAGGCTAACCTTATTTCTTGGCCAAGACGCATCTCTTCGGTTTTGCTTATAACGGTGTGAGTCAGATACTAAGCTGGAGCTGAAGAAGGAGCTTGGCGGACAGGTAGGTCGATACCGGTTCCCGGAACGGTGATCCAGCCAATTACACCAGGGCTCTAGTCATGCAGGTAAACCCAATCCATGACGGGAAATAGGTCCTTTTCTCTAGCTCGACGTCTTTCGGAGCTTGACGATTTGGACTGATGGAGGTGAGAAGTCCCTCACTGCGCCAATACCAGAAGATTGCGCTATAGACATCTCTCCGACCCTTTGAATCACCCCTTTTCACGCCACCCGCTACGAACCCCGGCGGAAACTAGGGAGTGATTAAAAAGGCGACCTGCGGTTTTGCGAATCAATTGAGTCATTCACAAAATCGCGAATTAAGGGCCTGATTCGCCCAAATTGCGCACGAATTGGCCCTTAGGCGGTACGACGCGACACGCATCGACAACACTCGGCCTGGATTAGTCACTGAGCGGGAATAGCGGGAACTGGCTTTTGAACTCGCGTTTTGATACCGTCGAGTACCGCCTGATGCTGTTTCGGCGCCGCCATAGAGTAAAGCCACCAGCGAAATAACGGGAATAAAAGCCTCCGGACCCTCTGGTTCGGAGGCTATCTTTTTGCATATCTGCCTAAAACGACTCCTTGCCAAAGCCCCTTGAGCATCGGGCGGCATTATTGAGTGTGGGCGTTATCGTAGGTATCTTTGATTTCTTCTGGCAAATTATCGGGAATCAGCGCCTTCACTCTATCCTCGTTGCCATCTTGGATTGCCTGCTCGTAGTACCAGCATTTGAACTTCAGCATGTCGAGCGCGCGGTTCATGTTCACGATCTCCGACTCCATGTGGGCCTTGCGCTCCTCGAACATGGCCTTGCGTTTGGGGTATGTTGAGGGACCCTCTGCGCACCATTCCATGAACAGCCGGATGTCCTTGATCTCCATTCCAGCCTTCTTTAGGCATTCGATGACCCGAAGCGCTTCGAGTTCCGTATCGCTGAATCGGCGAATGCCGGATGCCCGCTCCAGCCCCGGGAACAATCCCTGCTTGTCGTAATATCGCAGCGTTGAAGCGGGCAAACCGAACATTTCCGCCACCTGTCCGATTGTGTACATGGCTCCTCCGAAACAATGTCGAATTCATTCCTTGACCTAAAGTCAGGTTTAGGTATTACCTTCATTCTCGTCAATGTAAATCGGGAGCGCAAGGGGTATTCCGTAATGGGCAAAACGGTTTTGATAGTTTCTTCAAGTCCACGAAAGAATGGCAATTCCGAGACGCTGGCGGAGGCTTTCGCCAACGGCGCGCGGGAGGCAGGTCACAGCGTTGAGACCGTGCGTCTGCGCGAGAAGCAAATGGGCTTCTGCAGGGGCTGCCTTGCCTGCTTAAAGTTGGGGCGTTGCGTCATCCAAGACGATGCCGTGGAAATTGCCGCCAAAATGCACGATGCGGATGTGCTGGTGTTTGCAACGCCCGTCTACTACTACAGCGTCTGCGGCCAGCTCAAAACCATGCTGGACCGCGCTAACCCGCTTTTTGGTTCCGATTATGCATTCACCGAGGCATATCTGTTGGCGACGGCGGCGGAGAACGGGCGCTCGACCTTCGACGGGGCGAAAAAGGCGATGCAGGGATGGGTTGACTGTTTCTCCCGCTGCACGCTCGCTGGAACGGTTTTCGCCGGCGGCGTGAACGGCGTGGGCGAAATCGCCGGGCATCCCGCTCTGGAGCAGGCGCGGCGAATGGGCATGGGAATCTAGCCGGGCTGTTTGGCCGCGCGGAAACAGATTTGTGCCAAAACTATCGACAGGAGGAAATCGATCATGGCAGTTAAACAGACGGCAGGCAGAGACGCCCTGGGGGAGTTCGCTCCCAAATTCGCACAGCTCAACGACGACGTGCTGTTCGGCGAGGTGTGGAGCCGAGAGAGTGAGCTCTCCCTGCGCGACCGCAGCGTGGTGACGGTGGTTGCCCTGATGTCGCAGGGGCTGACGGACTCTTCGTTCAAATATCACCTGATGTCCGCAAAGAACAATGGAGTGACCAGGACGGAGATAGCGGAAATCCTTACGCACGCGGCGTTTTATGCGGGTTGGCCCAAGGCGTGGGCTGCCTTCCGCATGGCGAAGGAGGTCTGGGCGGCCGACGATGCCGCCGACGCAAGGGCTCAGCACCAAAACGAGATGGTTTTCCCCATCGGTGCCCCCAACGACGCCTTCGCGAAGTACTTTATCGGGCAAAGCTACCTCGCGCCCCTTTCCACCGAGCAGGTCGGTGTCCACAACGTGACGTTCGAGCCCGGCTGCCGCAACAACTGGCACGTCCATCACGCCAAAAGCGGCGGTGGGCAGATCCTCGTCTGCGTGGCTGGTCGAGGGTTTTACCAGGAGTGGGGAAAGCCGGCACAGGAGCTGCGCCCCGGCGACGTGGTCAACATCGCCCCGGGGGTGAAGCACTGGCACGGCGCCGCGCCCGACAGCTGGTTCTCGCATCTCGCGTTGGAGGTTCCGGGCGAGGAGACCTCCAACGAGTGGCTGGAGCCCGTGGGCGACGATGCATACCTTAAAGCGACCAACAAGGAGGCTTAAGCACCGTCGCCCGTCCGCGCCGCCGAGAGCAGCGCGCCCAAATCTGCCTGAATCGCCCCTGCCTTGCTTCCGAGCTGCAGCGGAGCCGAGCCGTTCGAGATGTTGACGCTCAACAGGTGCGCATCCGGCAGCTTCGCGGTCATGCTCCAGAACGGGAGCGTGATGATGCCGGGGGTCATCTCGCCCACGCCGAGCTCCAGCAACAGCACGCGGCGATCGCTGCGCTCGCGCACGAAGCGCTCGTATCGTCCGAGGCTCTCGCGCCAGGCCGCACCCTGCAGAAACGTGTCGTCGCGCACCCACGGCACAAGCTGCCAGCCGCAGTGCGGGCATCGGGGGACATCCTCGCTGAGGACCTCGAACCCCGCCATGCCCGCGAGCATGCGCTCGACGTAGGGGCTCGCGTCGAAGAGCTCGTCACAGCATGGCTGCTTGCACTGAAGGTGCGCGAAGCTTCCCTGATAGTTACAGGTTCTCTCGTCGGGAAACGTCTTCTCGGCCTGGGTGTCCACATTGGTGCTCAGGATGAAGTAGTCCTTATGGCCGATGAGGGACCGTAGGTCGAGATAGGGCTGCGAGGCCAGCTCGCGCAGCATGAAGTCGATGTATCGCGCATAGTATGCCCACTGCTGCTCGAGGCTGGGGTAGAGGTGGTAGAAGCCGTCGAAAAGGCTCTTGACTACTTTCGATTGATGCTCAGTGCCCATTGTATTCGCTACGATTAAACTCGGCACAGGGGATACTGGTTTTCCGTGCGAAAACGCTCATGCCGCTAAATTGAGCGACCGCCTGTACTGCAGCGGGATCATCCGCCCGAGCGATCCCTTAATCCGTCGCCCGTTGCGCCAATCGGCAGAAGCCACGCGTGGACGCTAATCGCTCGAGCGAATCGTCGTCGGTTTCCGTTTAACGATTTCTTTTTCCGCTATTATCCGACCCTCGGACTTCCTCGTGATAGAAGTAGTCCACGATCACCGGATGCCCCTGGGGGACTCTGCCATAAGGCATTTCGTTGTCCACAAAGGGGCAATCGTACTTCTTGGCCATTTCCTCGGCTTTTACTTCAAGCGCTTCAAAATAGCTACGGTTGCGCTTGTTATAGATCTCATCGTAAAGCGGTACGAGATTGGGATGTTTCTCGGCGATATAATCCAGGATCGCTTTTTTGAAACCACCCCGAAGATTGAGATTTTCGAGCCAAAACAAATCGCACCGATCTTTTACTCGCTCAAAAATCATCTCAAAATCCGTGATGCCGGGAAATACCGGGGACACGAAGCAGACCGTACGGATACCTTCGTCATACACCTGCTTCATAGCAGCGATACGACGCTCGATGCTCGACGCGGAGTCCATATCGTTCTTGAAGTTCTCATCCAGCGTGTTGATCGACCATGAAACGGTCACTCGTCCAAGCCTCTTCAGCAGATCGATATCCCGTACCACAAGATCGGACTTTGTGCAGATCAGAATATCTGCATCGCTGCCAATCAGCTGCTCCAGGAGTTTCCTGGTATTCCCGAATCGCTCCTCCTGTGGATTGTAGCCATCCGTCACAGAACCGATAACCACCCGCTGTCCAGCGTATTTCTTCGGATTCTTGATTTCCGGCCAATGCTTCACATCAAGAAAGGTGCCCCATTCCTCCTTGTGTCCGGTAAAGCGCTTCATAAAGGAGGCATAGCAATACTTGCAGGCATGCGTGCAGCCTACATAGGGATTGACCGAGTAGCCGCCTACCGGCAGGCTGGACTTGGTCATGATGTTCTTTGCTTCCACCTCATTGATGAGGATTCCATCGATCACTTCCGCCATGTTCTCTGCACCTCCAGCACTCTTTCGAATTCTTCCGGCAATTCCTGAATCATGTTTTCGTCCCCTATGACAGAGACGAGGTCTTCCTTCATAAACATTGGAATGCCAAGCGCGTGCGCCTGGTCCGTCAAAGACCATGCCCACTCCGGTTCCGTATGAACCTTCCTGCTCTGCGCCCCGGTCATGGTACCGACGACGATCCAGTTGATTCCGGAAAGGTCGACCGTACCGGGATCGTCGAATAGCGGCTCAAAAGTAACGAAGAAGTGATTTGCTTTGACGTTTTTCCGAAGGGCGTCGATACGCCACAGCTCCGCTTTCCTCGTCACCGTAACGCCGAACCATGCGTTTTCCAGGTCGGTATCTAAATCCAGCAAATCGGGTCTCTTGGTCAGGAACAGGAACTGATGCTGTGGATTCTCATGGATCTTTGCAAATACCTCGTCTCGCCATTCCAGCTTCCACCCGGAGAGATCGCTCATGCCGGTAAGGAGAAAGTTCTGCGGGCGTTTCTTTTCCATCATCTTGAGCTTGCTCGGGAAGAACGCAGGATCAGCGAAGTCGTCAATCATATGCCAACGTTTCACATTGTTACGGGCATAGCAATATGGACACCCCACCGTGCAGCCGATGACGATATTCATATTCTGAATCTGATTTTTGATGCAGATGCTCATAACGCCTGCCTACCTGCCTCTCCCGTAAACACGCAATCAGCCTTCCCCACCTTGCGGGCAAAAGCCTCGATATCTTGCTTGCAAGCAGCAGGCTCGCAATCGCTCAAATCGTATGACGTGCCGCCGTTTCGATAGACGGCCCGATGGGAAAACGATCGGCTGACAAGCCCGATGCCGAGCTTCTCGCACAGGGTCATCCGTGCTCCCTTTCAGCTATAAAAAACAGGTGTCTATAAACAGTATCCTTGTTGATTTTCGCAGGGGCAATGAACAAACGCGTGCACCTGTCGATAAACGAACAGCTACTGGACATTGTCAAACGACTCAGATTGGAGAGGCGATGGGAGAAACCAAGATCGACCGCCGGCGGCGCTACACCCTCTCGGTCATACAGGAGGCGTTCTTCGCGCTGCTGGCCGAGGTCGGCTTCGCGAAGATGACGGTGGCGGACATCTGCCGCCGCGCCGAGATCAACCGGGGAACGTTCTATCTGCATTGCGAGGATAAGTACGCGCTGCTCGATGCGCTTATCGACGAGGCATTGGCAGCGGCTCCCCCGCTTGAGGGGGTTGAATCGGCAACGCTTTGCCAGCGTCCGTCGGCAGACGACGATTATCGCCTGCTTTATTCGGACAGCGACTCATACGCTCGCGTAGCCCAGCGCGTCATAGAACGCGGAGCGGAGCAGATGGTTCCCTGGGTCATGGAGAAAACAGGGCTTTCACGCGAAGACGCCTTCCTGCTCTTCGTCCACAACGTCCAGGGCGATCTGGCCGTCAACCGCCTGCTCGGCTGGAGACGAGGCCCCGAGTTCGCCCATGCCCAGGAGCTGCTCAACGCCTATTCCGAAGGGGGCTTACTGGCGGTATCCGCTCTTCGCGATTCCGATAACCCATCGTGACCTGCGATTCAGGAATACCAGCCTCCGAGCCCTCTCGTTCGGAGGCTGCGGCTAAAACCTCATTGCGCGTCTACCGCTCCGCGTTACTCGCCACCTGCCCGCGCCACCGAGAGCAGGGCGCCCAAATCGGCCTGGATCGCCCCTGCCTTGCTTCCAAGCTGCAACGGAGCCGAGCCGTTCGAGATGTTGACGCTCAACAGGTGCGCATCCGGCAGCTTCGCGGTCATGCTCCAGAACGGGAGCGTGATGATGCCGGGGGTCATCTCGCCCACGCCGAGCTCCAGCAACAGCACGCGGCGATCGCTGCGCTCGCGCACGAAGCGCTCGTATCGTCCGAGGCTCTCGCGCCAGGCCGCACCCTGCAGAAACGTGTCGTCGCGCACCCACGGCACAAGCTGCCAGCCGCAGTGCGGGCATCGGGGGACATCCTCGCTGAGGACCTCGAACCCCGCCATGCCCGCGAGCATGCGCTCGACGTAGGGGCTCGCGTCGAAGAGCTCGTCACAGCATGGCTGCTTGCACTGAAGGTGCGCGAAGCTTCCCTGATAGTTACAGGTTCTCTCGTCGGGAAACGTCTTCTCGGCCTGGGTGTCCACATTGGTGCTCAGGATGAAGTAGTCCTTATGGCCGATGAGGGACCGTAGGTCGAGATAGGGCTGCGAGGTCGGCTCGCGCAGCATGAAGTCGATGTATCGCGCATAGTATGCCCATCGCTGCTCGAGGCTGGGGTAGAGGTGGTAGAAGCCGTCGAAAAGGCTCTTGAAGCCAAAGGCTTGCTGCCAGTCCGTCATTCCGGCGCGCGCCATGCCTGCGCGGTTGTAATGGTTGAACCCGGCGGCGCTTGACATGCCCGAGCCGATGCCGACGATGATGGCGTCGGCATCGTCGATAAGGCTTCGAAGCCTATACGCTTCCCTCTCTAGAGACGGCATTGGGCAATCTCCTCGAAAGCCGGGGCCATATCGCCGTCAACGAGAATCGTCTCGCACGATGCATCGGGCGCCATAGCCTGGCTGTAGTTGAACACGATGTAGGTGGCGTGCTCGCAGACGTTCGCGATCTGGGCGAGCATGTGCTTTATGATGCCGTTGCGCAGTCCCACGCCAAGTTCGAGGATGGCGACCCTGCCGTTGCGATGGGCTTGCACAAGGCGCTCGAGCTCCTCGAGCTGGGCCGTGGCGAGGGCGTCTGGATGGGCGAGACGCCGCTCGTCGATCGACGTGCGTATGCCCCCCTCCGTCTCGAGCACGCGGTTCTCGTCGAACCCGGCGCGCGCGAAGTGCCCGTCGATGTTGCATGTGACCACGAAGGTGTCGGCGTGCTCCGTAAGACGCCGCAGCCCGTTCATGAGCGAGCCGGGCTCATATTCGAGATACTCCTTTTGATGGAACCGCTCGGCCCATCGGCGTCGCACGCTGGCATCCGGGGAAGCGAGCCCCTGCAGTATGCAGCCGATGCCGTCTGCCTGGGCGAGGTCCCCGTACGCCTCTTGGAAATGAGCATCGGCGCAGAAAAGGTTGAGCCCCTCCGCCATGTCGAGTCCGTTGCTAGCGCCGATGATGACAAGATCCGCTTCGGCTAGCGCCCTGCCTATGCGAACTGCTTTCGCCGTCTCCATGCGCTACCTCCCCAGCGTCTTGCGCACGTCGGCAAGCACGTCGGCGATGTCGGCGCGAACGGCGAGCCCCCGATCCTCGATCGCGCGGGGGAGAAACTGCGTCTTGTTGTTTACGGCGATGTAGCTGGCCTGCGGTAACTGCGCCGTGAGGGCCCAGAACGGCTCCTGGATAAACGCGGGCGTCATGCGGCCCACACCCAGCTCGAGGAAGAGGATCCTCTGCCGTGCGTGCGCGTCGAGCCATTCGGACACCTTGCGGTACTGCTCCTCGTAGAGTTCGCCCTGCAGGAAGTTGCCGTAGCCGCGAACCCAGGGGAACGCCTCTGCCCCGCAGTGCGGGCAGCGCGGCACGAGCTCTGTCGGAACCTCAAGGCCGTCTCCCATGGCCTCTACCATGTTGGAGACCGGCTCGACCGCATCCCACACCGCGTCGGTGCAACAGCGGGAGCACTGAAAGAAGCGGTGGTCGCCTTGGATCTCTGCCACTTTCTCCCAGGGATAGAGCTTCACAAACTGCGTGTCCTGGTTGGTGGTGAGCACGAAGAAATCCTTCTCGGCGATAATGGTGTCGAGGTCCCTGTAGGGCTTGCGCAGCGGGGCGTTGAGCGTGGTGTCGAGGAAGGTGGCGAGGTATCCCCAGCGCGCCTCGGCGGTGGGCCAGCGGTAGAACGACCCCTCGAAAGCGCCCTTGAAACCGTAGCGCTCGGCGAATTTGCCGAAATGCCTGCGATAGGTTGCGTTGTCCTCGTAATAGAAGTCGCCGCCGCCCGCCGCGGAGAGCCCAGAGGCCCCGCCCACCAGCACGCAATCGGCTTCCTCGATCATGCGGGCGAAGTCCCTGATTTGCTGGTCGTAGGGCTCGGGCTCGCGGTCACTCAGCTCATAGGGCGTGCTGCCGCTGCGGTAGGCGGCATGAAGGGAAAACGATCGGTTGGTGAGCTCGATAACGAGCTGCTCGTACAGGGTCACTGGATACCTTCTTTCAGCTATTATAAACAGGTGTCTATAAAAAGTATCCATGTCGATTTGCTTAAGAGCAATGAACAGCTTCGGCCTGCTGTCGATAAACGAGCGTTTGCCGGGCATTGTCGAGCGTTGCAATTGGAGGGGTAATGGAAGCGGGGAAGATCGATCGTCGCCGACGCTATACACTCTCGGTCATACGGGAGGCGTTCTTCGCGCTGCTGGCCGAGGTCGGCTTCGCGAAGATGACGGTAGCGGATATTTGCCGCCGCGCCGATATCAACCGTGGCACGTTCTATCTGCACTACGAGGACAAGTTCGCCCTGCTCGACGCGCTTATCGACGAGGCCTTGGCGGCGGTGCCGCCGCTCGAGGGAACGGAGGCGGGTGCCCTCTGCCAGCGTCCGCCGGCAAACGATGACTATTATCTGCTCTACTCGGATGACGACGCGTACGCCCGGGTGGCACAGCGCGTCGTCGAGCGCGGCGCCGAGCAGATGGTTCCCTCGATCATGGAGGAGACTGGGCTTTCGCGCGAGGACGCCTATCTGCTCTTCGTCCACAACGTCCAGGGAAATCTCGCGGTCAACCGCCTGCTCGGTTGGAGGCGAGGGCCCGAGTTTGCTCACGCTCAGGAGCTGCTCAGCGCCTATTCCGAAGGGGGCATGCGGGCGGTATCGGCTCGTCACGATCCTCGTAGCTCGTCTTGACCGCATGTCATTTCAGGTAGGTGGCGTTGCTATGGGCCCTCTTTGATTTTCGACGTTGTATAAGGCAATCGCAATCGTCTTGAGCTTCTTTAGGGAACTTGAACAAGAGATATGGCCTGCTGGCGATTGATTAACACCATTCGTTTTGGTTACAAGAAAGCATGCTGCGCGCCTGCAGCATGAGGGAGAGGGAATCCTATGAATATCGTTGTATTGAGCGGCAGCCCGCGTAAGGGCGCTAATACCGATACCATGGTCGAGGCGTTTGCCGAGACCGCGCGTGAGGGCGGCCATACGGTCGAGGTCATCCGCGTTGCCAGCAAGAAGATCGCCGGCTGCTTGGGATGCCAGTACTGCTTCGCCCATGAGGGCGTCTGCGTGCAGAAGGATGACATGGCCAACGTGATTGAGTCGCTGAAAGACACCGACATGGTTGTCTTCGCTTCGCCTATCTACTGGTTTGATATCACTGCGCAGGAAAAGACCGCCATCGACCGCCTGTACGCCTTCGGTGCCACGGGATTCCCGTTCACCAAGACGGCCCTTTTACTCGATAGCCACAGCGAGGGTGTCTATGATGCGGCGATCGCTATGTACAAGTCAACCTGCGCGTACTGCAAGTGGGAGGACCAGGGCATTGTCACCATCAGCGGTATGACCGAGCGCGACAGCATGGCATCCTCGCCCAAGTTGAAAGAGGTGCGAGAGCTCGCTCGCAAGCTTGCCTAAGGACAAGAAGAACGCATGGCAATCAGCGTTGGTGGAAATGCTTGCTGTCCTTACCGAGAGATAGGGGCGAATTCCCTCAAGTGCCGTATAGAACAATTTTTAAACGCAGAAAAATAACTGAAAACAAATTAATCCGCGTTAAAATATTGTCAAATAGAAGTTCATGAGGGAAGGTTACGTATGCGTCGCAAGGCAGACGAGCTCCTTAGGGAATGGCGAGACAGAGCTGATAGAAAACCTTTGCTGGTCAAAGGCGTGCGCCAGTGTGGCAAGACCTATTTGCTCAGAACGTACGCCCAGGATCTTTTCGAATCGGTTGTCTACGTTAATCTTGAGAACGACCGGTCGGCGCGAGCGGATTTTTCGGGCGGTCTTGACCCTCATTCGATCGTACGTGCGATCGAGGCTCGTACGGGACAGCGTATCGTGCCTGGCAAAACCTTACTGTTCATTGACGAGATCCAGGCATGCGAGGAAGCGCTCACTTCCCTTAAATACTTTTGCGAAGATGCTCCCGAGTATTACGTTGCGGCTGCCGGGTCGCTTCTTGGGGTTGCCATTAACCATCAGTCGTATTCGTTCCCCGTCGGAAAGACCGACTTGATTGAGATGGCTCCACTCGATTTCGAGGAGTTTCTCTGGGCGATGGGGCACGATCAGCTGGTCGACGAGATACGCTCATCATTCGAGATAATGGGTCCTCTTGCGCCAAGCCTTCATGAAAAGGCGCTTGGGCTCTATCGACAGTATCTTGTTGTTGGCGGAATGCCCGAGGCGGTCCAAACGTACATCGATGATCAGTCAATCATTGATGTGGCCGAAAAGCATCGGATTATTCTCGACGGATATTCCGCCGACACCAATAAATATGCTGATGAACGCTTGAGTGCAAAGACGCGTGCGTGCTTCGATTCCATTCCACAGCAGCTTGCCAAAGAGAATCGTAAATTTCAATACAAGGTAGTGCGAGCGGGGGGCAATGCGTCTCTCTTTGGAGATGCTCTCGATTGGCTTGTATTGTCGGGTACGGTGGCGCGCTGCAGCCTAGTCGGGCAGATCGAAAGCCCCTTAGAGGCCTTCGTTAACCCTTCTGCTTTTAAAATCTATCAGGCGGATACAGGGCTGCTGGTCTCCAAGGCCGGTGCTCAACGCGCCGATATTCTTGCCGGTATCGGCGGCACATTCATGGGTGCACTTACCGAAAACTACGTTGCCCAACAGCTTTCAGCCATGGGTTATCCACTGCATTATTGGGCGCGAGATAATCGTGCGGAAATCGACTTTGTAGTAGAGAAGCAGGGATGCTTGTCTGCGATTGAAGTCAAGGCGGGGGAGAACACAAGATCTCGAAGTCTGTCCTCACTTAAAAAGACCCATCCGGGCGTGCGCCTTATCAGGCTATCGACTAAGCCCTTTGGAATGAATGATGGGCTTATGTCTGTTCCGCTTTATGCGGCATTTTGTCTATAGGGATGATGCTGGTGTAATGCATGGGGCCCGGGGCGCAGCGTTTACTGCGCTCCGGGCCCCGCTGCTTTGTAAAACCATGACGGTTTAGTCGCCGTTGTTTTAGTCAAACAAACTCGGCATGTCATTTTCCTTCATGAGGGCGCCGGCGGAGGGCAGGCTCTGCGCGGTGAACTTCTCGGCCGAGACGCCGGCGCCAAGGATTTCCTCGGTCGTGCCGACGGTGGTGATCGAGCGGCCCTTCTTGGCCGTAAAGGCCTGGACGCCCTGCGTGTTGGTGGTCGTCTTGGTCTTGAGCAGCGACGTGTTGAAGTTCATCAGGCGGTAGTCGCTCGAGACCAGCGCGAGGTCGCGGTCCTCCTTGAGCACCTGCGCATACAGCAGCTTGCTGCCGCCGTAGATGGCGTTCTTAAGGCGCTTGCGGTTGGTCTTGGTAGCGTATCCAGAAAGCGCGACACGCACCACGCGGCCGTTCTCAAAGACGAACAGCACGTCGGCCTTGTAGTCCTCGGGGTCGATGACCCAGATGACGCTCTCGTCGGGTTCCATCTCAAGATCGGTCGGAAGGTACGAGCCCAGCTGGGCCGACTTGGTGTCCTCAAACGCCGCGACCTTGCACTTGTACACCTGGCTCTTGTTGGTAAAGACCAGCAGCTCGTGGGTGTTGGAGGACGGGAACTCGATAAAGGGTTTGTCGCCGTCCTTGTACTTGAGCGTGGTCGCCTTCTTGAGCACGCGGTCCGTCATCTTCTTTAGGTAGCCATCGCGCGAGAGCATGATGGTGACCGGGTACTCCTCGACCTCTGGCTCCAAGCTTACCTCGATAACCTCATGGGGCTCGATCCTGCCCGTGCGGCGCGGCATCACGTACTTCTTGTTGACCGCTGCTAGCTCGTCGCTGATGACCTTCTTGACGTTCTCCTCGCTGGAGAGGATCTCCTCAAGCTCGGCAATCTCGCCCTCGAGCTTGGCGAT
Source organism: Collinsella sp. (assembly GCA_019419645.1). Lineage (GTDB taxonomy): Bacteria > Actinomycetota > Coriobacteriia > Coriobacteriales > Coriobacteriaceae > Collinsella. Next base: position 1,792 of record DXZN01000005.1, on the reverse strand, counting down.
GTCCTTGGTGCGGTTGAGGATGTACTCCTCGTTGATGTTGCGGAGCTTAAGCTCGGCGACAAACTCGGCCTGGGTCTCGTCGATGTCGAAACCCTTCATAAGGTTGGGTACAACCTCTGCCTCGAGCTTAGTGCCGCGGATGATGGCGATGGCCTTGTCGATGTCGAGCAGAATTGCCTCAAGGCCGTGCAGCAGGTGCAGGCGCTCGGACTTTTTGCCCAGGTCAAAGTTAATGCGGCGACGCGTGGACGCAATACGCCACTTGACCCACTCGTGCAGAATCTGGCGCACGCCCATAACACGGGGATAGCCGTCGACGAGCACGTTGAAGTTGCACGAGAACGAATCCTGCAGCGTGGTCGAGCGATAGAGCTTGGCCATGAGCTTGTCGGGGTCGACGCCGCGCTTAAGGTCGATGGCGATGCGCAGACCCGAAAGGTCGGTCTCGTCGCGGATGTCGGCGATCTCCTTGACCTTGCCCTCCTTGGAGAGCTTGACGATGCGTTCGATGATGACATCGGTCTTGGTGGTGTAGGGGATCTCGTACACCTCGATGATGCGCTCTTCGGGAATCCAGCGCCAGCGGGAGCGAATCTGGAAGCTGCCAAGACCGGTCTCGATGATCTTCTCCATCTCCTCGCGGCGGTAGATAATCTCGCCGCCGGTCGAGAAATCGGGCATGGGCATGTACTCGAGCAGGTCGCAGTCGGGGTCCTTCAGGTAGTGCATCGTGGCGGTGCAGACCTCGTTGAGGTTGAAGCCGCAGATATCGGACGCCATAGCGACGCCGATGCCCTTGTTGGCCGAGACGAGGATGTTGGGGAACGTGGTGGGCAGCAGACGCGGCTCCTTCATGGCACCGTCGTAGCTGTCAACGAAGTCGACCGGGTCCTTGTCGATGTCTTTGAAGATCTCGGCGCTGATGGGGGAGAGCTTGGCCTCGGTATAACGCGAGGCGGCGTAGCTCAGGTCGCCCGAATAGTACTTGCCAAAGTTGCCCTTCGACTCCACGAAAGGAGCAAGCAGCGCCTCGTTGCCCGTGGCCAGGCGCACCATCGTCTCGTAGATGGCGGCGTCGCCGTGTGGGTTGAGCTTCATGGTCTGGCCCACGATGTTGGCGCTCTTTTGGCGCTCGCCCTTGAGCAGGCCCATCTTGTACATAGTGTAGAGCAGCTTGCGGTGCGAGGGCTTAAAGCCGTCGATCTCGGGGAATGCACGCGAGACGTTGACGCTCATAGCGTAGGGCATGTAGTTGACCTCGAGCGTCTGCGTAATCGGCTGGTCGGTGACCTCGGAGTGCAGGCCGATGACGTTCTCGGCGTTGACCTGCTTTTTCTTGGGCTGGTTCTTCGTCTTCTTCTTTGCCACGATTTCCTCTTGAACTTCTTATGGGCCGTCGTTATCGATTTGCTGCTACTGCAGGTCCAGCTGGTCCAGGTATTCCTTGCCGTGCTCGGAGATGTGACGCTTGCGGCCCGTCTCGTCGTTGCCCAGCAACAGGTTGAACATGGTCTCCATCTTGGTGACGTCCTCGGGTTCTACCTTGATCAGGCGGCGCGTCTCGGGGTTCATGGTGGTGAGCCACATCATGTCCGGATCGTTCTCACCAAGACCCTTGGAGCGGTTGATCGAGCACTTCTGGTCGCCAATCTCCTTGAGGATGCCGTTCTTCTCGAGCTCGGTGTAGGCAAAGTAGGTCTTCTCTTTGCAGTTGATCTCGTAGAGCGGCGACTCGGCGATATACACGTAGCCCTCGTCGATAAGCGTGGGCACCAGGCGATAGAGCATGGTG
>DXZN01000049.1 GCA_019419645.1 Collinsella sp. | reverse complement strand
GCGAACCTCCAGTCCGGACCGCCCCGCGGTCCAACTTTCTGTCCGCACCCCCAAAGGTCCCGAATTGTTTCCGTTGTTCCCCACGTCGCGATTTTCTATTCAACAGGTGTAGAACATTGCAGCCCTGTTCGTTATTGCCTACGTTTTAGGTTAGATTTTCCTAAAGACAATTGGCTTGAATTGGGGGTCCCTATGAACGAAGCAGTTCCCGCAGCGCCGGTAAGCGCAGAATCGATGGCAAAGCAGGGCTGCGAAAAGCTCGGTCTGGAAGCGTTTGATGCGCTGGTCCGTCGTGCCCGTACGTGCCGTCGCTTTGACGAGTCCATGCGCGTGCCGCGCGAGTTTTTGCTCGAGCTGGCGGAACTGGCGCACCTGGCTCCCTGCGGTGCCAATGCTCAGCGTCTGCGTTTTCATGCGGTAAGCGGTGCAGAGGACTGCGCGCGTGTATTTGACGAGCTTGCATGGGCCGGTGCGCTCAAGGATTGGCCGGGTCCTGCCGAGGGCGAGCGCCCGACCGGCTACATCGCGATTCTGGCTGAGCGCGCCGTTCCGGGCAAGCCTGCCGCTCCCATTACCGAGGTCGACACGGGCATTGCCGCGCAGACGATGATGCTCGCCGCCCGCAGCGCTACGCCCGAGGTGGCAGCCTGCATGTTCAAGGCCTTTACGCCCCATGCGATCGATGCCATGGGGCTCGATAACGACAAGTATGAGCTCAAGCTGATCATGGCCTTTGGCGTTCCGGCCGAGATACAGGTGATCGATGCGATCGATTCCAACCCCGATGGCTCCATCAATTATTGGCGCGACGAGGCACAGGTGCACCACGTACCCAAGCGTTCGCTCGCCGACGTGCTGGTGTAGCTGAGCGTCACCGCGGCGTGATCAGACGGTAAACCACCACAAAGGTGCCTGTCCCCTTTGTGGTGGTACGAGGGGAGGGCGTGTGGCAGATCTGTATTTGGTGCGGCATGGGCAGACTGAGCTCAATGTGCAGAGCATTTTGCAGGGCTGGCACGATTCGCCGCTTACGGCGCGCGGGCGCGAGCAGGCGCTGACGGCGCGTACGGCGTTTGCGGCGCGTGGCGTGGCCTTTGATCATGTGTATTCCTCGCCGTTGGGCCGGGCGCGGCATACGGCCGAGCTTATCGTTGGCGAGGGCCGTTCCATTGAGCTGGTCGATGACCTGCGTGAGTGGCATTTTGGCTCGCTGGAGGGCACATCAAATCGCGAGATGCCGCCGCAGCCCTGGGGCGATTATCCGGTGGCCTTTGGCGGCGAGTCGGAAGTGCAGCTTCAGTCGCGCATGGTCGCGGCGCTGTCCCGTATTATGGCCCGGCCGCAGCACGACTGCGTGCTGGCGGTTTCCCACGGCTCAGCCTGCCAGGAGTTTCTTGAGTATGTGACTGGCGGGGGAGAGCTGCCCGACAACGGTGCCGTGCTTCTTTTTGGCTATTGCGACGGGGCGTTTTCGCTCTTGGGTTGGTAACGAACGAAAGGACCCCTATGAATAAAGATCTGTATCTGGTCCGTCATGGACAGACGATATTCAACCTTAAGCGTATCATTCAGGGGTGGAGTGACTCGCCGCTTACGCAGTTGGGTTGCGACCAGGCGGCGCGCGCCGGCATGTTTTTACGTGCGCGCGGCATTGAGCCCGATCATGCCTACACCTCTACGCTTCATCGCACCGAGCAGACTATCGCCAACTTGTGGCCGGGCTTGGCGTACGAGCGCCTGGACGGCCTGCGTGAGTGGTTCTTTGGCGACTTTGAGGCCGAGCGCGTGATGCTTATGCCCGAGCGCCCGTGGCGCGACTTCTATCGGCAGTTTGGCGGCGAGGGCCAGATCCAGGTGCGCACGCGCATGGTGGCGACGCTGACCGATCTTATGCAGCGTCCGGACCATACGTGCGTGCTCGCGGTAAGTCATGGCTCAGCTATCAAGGAGTTTTTGGACCACGTGCGGGGCGCGGCGGCTGACGAGCGCGAACGCGTGCCGGGCAACTGCTCAGTGCTGCATTTTGCGTTTGACGATGCGGCCGATACGTTTGAACTGGTCGAAGTCTTTACGCAGGAAGACTACGCGCGCGAGCTGGGGCTAGAGCCGCTCGTGGCGGCGGCAGGTCCGCAGCGTGGATAACGCTGACGTTGCGGCCCGGTTTACCGGCGTAATTGTTTGATGCGAAAAGGGCGGAGGTGCATGCGTTTGCTGCATCTCCGCCCCTTGTTTGTTTGGATGCTGGGTTTTCCAGCTTAGCGTTTGAGTTCGCTAGAACCGTGAGACCTGGTGAGTGAGCAGACCCGTCGGAACCTGCGGCGCGCTGCCGCTGACCTGCGCGGCGGGGAACAGCACGGCTACAGCAAAGTTGAACGGCTCTTTGCCAGAGTAGGCGCCGGCAGCGCGGGCCTCGTCGGCCAGAATCTGCGATGCCCCAGCCAGTGCGGCGACATAGGCGGAGTCACCGGCGAACACCGGGTCGGGCGCCTGATCGAGCATGGCACGGATGGCGGCAACGGCGTCCTCGCGCTTGACCTCCCACACGCGATGTGTGACGCCCGCGGGATCGGTGACGGCGTAGAGCGATGCGCCCTCTTTGGCAGCGCTCAAAATGATATCCATGACGGGCGACGCCTCGTAGGCGAGCGACACGGGGCGCGGCTGCACCTTGAGCTCGGCGATCGCGCGCGCGGTGGCGAGTGCGTCGATGCTCTCGGCGGCAGCCTCGTCGCCGCCCGTCAGCACGTTAACCGGGCAAATCGCCACGACACCCGTCACGCGTCCCGGCTCACCCGAGCATTCGTACACGTAATACGCCGCGCCTGGATCCTTGAGCATCAGACCATCGGCAATGGCTCCGCGCAGAGCATCGTTGCCGCTCAGGATGCTGCCCATTGCAGGCAGTGCCTCGAGCACGCGGTCCTGAGCCGGGCGGATGCAGGGAAACGGAAGTGCTTTCATGGGGCGGTCCTAACGCACGAGTCGGTTTGTTCGCGGCTTATTATGCCCCAACTTGGCCGCTCGCGTCCCAGAGCACGTTATCGGCGAGCGCGATTAGCACCTGCTGACAACGAACGATGTCGGCGTGGGGCACATATTCGTTGGGCTTGTGGGCGAGCGCGAGCGAGCCTGGGCCATAGCTCATGCAGTTACGGTTACCCGTCTTGCCGGCAATGACGGCAGTGTCGGTGTAGCCGGTAAAGAAGCCGACGGTCGTATCCGTGCCCGTTACATCGTCTGCTGCGCACTTGAGTGCAGCTAGAAGGGGAGAGACCGGATCGCGCTCGATGGCGGGGCGGTCGCCCGTCACGGTGTAGCTGCCATGGCAACCGGGAACGGTGGCTTCGGCGACGGCGATGGCATGCTCGACCATATTGATTGCGGCGGCCGTATCGGTCGGCGGGGTCAGGCGCATGTCGACCCAAACTTTGGCGCGGTCGGGTACGACGTAGGGGCGATATCCGCCCTCGATTTGGCCAAACGTGATGGTCGAAGGCCCCAGCTCATCGTGCGCGGGCAGCGCCGCAAACGCGCGACGAAGCGAACACACGACCTCGGCCATGGCGGCGACGGCATCCGCGCCCTTCCAAGGCTGGCTCGCATGCGCCGTCACGCCAGCCATTTCAATCTCGAACCACGTGCGACCCTTGTGCGCCACCTGGATCTGTCCGTCGGTGGGTTCGGTGTCCAGCACCCATTCGCGCGAGCCGACCCAGCCAGCATCGATCGCGGCCTCTGAGCCGCGCATGAAGTCTTCCTCGTCGACCGAGCAGATGAGCGAAAAGCCGCGGCGTGGCAGCGCGCCATCCGCCGCCACGCGTTCGAGCGTATGGACCAGTGCGGCAATGGCGCAGGCCAGGCCACCCTTCATATCGCAGGCACCGCGGCCATAGAGTTTATCGTCGCGCACAACCGCCCCAAGCGGTGCGATGTCTGCGTCCCAGCCATCGCCCAAGGTGACGGTATCCATGTGGCAGATATAGATCAGCCGCGGCTCGTCGCTTTGGCCCGGCACGGTGACTTTAAGGTTGCGGCGCCCGGGCAGCACTTCGAGCTCCTCAATCTGCACGGCATCGAGCGCAGAACTATCAAGTTGTGCCAGCTGCTGCTCAATGAGCCTCTTAATGAAGCGCTCGATCTCGTCCTCATACGCGCCCGGGTCTGAGCTTTCGATCCGCACAAGCTCCTGCGCAAGCCGCCAGGCAAAGTCCTCATCAACCATATGCAACCTCACAATCAGTTTGCTTTCCAAACCGATTGTAAGCCTCCTGAGAGATCCGCGACGTGGGCGTGGCAGTATTTACCGTTCGCAGGCCGAGCCAGTGCGTTTGCCGTCCGAGCGGGTTCACAAGCGACGCAGCGGGTACGTACCCTTCATGGACGACATGCTGTGCGACATATCTGCCTTTCGGTATCACCGGATACCCCCACAGGTCTTGGCAATAATGCCGGACCTGCCTGATTCTGTAGACGATCCGCGCAGGGAGCACCTATGTGAGCATCCGCTCGTCACGCATTTCCTGGGCACCCCGTTACACGTGTTGGCGCAGGGCAGCTGCGGACGTAAGGGCGATCGCATTGTCAGGCATGTTTGGAACGGGGAGAGGCCGTTTGATTCCATGCGACAGACAGAGTTTGGCCTCGATGTCGCGTCCCCGCTCTTTACCCTGCTGACCCTGGCTTCCTCGGTCTCAAACGAGCGTTTAATCATGTGCATGTATGAGATGTGCGGCACCTTTGCCGTGTGCAAGATTGCGCCTCAGGTAAAGTCGGCACTTGTGCAGGCATATGGGGACCGGTGGGGTGACGCACGGTTGGGTTGGGAAAATGTAAAGGATGTCTCGGGGAATCCAACGGGCCTGTGGAAACGACCGCCCTTGATCGAGTTCTCTGAACTTACAGAGTTCGCCGATAAGATCCGGGGGCTCCGCGGCGCTAAATCGTTTACACGTGCCGCGAAATGCATTACGGGGGTGGCGGCATCGCCGCTTGAGGTCCAGGCTTCGATGCTGTTTGGCCTTACGAGGTTGCGCGGCGGCGAAGGGCTGCGCCTTACCAATAACGTTGAGATTCGTATGACGCGCAGCGCCCGCCTGATTTCGGGGCTTGATAGGCGCTATGCCGATATCCTGCTGGCAAATAAGGACGGCAGTCGAGAGTGTCTGGTTGAATGCCAAGGTAAAGCCATTCACGGATCCATTGAATCCAAGATTTCGGACTCCGATCGAACGACGGCGCTGCAAGCGATGGGATATCCCGTCATTCTGATGACCTATGGTCAGCTGGCCGACTCCGATGCCTTCCGCGTGGTGATGGAGCTCATCATGTCCTATCTCGATGTGCCGCTGAAAGACAAGACGCCGCGACAGCAGGAGCTCGAACGGCGGCTTCGTGAGGAGATTTTTATCGATTGGGCAGGAATGTAGCCGCGCGGGTGGAAAACGGTCGCGCGGACTAGAGTTTTGGTCACAAAAAGACTTATATTTCGCCTTGGAGGGGCCTTAAAAATGCTATCTAGAATAAGTTGTTTCGGAAAATGGACAGTCAACTTACATTCGGCACATAGAGATCGATTTTTACCTACTAAAGTCCCTGATAAAGCTGTTTATCAAAGCGGGTGTGCTTAGCGACTTGAGCCTCACTATCGATTATCTGAAAAAACTTGTTCTGGGTATCATTTTAAAGTCGTCCGGAGCAACAAAATCGGCCCCCGTTTCGTGAAAACGGGGGCCGAATGGGCTTCGTGGTCTGTCTGGCAGGATTGGCGCCGGCGCTATTTAATCACGCGCACACGATACATCGACGGAATTTGCTTAAGTGCCTCGATCGTGCTGCCGTCCAGGTGCTCATCGGTGTCGAACATGGTGTAGGCGTTCTCGCCAGCGGACTCGTTGGTCATGCGCTGCACGTTGGCGTTGTCCTTGGCGAGAATGGCCGTGATCTGGCCGATCATGTTGGGCACGTTGGCATGCAGGCAGGCAATGCGGCTTGCGGCGCGCGCCTTGCCCATGCTGCAGGCGGGGTAGTTGACGCTGTGCGCGATGTTGCCGTTTTCCAGGTAATCCTTGAGCTCGCTGATGGCCATGTCGGCGCAGTTGGCCTCGGCCTCGCCGGTGCCGGCGCCCGAATGCGTGGTGATAAACGTGTTGGGCATCTTGACGGTCTTGGGCGTGGCAAAGTCGCAGCTAAACCAGCTGAGCTTGCCCGCGCGCAGGGCGGCGTCGACGGCGTCCTCGTCAATGATGGTCTCGCGCGCGTAGTTGATGAGCACGGCGTCGGGCGCCAGCAGGTTAATCTGCTCGGTGCTGATCATACCGATGGTGTCGGCCTTGCTGGGCACGTGCACGGTGAGGTAGTCGCAGCCGCGGCACAGATCCTCGAGCGTGCCCACGCGCTGCACCTCGCGGCTCAGCACCCACGCGTGCTCGACGGAAATGAACGGGTCGTAGCCGTAGACGTCCATGCCCAGATCGACACAGGCGTTGGCGACCTTGGAGCCCACGTTGCCCAGGCCGATGACGCCAATGCGCTTGCCCTTGAGCTCGCGACCCACAAAGGCCTTCTTGGCCTTCTCGGCGTCGACTTGGATATCGGGGTCGTCGGCGTTGTCGCGCACCCAGTTCATCGACTGCACCACGCCGCGGCTCGAAAGCACCAGCATGCCCAGGACGAGCTCCTTGACGGCGTTGCTGTTGGCGCCGGGGGAGTTAAAGACAACGACGCCCTTCTTGGCGTACTCCTCGACGGGAATGTTGTTGACGCCGGCGCCGCAGCGGGCGATGGCGCGAATGCCCTCGGGCAGCTCGTAGCCGTGCAGGTCGGTCGAGCGCATCAGGATGGCGTCGGCCTCCTCGGCGGTGCTTACAAACTCGTAGCCCTCGCCAAACTCGACTTTGCCGTCTTTAGTGATGTCGTCGATGGTCTTAATCTTACGCATGGAAAAACTCCTTAGCAGGTTTTGATCTAAGCAGGGTGGTTTGAAGTGGCTGGTCGGCCCGCTCGTTGCGGGCTAGTTAGATCGCGGACTCAAACTATGCTGCGCTTCGAAGTCCTTCATATACGAGGCCAGTTCCTGCACGTCTTCCATGGTGACGGCGTTGTACACGCTGGCGCGCATGCCGCCGACGAGGCGATGGCCCTTGACGTTTTGAATCTGGTGCTCGGCCGCGCCTGCGACAAAGGCGGCGTCGAGGTCGGCATCGCCGGTACGGAACGTGACGTTGGCGATGGAGCGACTGTCTGTCTGTGCGGTGCCGTGGAATAGTTTGCTGTTCTCGAGCAGGTCGTAGAGCAGGTTGGCCTTGGCCCAGTTGCGCTCGGCCATGGCGGCAAGTCCGCCGGTCTGTTCAACCCAATGGAACACCTTGCCGCACACGTAGATGCCAAAGGTGTTGGGCGTGTTGAGCATGGAGCCCTTGGCGGCTTGGGTCTTAAGGTTCAGGTACTGCGGCGTCTGCGCAAAGGCCGGGTCGTCGGCGATCAGGTCGTCGCGCACGATGACCACGGTCACGCCTGCGGCGCCGGCGTTTTTCTGCGCGCCGGCGTAGATGAGACCGTAGCGTTCAACGTCGAGCGGCTGCGACAGAAAGCAGCTCGAGACATCGGCGACCAGCGGCACATCGCCGCAGTTGGGCAGCTCGTGGTACATGGTGCCAAAGATGGTGTTGTTCTGGCAGATGTAGACGTAGTCGAGCCCGTCGCCCGCGGCCTCGGCGGCAATGCGCGCGTTGATGTCGGCCATGGTGGGAATGCGGTCGAAATTGGTGTCCTCGGAGCTCGCGAGCAGAACGGCCTCGCCGTACTTGGCGGCCTCCTTGTACGCCTTGTTGGCAAAGTTGCCGGTCACGACGTAGCCGGCGCGGCCGCGGCGCATGAGGTTCATGGGGGTGCCCGCAAACTGCAGCGTGGCGCCGCCCTGCAAAAACAGGACGCGGTAGTTGTCCGGAATGCTCAGCAGACGGCGCAGGGTTGCCTCGGCGTCGTTGATAATCTGCTGGTACATGCTAGATCGATGGCTCATCTCGAGCACGGACATGCCGCAACCGCGGTAGTCCATCATCTCGTCGGCGATCTCGGCGAGCACGCTTGTAGGCAGCGCGGCCGGGCCAGCTGAGAAGTTGTGCACACGTGCCATCTTCTAGGTCCCCCTCATAGTCGTTTGAACGTTCGGGATACTTTAGCACAGTGGAGCGCCAGGCGCGACCGCATCTCGGTAAAACTCGACTGCGCCGCTATGATTTACAGGATGGTTACATGGGGGAGGGATTATCTCGAGGCTCGTATCCGATCCACCTCGGCCTTTGCTTGTTTCCAGGGGCGTACGCGACCGTTGGTGAGGTCGTCGTAGCCACGAGCGATGGCACGTTGAATGTGATCTTCGCGTTCCTGAATGGTAGTTAGTGCGCGCGTCTGATCAGAAATAGACTTTACGACAGACATATGAAGCTCCTTACATAGAAGCATGTGTATAACTCTATGTTGAATATAGCGGAGGATGGCGTTGGGCGTGTGCGTGCCTGCATTCGTAAGCGCGGTTGTCTGGCAAGTGTGATTTGGGGCGACCTCGTCAAAGCTTCTGAGCTGCGAAAATGACCGTTAACCGGATTTAATTTTGTTGCTCAACATTTGACACTCTGGGCGTGGTAACTTTTTTACCAACAGGTATGATTATTGTCATGTGCGCCGCACCTGCCTGCCGGGTTGCGGCGCACTTGTGACAGCCTTTGACACCCTTGGAGCGTGTACTGTGGATATAACCACAAAAAGCGTTCGGGGGGGGGGTGCTCACCCGCGAGCAATTCCTCCCGCATGAGATGCGCATCGTCGCTGCCCTTCGTATGCAGGGCGCAAGCGACGAGCAGGTCATTGTACGCGTAAAGAGCGAGAACCTCTTTCAATATCCCACGGAGCGCATGGTCGCCAACCGCGCAACCGTGTGCCTTCGACGCCTCGACGCCATGGTGCCCACGGACGCCGCATGCGCCGTGCGTGGCATCGACTCCAATATCGCCGTCGAGGCTGTGTCATCCCTAACCAGGCTCATGGCATCCGGCACTCCCACGCAGGCGGACCAGGCCATCTTCTACAGCATGATCTGCCGCTACGATATCGTGCGCGAGCTCGTGCTCGTCGAGGTAGGGGAGCGCCTACAAAACTTCGATTATGCCTTTACGGCGGTTGACCTCAATGCCTTTATGACACGCTTTACCACGGAGTATCCGGACGCGGCCCGCTGGACTGAGGCCACGGTCAAGCGCATTAAGGGCTCGCTCCGCCAGACGCTCCGCCATGCCGGCCTTATCGGCGAGGGCCAGGGCCCGGAGTCCGAGCGTCTGTCACCACTCTTCCTCGATTCCGATGTCGAGCGAGCCTTGGTTCTGCTGGGCGAGCAGTCGCTTATCGCGGCCCTTACCGGCAGGGTGGTGATGTAGCGTGGCTCCCGTCAACAGCGCCGCCGAACCTGCTATCACCCCGGCGACCGATTTCACCACCAATATCGGCATCCATTCCCGTAAGAGCGTCGTGGCGGCGCATGTCCGCTCTCAGCACGCCTGTCAGGAATTTGAGCGCCGCGCGCAGCTTCTGCGCGAATGCCTGTGCAGCGAGGACTTTTTGGCTAACAAGGGCATAGGCAATGAGATCGGCTTCCACACCTTTTGCTATGACCCCGCGCTGGAGTTTGAGGCGCGTGCATTATTTGACACCCTTTCACGCGATGCCGAGGCCGACAAGCTTCCGTGCACGCTCAAGGTCGTGAACCTCTACGACGCCGTGCTGGCAATTCTCGAAAAGCGCCGTGTCCTTAAGGCCATCCCACGCCAAGAGGAGCGCCGCGGTACCCAGCGCGTGCTCGAGGACGTGGCCAAGTTCGCCTCGCCCGAGATAGTCGCCGCGTACATCCTTGAGCAGACCGAGCCGCACGCGCCTGGAGACGTCGTTCTCCTCACCGGCGCGGGCGAGGTCTTCCCATTCTTTCGCATGCACACGCTTCTCCATTGCATGCTTGCGGATTTTGATGAGGTGCCTGTGGTCGCCGCCTATCCGGGCAGTTTCAACGGCTCTTCTTTCCAGCTCTTTAACCGTCTGCCGGCCGACAACTACTACCGCGCCATCGATATCTCGTAAGCACGGCTCCCCGCAGGCAAGTCCCTGCCGCCGGTAACAACCCTTTGCCATAACGTTCCCAAACCCAAAGGAGCACCCATGGACAACACGATCATTCGCGACCTCTTTGCAAAAGACATCAACCGCTCCATCAACGGCGTGGTCAAGGTCCAGGATTCAAAAGATGGGTCCATCCGCCAGGAGCTTGACGAGTACGTGGTGACGCGCGAGTTGCAGAGGCACTTTGCCACGTTCTTCAAGGCCTACGGCGATGCCATCGATGCGCGCACCGACAAGATCGGCGTGTGGATCAGTGGTTTCTTCGGTTCCGGTAAATCGCACTTCCTCAAGATGCTGAGCTACCTGCTCGAGAATCGCCAGATCGGCGGCAAGAGCGCCATCCGCTACTTTGACGGCAAGATCGTCGACCCCATGGTCGCGGCTGCCATGGAGCGCGCCTGCTCGGTGCCCACGCAGGCCATCCTCTTTAACATCGATAGCAAGGCGGGTCAGTGGAAGCAGGGCGATACGGCTCCCACGGCGCTGCTTCGCGGCTTTGAGCGCATGTTCTACGAGGCGCGCGGCTTCTACGGCGAGGACCTCAAGCTTGCAAAGCTCGAGGACTACATCGATTCCCTGGGCAAGACCCAGGAGTTCCGCGAGGCCTTTGAGCGCGTCAACGGCGAGTCCTGGCTCCAGGCCCGCGACACCTACAGCTACTTTGAGGACGACGTCGTCGAGGTGCTGCAGAGCGTGCTCGGCATGAGCGAAAAGGCCGCATGGAACTGGCTCGAGGGTTCTGAGGACGAGGTTTTGGCCCCCGATGTCTTTGCCAAAAAGGTCAAGGATTACGTGGACGCTCAGGCAGCGGCCCACGGTGGCAACTTCCGTTTGCTCTTTATGGTCGACGAGGTGGGTCAGTTTATTACAAACGACCAGGACCCAAGCCTTATGCTGAGCCTTCAGACCATCGTCGAGGAGCTGGGTGCCGCCTGCGGTGGCCGCGTGTGGGTAATGGTTACGAGCCAGGAGGCCATCGACAACCTGAGCCTGCCCGTGGGCAACGACTTTTCAAAGATCCAGGGCCGTTTCAATACCCGCCTTTCGCTCTCCAGCTCCAGCGTGGACGAGGTCATCCAACGCCGTGTGCTCGAGAAGACCGCGCCGGCGGCCGATATGCTTGCACAGGTCTACGAGCAAGACGCCGCCGTCCTCAAAAACATCTTTACCTTTGAGGGCGGCTCGCGCTCCGACCTTGCCGGCTACGCCAACTCCAAGGATTTTGTGGCCAGCTACCCGTTTGTGGGCTACCAGTTTAAGCTCCTGCCCGACGTGATGACCGAGGTACGCAAGCATGGTGTTAAGGCCAAGCACATGTCCACGGGCGAGCGCTCCATGCTGAGCGCGTTTCAGGAGAGCGCTCAGGCCATCCAGCATGACCAGACTGGTGCACTCGTGCCGTTCTGGCGCTTCTTCGACACAATCTCCAAGGATTTGGAGCACGGCATCATTCAAGTCGTCGTCTGTGCGGAGCGCGCGGCTGAAAACGCAGAGGGTCTTGAGAGCTACGATGTCCGGGTGCTTAAGCTCCTGTACTTGATCCGCTACATCGGCTACGTCAAGGCCACGGTCGAGAACATCTCCATCCTTATGATTGATAGCCTGGACGTGGACAAGCGCGCCCTTAAGGACCGCGTCAAGGAATCTCTCGCCCGCTTGGAGCGCGAGAACTACGTGGCACGCCAGGGCGATACCTATAGCTTCCTCACCGACGAGGAGCAGGAGATAGCGCAGGAGATCGCACGCACCCCGATCGACAACGCGAAGGTGATTGAATACATCAAGAAGCGCCTGTTCGAAAGCATCTACACTGCGCGCAAACTCAACCGCGGGGCCAACGACTTCCCCTTTGACCGCTACGTGGATGGCTCGATTCATGGATCCAACATGGGCGGCATGGCACTTTCCGTGGTGACCATGGCCAGCGATCTGGGCCGTTCGGACGATGCCGAGTTGGCATTGAAATCCGTGGATAAGGCCATCGTGGCCTTGAGCGACGAGGTGGATTATTGGGCTCCACTCGTCAACGCCGCCAAGATCCGCAAGTACGCCAAGACGCGAAATCTCCAGGAGCTTCAGCCGAGTACGCGCCAGATCGTCGAGTCCAAGATGCGCGAGGCGGCCTATAACGAGAAAGAGGCCGATACCCTTTTGAGCGAGGCCGTGCTCCATGCACGTTGCGCGGTCAACGGCCGCATGGTTGAGGTCCGCGCGGCCAAACCCGTTCAGGTTTTTGAGCAAGTGCTGGCGCAGCTGTGCGATGTGGTCTTTGATAAGGCCGACTATATCGGTGCGCCGGTCACGAGCGATTCCGATATTCGCTCCACTCTGGCGGGCAACGTTCAAGTGGGGCTCGCTGGCATGGACGCGGGTAACACGCGTGCGCTCAAGGAGGTCGAGGACTACCTCAAAGTGCAGCACCAGCGCCACCTGGATACCGCTATGGGCGATATCCAGCGCCAGTACCAGCAAAGGCCCTTTGGCTGGCGCGAGGTCGACATCGCAAATGTGGTGGCGCAGCTTGTGGTGGAGCAGCGCGCGCAGGTGCTGTTTGGCGGTCAGACGGTTCAAGCTAACGACAGCCGCATGGTGGCGCTCCTGCGCAAGGATGCCGATAAGGCCCAGGTGCGCTTGCGCATGCGCATGAGCGACCGATTGCTACGCGCCGCGGGCGAACTCATGTGTGACCTGTTTGATCTCAAGACCGTGCCCTCCAACGAGGATAAGCTCGTGGCCGAGCTCAAAGAGCGCCTTGAGGGCTTGCGCGAGGCGTGCCTCGCCATAGCACGCGACTACTACACGGGCATCAAGCCGGCCTACCCGTATCCCGGTGAGGACGAGTGCGAGAAGATGCGCTCGGAGGTGGCCGACGTCCTTAAGGACCAGAACGAGGCCGAGGCGTTCTTGACCACGTTCACCAAGCATGAGGAGCGCTTGCTCGATGCTAAGGAAGACTTTGACAAGGTGGTTGAGTTCGTCGAGTCCAATCAACGAACAGCGTTTGACCACGCCAGGGATTTCTTGAACCGCACCGAGGGTATCGAGTATGCCTCCGATGACATTCCCAGCGCGGTGGAGAACATGGCAAAGGTGCGTGAGATCCTCAAAGATCCCAAGCCCTACGGCCGTATTAAAGACCTGCAGCCGCTTATGGATCCCGTCGAGGATGACATGAAAAAGCTGCTGGGCATCCGCCGCAATGAGTTTTTGTGTCGCATCGAGAGCGATCTGCAAGACCTGCGGGCGCAGGCCGAGAGTCAAAAGGGCTTTGTCAATCAGGCCAAGGATGCCATAGCAGACGCCGGCACCAAATACGAGTCGTTCAAAAACCGTGCCCACAGCGCTCAAAGTCTCAACGAACTGAGCGTTGTTGCAACTAACTGGGGCGACTGGCTCAGTGCGGCGGCCAACGAGATGTACGACGCTGTGGATGAGGCCCGCGTGCGTATGGACAACGAGCGCCGCACCACCGAGGTCATGAGTACGGGTGAGGTGGTCAAGAAGGTCTCCAACAAGGGCGCCGCATCGTCTGCTCCCGTGCCCGCGCCCAAGCCCCAGCGCAAGATCAAGACTGTGCGCCGCGCCGATCTGGCCAAGCCGAGTCGTCTCTTGTCCGCAGAGGATGTGGAGCGCTACGTGGACGACTTGCGCTCCCGCCTTATGCAGGCGCTCGCTGCAAACGACGAGATCCGTATCAACTAACCCGCGGAGCCACCGGTGCCAAAGCGCGCACCGGTGGCTTATGGCGTTTAGAAAGGCTCATCAACCATGAACGATTCTGCTCTTAAGAGCTTCTGCACCTGGGCCCGTACGGAGCTCATCAAAGGCGTGGAGGCGCAGATGGTGCGCTACGGCATCACCGAACCTGCACCCGCGCCCGTTGGGTCCGAGACCGTTAGCGGCCTGCCCCTAAGTCCGGCTGAGATTGAGCAACGCGACGAACTGCTGCGCATGCAGGCAGAGGTGGGTCACGAGGCGCTGCGCGACCGTGCGGCCTACACCTGGTTCAACCGCATCGTGGCTATTCGCTTCATGGATGCACGCGGATGGCTTCCCAGCCGCATGCGCATGCTAAGTCGTGCGGACGGCAGCCATGGCAGCGAGGCCGTGGAGAACGCACTGGACGTAGAGATAGCGACGGCCGATACCGATCGCATAGCCGAGCTCAAGATGGCGGGCTTGGATGAACCGCTGTGGCGCTATCTGTTTGTTGCTCAGTGCGAGGAGCTTGCCGATTGCCTGCCGGGTGTCTTTGAGCGCGTGGGCGGAGCCATGGAGCTGCTGTTGCCCCAGGGCCTCATGATGTCCGACGGCGTGGTGGGCAAACTCAACACCATTCTCGCTGACGAGGACTGGCGCAAGGGCGTGACCGTTCTGGGCTGGATGTATCAGTACTACAACGCTGACGTCAAAGACGAGTTCTTCAAGTCCAAGCGCAAGGCAGCGGCGGCGGACATCGCGCCCGCCACGCAGCTCTTCACCCCCGAGTGGATCGTGCGCTATATGGTCGAGAACTCGCTCGGCCGTCTGTGGATGCTCAGCAATCCGGGGAGTTCGCTACGCGAGCGCATGGAGTATTACATCGCGCCCGATGCTGAGCACGAGGACTTCATCCACATCTCGAGCCTCGAGGATATAACCCTCTGCGACCCAGCGTGCGGCTCGGGCCATATCCTGGTTTATGCGTTTGATCTGCTCTTCCATATGTACGAGGAGCGCGGCTACCGCGAGCGCGAGATCCCGGAGCTCATCCTGACCAAAAACCTCGCTGGCATGGAGATCGATTCCCGCGCGGCACAGATCGCGGAGCTGGCGCTTGCCATGTGCGCCCGCGAGCACGACCGTCGCTTCTTTAGGCGTGGCGTTCGTGCCGACGTTACCGTGCTCTCGAGCATCCCGCTAGGGGAGGACGAGCTGCCGGGTAACAAGAAGCTTGCCGAGGAACTGAGCCATTTGGGCGAGATCGGTTCGCTGCTCAATCCTTCAGAGGACGAGATCGACGAGCTCAAGACTGCCGCGGCGAGCTGTTCCGACGACCTTTTTGCCGCTACGACCAAAACTAAGCTCGAAAGCGCCGCCGCCATCTGCGAGAAGCTGTCCCGTCGTTTTACCTGCACTGTGGCGAATCCTCCGTATATGGGCAGTAGCAGCTTTAACT
>DXZN01000048.1 GCA_019419645.1 Collinsella sp. | reverse complement strand
GCGAACCTCCAGTCCGGACCGCCCCGCGGTCCAACTTTCTGTCCGCACCCCCAAATCAGTCCATATTTCACCGCAAGTTAGAAGAAGGGGATAGCGCGGCTTGTCTATTAGATCGTCCGTGCGGACAAAAATTCAGCCAGAATTCCTTTCGCACGATATTGCTCTGGACCATCCGAGTTTCCGCAACTCGCCTGCCGGGCGGGGCGGTTAAGTTTGTCGTGAGTTCCGCACGCAAAGGAAAGCACTTAATGTGCTTTCTGTCTTGCGCCGGACTGTAGAGCAGCAAACTTAACCGCCCCGCCCGGCAGGCGAGCGGACAGCGAACGACATCTGTCCAACAATTCGTGCGAAACACAATGAAAAACCGTTTGATGTGAGTTAATATAAACAACGTCGTGAATCTGACTCCTGCCACATGCATGACAGGGGTTAAACACAAAAAAAAGGAGTCAACTATGGTTTCTGAGAAGGCTACCCTCGTTAATCCTCAGGGTCTGCACATGCGTCCGGCTGGTCTGTTCGCCTCCACCATGGGCAAGTACGCCTGTGACGTGACGGTCGTCACCCCCGAGAAGGAGGTCAACGGCAAGTCCCCGATGGCCCTCATGGCTGCTGGTATCCCCTGCGGCACCGAGGTCGAGGTCAAGTGCGACGGCGCCGACGAGGCCGAGGCTCTGGCTGCTGCCATCGAGCTCATCAAGAGCGGTCTTGGCGAGTAGAACTCAAACGGGTCGCATGTTGAACAACTAAGTTCATATTTGGGGGCGCAGTGACCTGTCTTAAGGTAGCTGCGCTCTTTTGTCATGGATATGGCAAAACGCTTTATCACATGACACGGAGAGAGGAATGGGAATGTATCAGGGAGTCAACGCTTCCGAGGGCATCGGTATCGGCACCGTCATGGTCGCCGTCGATCCCGACTTGACGTTTGAGCCGCACGAGGTTGCTGATTCGGCAGCAGAGAAGGAGCGCTATCAGACCGCTCTTTCGGTCTTCTGCGAGAAGACCCAGGCTCAGGCCGACCACATGAAGGAGACGGTGGGCGAGGCCGAGGCCGAGATCATGAGCGGACACATTGTCCTGGCTCAGGATCCGGGCATGACCGACGCCATCAACGCCGCCATTGACGGCGGCACCTGCGCCGAGCAGGCGCTCATGGACACCTCGACCATGTTCGAGAACATGTTCCTGTCCATGGACGATGAGATGTTCCGTCTGCGCGCGGCCGACATCGCCGACATCCGCACCGGTATTCTGGCCGAGCTGCTGGGCAAGGAGGTCGTCGACCTTTCCGTCCTGCCCGAGAACACCGTCGTTGTCGTGCACGACCTCACGCCGTCCATGACCGCCACGATCGATAAGGCCCACGTTGCCGGTATCGTCACCGAGACTGGTGGCCGCACGTCGCACTCCGCAATCATTGCGCGCGCCCTCGAGATCCCGGCTGTCCTTTCGGTTTCCAACAGCTGCACCGCACTGCGCAACGGCATGACCGTTGTCGTCGACGGTGGCAAGGGTATCGTCGAGGCCGATCCCGATGAGGAGACGCTCGCCGCTTACACTGCCAAGGCCGAGGCTTTCGCTGCCGAGAAGGCGGCTCTCGAGGCCTTCCGCGGCAAGCCGTCCGTGACTGCCGACGGCATCAAGAAGATTATTGCCTGCAACATCGGCAACCCCGATGACGTGCCCAACGCGCTCGATCACGATGCCGAGGCTATCGGCCTGTTCCGTTCCGAGTTCCTGTTCATGGATTCTGCTGAGCTTCCTTCCGAGGAGGAGCAGTTCAACGCCTACCGTAAGGTCGCCAGCGCGCTCAAGGGCGCTCCGGTCATCATCCGCACGCTCGATGTGGGTGGCGACAAGGAGATTCCGTACCTGCACATGGTCAAGGAAGAGAACCCCTTCATGGGCTTCCGCGCCGTGCGTTACTGCCTGGCCAACCCCGACCAGTACAAGGTCCAGCTCCGCGCCCTGCTGCGCGCCAGCGCCTTCGGTGACGTCAAGATTATGATCCCGCTCGTCACCTGCGTCGAGGAAGTCTTGGCTGTCAAGGAGCTCGTCGAGCAGTGTAAGACCGAGCTGACCGAAGAGGGTCGCAAGTTCAACGAGAACATCGAGGTCGGCATCATGGTCGAGACGCCTGCAGCCTCGCTGCTCGCTGACCGCCTGGCCGAGGTCGCCGACTTCTTCTCCATCGGCACCAACGACCTGATCGGCTACACCATGTGCGCCGACCGTGGCAACGACACCATCTCCAACCTGTACCAGGTTTACTATCCCGCCGTGCTCCGCTCGCTCAAGAACATCATCGAGAGCGGCGTGAAGGCCGGCATCATGGTCGGTATGTGCGGCGAGGCCGCTGCCGATCCGTTGCTCGAGCCGCTGCTGATCAGCTGGGGCCTGGAGGAGTTCTCGATGAGCGCTCCGTCCATCCTGCGCGCCCGCAAGACCATCAGCCAGTGGACCAAGGCCGAGTGCGACGAGCTCGCCGAGAAGGCGCTCGCCTGCAACACCGCTGCCGAGGTCAAGGCACTGCTCGAGTCCGCAGCTCGCTAATTTGGTATCAGAGGTAACCGCGTGGTTGGAATGGGCCGGCCACGCGGCCCTCACATATACAGGGGGTACTGTAAATGTTCTACACGCTAACCGCTAACCCGGCTGTCGACATGACGGTTTCGAGCTCTCCGCTCGAGCCCGACGAGAACGTCCGCACCGGCTCGGCCAGCTACACGGCTAACGGCAAGGGCCTCGACGTGTCCTTCGCCTTTAAGAAGATGGGCGTCGACACCGTCGCTCTCGGCTTCTTCGCCGGCTTCACGGGCAAGTTCATCGTCGAGGAGGTCATGAACCTGGGTTGCCTTTGCCGCCCGGTCTGGACCGACGGTATCACGCGCATTAACACCTACGTCAACGATGGCCAGCACGAGTACGGCATCCTCAACCCCGGTGCTCCGATCACGCCGCAGCACCAGGAGGAGCTCTACAACATCCTGGACACCGCGGGCGACCTTGAGTGCCTGATCGTCTCCGGCTCCGTGCCTCCCAAAGCTACGCCCGACTTCCTGGCTCAGGTCATGGAGCACGCTCAGGCCCGTGGCGCCGACGTCGTCCTGGACCTGTCCTCCGACAAGCTCAAGGAGCTCGCTCACAAGAAGCCGCTGCTCATTAAGCCGAACCATCACGAGATGAAGGCTATCTTCGGCGTGCCGGTCGACACCGACGACGAGGTCCGCGTTGCCATGAAGCTGGCTCACGAGGCCGGCGTCCAGAACGTGCTGCTCACCCGTGGTAGCCGCGGTGACGCTTACTTCTCCAACGGCGAGGACATCTGGTATGCCAAGCGTGAGTTCAACATCAAGCTTGTCTCTTCCGTCTGCGCCGGCGACTGCACCCTCGCTGCGTTCCTGCACAAGTGGTACAGGGATCGCGACAACGTCGAGGAGGCCATGAAGCTCGCTATGGCCACCGGCGCCAACGTTGCTGAGTCCGTCGGCATCGGCGACTTTGGTCACGTCGACGAGTACAGCAAGCGCGTTGCTGTCCGCAAGCTCGATCGCAAGTAAGCGAAACGCGACAAACTCGTGCGCATACGGCGTCCCGGTTTCGACCGGGGCGCCTTTTTTGTTCTGCCATGGGGGAGACATGTTCTGCCGTACTTCATCGCTTCCACACCGTTTACCGAGTTGTCCTAGCCTTTTACCGATGTGTGGAATATACTTTCATTAACACGTTGCTTCGTGAAAGGAACATTCATGATTTATACGCTCACTGCAAATCCCGCTATTGACTACAACATCTCCTGCGATGGCCTGTCCGCCAACACCGTCACCCGCACCCGTAACGCTGTCTACACCCCCAACGGCAAGGGTCTCAACGTCTCTTTTACGCTCGACCACTACGGCGTCGACACCACGATCCTGGGCTTCTTCGCCGGCTTCTCGGGAGAGTTTATCGTTAAGGGCGCCGAGGCCCTTGGCGTGCCCGTCAAGCCCGTGTGGACTGACGGCATCACGCGTGTCAACGTGTTCCTCAACGCCGGTCCCGACACCGAGTACAACATGGTCAATGCCGGTGCCGCCATCAACGCTGCCAACGAGCAGGAGATGTTTGAGCTCATCGATTCACTTGACGACATGACCTGCCTGGTCATTAGCGGCTCGCTGCCCCCCAACACCTCTGAGGGCTTCCTGGCCGAGGTGCTTCGCCGCGTTAAGGCAAAGGGCGCCGAGTTCGTGCTCGATATTTCGAGCCATCAGTTGGCCGACCTCATTGCTATGGAGCCGCTCCTCATTAAGCCTAACGACGACGAGCTGCTCGACATCTTTGGCATTAAGGTGAGCGGTGGCGACGACGAGTCTGTCAAGGGCGCGATGGCCGAACTGCATGCCAAGGGCGCCAAGAACGTGCTGTTGACCCTGGGTGGCGCCGGCGCGTACTTCTCCAACGGCGAGCACATCTGGTTTGCCAACCGTACCTTTGAGGTCAAGCTGCTGTCGACCGTTTGCGCCGGTGACTCTTCGCTGGCCGCCTTCCTGTCCGTGTGGCACGACGCTCCCGAGCGCGTCGAGGACGCCCTGCGCCTCTCGATGGCCACCGGCGCCAACGTGGTCGAGTGCCCGGGTCTGGGCGATTTTGCTAAGGTCGATGAGTATCAGAAGGGCATCGCCATCCGTCAGGTCTGCTAACGCAGCGCACGGACCTTGCATCTTTGCTTTGTAGAGCACCCGTCTCGGATTGCCGAGGCGGGTGCTTTTTCATGTTTGTAGTCGATGCCTTGGGATCCAATCGTGCTTGAAGCGCGTTCGCGTGTGCGCCCGCTCTCATTTCTTGCTAGACTTCATGGAAACCATCAATCGATATGCCCGCAATTGCAGGAGGCCACAGGAATGTGCAATGTTTCGCTCAACGCTACGCAGCCGTCAGCCGCCTCTCTGTGCGTGTTGCGAGCCCTCGAGGATGCCGGTCTTGAGGCCTGGTACGTGGGCGGTTGGGTACGTGACGCCCTGATGGGACGTCCCAGCCACGATGTCGACATGTGCTGTAGCGGCCTGTGGCAGGAGTCCAAGGCGGCACTCGAGGCCGCCGGTATTGCCGTAGTTGAGTCGGGCATTAAATTTGGCGGCATTACGGCTATTTGCGATGGCGAGCGCATTGAGGTCACCACCTATCGCCTGGACGGCTTCTATACCGACGGTCGTCATCCTCAGAGTGTGGAGCGCGCCGCTTCGCTTGAGGACGATCTGGCGCGCCGCGACTTTACCGTCAATGCCATGGCGTGGCATCCCGAGCGCGGCCTTGTCGACCGCTACGATGGCCAGGGCGACCTAGACCGCAAGCTGATTCGCGCCGTCGGTGATCCTAAGCTCCGCTTTAACGAGGATGCCCTGCGCATGTTGCGCGCGGTGCGCTTTGCCTGCCGCCTAGACTTTGTGATTGAGCCCGAGACCAAGTGTGCCCTTGCCGAGTGCGCGCCGCTGCTCGATGCCGTGGCGCGCGAGCGCGTGGGCATTGAGCTCGAGGGTATCCTTTCGACCGGCCATGGGGGAGACGCGATGCTGCGCTACCCCGAGCTTGTTTGCGCCGCCGTGCCCGAGCTCGCGTCCGCTCGCGGGTTTGATCAACGCAGCGTCTATCATGCGTTTAACGTCTACGAGCATATCGCCCGCGTGCTGACGGTGGCAGGGGAGCTGGCGCTGTGCGACGGCGTCGCACCCTCGTCGAGCCTTATGTGGGCGGCGTTTTTGCACGACGTTTCCAAACCCGAGTGCTTTACGGTCGATCACGACGGCAGCGGCCACTTCTACGGTCATCCCGAGCTCGGCGTCAAGAAGGCGCGTGTCATCATGGATCGCCTGGCGCTCTCGCACGATTTGGTGCGCGATGTGTGCCTGCTGATCAAATACCATGACAAGCCGCTGCGCCCCGAGCGCTCCTGCCTGCTCAATATGATGCGCGCGCTTTCGGGCGAGGGTGTCGATACGCCGCGTCTGATGGACGAGCTCATGGACCTTAAGCGTGCCGACACGCTCGGCAAGGCGCCCTCGTGCTTCTATTACGTCGAGACGATCGAGGAGATGCGTACGCTCGCCCACGATCTGCTGCAGGCGGGGGAGCCCTATACACTCAAGATGCTTGCCATCAATGGTGGCGACCTGATCCGCGCCGGCGTCAAGCCGGGGCCGGAGCTGGGACAGCTTCTCAACGCCGCCCTCGACGCCGTGATCGAGGACAACATCCCCAACAACCGCGAAGCCCTCCTGACTCATCTCCACCTAGGGTAGCTAAAATAGCCCCGTCCCAAATTAGCTACCTTGTTGACCTGCGCGTTCCATAACCTCGCGACAAAATTTCGGCAATTTGGAATTTCTTCTTGCGCTTGCGTTTTTTGTCCCGTAATATATTTCCTCGCAGCACGGCAGTGCAGATGTCATGTGGCCCGTTCGTCTAGCGGTTTAGGACGCCGCCCTCTCAAGGCGGAGATCACCAGTTCGAATCTGGTACGGGCTACCACGCATCTGATACCCGGTCTTTCCACGGAAGACCGGGTTTTTTATTATCAAACAACTGTCTGTCATTCCCGTTTGAACAAGAGCTTTGCGTTCTGCTTATGGCCCTTACGGGTACAATAACCAAGATATTTTGACTGTTAGAAGGAGTCTCATGACGGAGTCCTCTCAGCATACGTCCAAGCCCCAGGTCGAGGTTGAGGCCTCGGGCGGCGATGACAATAAGAGCGCACGCCGCGGCGCAATCTTTATCGGCGTTGTGCTGGTGGGTTATATCGTCTATCTGGTGGTAACCGGGCAGATGGGGCAGTTCTGGGCTGCTATGTCGAGCGTCCAGGCGCCCTGGCTCGTTGTCGCGTGTCTTTGCATGTTCATGTATCTGTTCTTTGGCATTGTGGCCTATGCGATCGCCGTCTGGCTCGACCCCAATTCACCCGTCGGCATTCGCGACCTGATCTCGGTCGAGGCGAGTGGCATCTTCTTTGGCAACCTGACGCCCATGATGATGGGCTCTACGCCTGCCCAGATCTACCGCCTGACCAAAGCGGGCCAAAACGTGGGCGAAGCGGGTGCCACGCAGTTCACCCGATTTATTGTGTATCAGTTTGGCCTAGTTGCCTGGGGCGCTATCCTATTGCTTGCTCGCATGCCGTTTTTTGCCGAGCGCTATGGCGACATGACGCTGCTGTGCGTCTTTAGTTTTGGCGGTCACTGCTGCATCCTGCTCGGCATCTTCGCCGTCGCGCTCATGCCTAAGACCGTCACGCGCGTCGCCCATTGCATCATCAATTGGCTCGAGCGCATAGGTGTCTCGGCCACTAAGATCGATGGATGGCGCTCGTTTGTCGATGGCGAGATCTACTCCTTCTCCGAGAAGTTCAAGCTTTCGGCCGGACATTTTTCTTCCATGCTGCTCACCGTGTTTATCACCATGCTGCAGCTCGCGTTTTTCTATCTGGTGCCGTATTTTCTGATGCTCGCCTTTGGCCACCACGAGGTCGACTTTTTCTCGGTCATGGCCGCGAGCGCCTTTGTCCAGCTGCTGAGCTCTGCGGTTCCCTTGCCCGGTGGAACTGGTGGCGCTGAGGGCGGCTTTGCTTTGTTCTTGGGTCATTTCTTTGGGTCGGCTTCGACCGCCGGCTATCTGCTGTGGCGTCTCATTACGTTTATCGCGCCGACCATTTTGGCTGCGCCCCTGCTGGGCCTTAAGAGCGCCCACAACGAGAGTATCCATGCGCGCTGGGATCGCGTGATGCGCAAGCTCGGCCGCGCGCCTCAGACGCCCTCTGCGCCCACTAAGCCGCACCCCACGAATGCTGTTACCGTTGATCCCAGGAAGCACGCTCAGAAGGCTTCTGGGACCGCTAAGCCGGCTCATAAAGCCTATGTGCGACAGACGGGCGACGGTATCCGCGTATCTCCGTCGGCACTCAATAAGAAGAAGCACCCTAAGTCGCAGTAGGACAGTCGTGCGTTCTTCATGATGCGGGGCATATTTGTGCTGTATGGGGGATAATCCTCTTACGTAGATTATCTCTCATCTGTTGATGAATGCCCGCATATCGAAGGGACACGTCTATGGACACCAGCAAACCGCGTCTTGATCGCCGCATCGTTCGCAGCCGCAATGCCATCCTTTCCGCTTTCGAGCGCCTGCTCATGGAAAAGCCGCTGGCAGACATTACGGTGAGTGCCATCGCGCGCGAGGCCAATGTCGACCGCAAGACCTTTTACGTTCACTTTGGTACGGTTGATGGCTTGCTCGATGCCATTGCCGTCGATGTGGTGGAGATGATTGTCGACTCGGTTGAGAAAACGCTTGCCTCCATGGACGGCGACACCAACGAGCGCGCCCTGGGCGCGGCGGCGACCTTCTTTAAAACCGTTAACGAGGCACTATGCAACAACTTGGTGCTCAATCGTCAGCTGATCGAGAACATTCCGCTCGA
The DNA here is from genome assembly GCA_019419645.1 of Collinsella sp. Taxonomy (GTDB): domain Bacteria; phylum Actinomycetota; class Coriobacteriia; order Coriobacteriales; family Coriobacteriaceae; genus Collinsella. The sequence goes on along the minus strand of DXZN01000048.1, from coordinate 7,961 downwards.
TGATTTTATGGCTCGTCTTCGTGCGCCGCTCGAACACGAGATTGCCGAGCGCGATCTGCTGCCCCAAGGTCTCAAGGACGAGATGTTCGACTACTATCTGGCGTTCTTGCTGTCGGGTATTATCGGTATCTATCGCACGTGGGCCCTGTCTGATGGCTCGGTTCCTATCGAGCGCGTCTCGGAGGTCGCCAACGACCTGACTCTCAATGGCCTATCGAGTCTGGAATCTCGCTTGGATTAGGCGCAGGCTCGAGTTCGTGAGGCGCTTGTCGGGGTGCAGCCCGATCGACCAGGCGACGAGCATCCCGCCGAAGCAGTCGATGACCGGGCTCAGGTAGACCTTCTCGCCGCCCGGGAGCCTGAACTCGGTGATGTCGGTGAGCCACAGCCGGTTGGGCTCGTCGGCGTGGAAATTCCTGTTCACGAGGTTCTCCGGCGCCTTGGAGACCTCGCCGGCGTAGGAGCTGTAGCCTGAGGATCATTAAAAGAAAGTCCAGTTTATCCTTCCCACTCCAATTGGGAATCCTCCGATGCGCCTTCGCACGCTCACATGACCTCGATACCATGCGAGCGTGCGAACTCGACGAGCTCTGCGTTGCGGGCGTTTATGGTGCCGAAGGCGGCGGGGCACACAATAAGGCGCGCGCAGTGGACGAGGAGCTCTTTGGCGCGGGCTATGGTTTTATCCCCGATCGGCTCGAAGGCGCGCTCGGCCACGCATTCCGCTGCCAGGTCGCGCGCGAGCTCGCAGTCGATGTCCCCTTCGTGCAGAACGCCCGCGTAGAACGCCTTGCCCTGCCGGACGAGCTGGCGAAACACAGCCGACCCCGTACCTGCGCCGGCGATGACGAACGTGTTCGCATCGCCGTGCGGGCGCCCAATTTCCACGCTGCCGAAGCGCTCGTTGAAGGTGCCATGCTGAAGGCCGTAGAGCTCGCCAATCGTCTCGCGCGTGAATATGTCCTCGGGTGCGCCGGCGCGGAAGACCCGGCCGTCCTTCACGCAAATCACCTTGTCGGCGCTTTTCTGCGCGAGCTCGAGTTCGTGGATGGACATGATGACAGCCACATTCCGCGATTTCGCAAGGTGGCGAAGTATTCGCAGCAGGTCGATCTGGTAGCGGATATCGAGATACGACGTGGGCTCGTCGAGCACGAGCACACGCGGATCCTGCGCGATGGCGCGTGCGAGCATGACGCGCTGGCGTTGCCCGTCGCTTATCTGCATAAAGTCGCGCTCGGCGAGCTCTTCCACATGTGCGGTTTTCATGGCCTCGTCGACCCGACTATGGTCGTCGGGCGAGAGTGTGCCCATTCGCCCGGTGTAGGGGTGCCTTCCTGCCTCTACGACATCGCGGCAGGTGAGGAGCTCGGTCCGGGGGCGATCTGTCAGCATAACGGCAAGGTTCCTTGCAAACTCCGCCGTCTTCCATCGGGAAATCTCCCGCCCGTCGAGCTCGACCGCGCCGGCAAGCGGTGCCAGATGGCGTGTGATGGTTTTCAAGATGGTCGACTTGCCCGAGCCGTTCGGCCCGATGAGCGCCACGACGTCGCCCGCGCGAACCTCCAGATCGACGCCTTCGACTACGACCTTCTTGTCGTAGCCCGCCGACAGGTCGCTTATGTGGAAAAGCGGCGCTCCGTCAGCCTGCGTTTCGACCGTAGTTTCGAGGTTCGGCTCCGCTCGGAGGAGGCGTTCCGCGCGCAGTTCCGCACGAGCCGAAAGTGCCTTCTGGCGCTTTCGTGCGAGCTCAGGACTGTCTAAGCATGGAATGTCCCCTCCGAGCGTTTTGGGCCGCGGCACGAATTCCCCCATCTACCTCACCCGCTTCTTCAACATGAGCGCGATAACCACCGGAGCGCCGAAGATGGCGGTGACGGCGCTGATGGAAAGCTCGACGGGAGAGAACAGCGTGCGCGCGATCAAATCGCAGCCCGCGCAGAAGATGGCGCCTCCCAAGAAGCACGCAGGAATCACGCGGATGGGCTTCGACGACTTTAGCGCCGACTTCACGAGATGCGGAACCGCGATGCCTACGAACGACACCGGACCAGCGAACGCGGTCACGCAGGCGGAGAGCATGCTCGCTAGAAGGACGAGCACCACGCGGAAGCGTGCGACGTTCACGCCGACGCTTTTCGCGTAGGCTTCTCCCAGCTGGAAGGCGGAAAGGGGCTTCGATATCGCGAATACGCATGCGCTCACGGTGATCACCACGACCGCGATGATCGCGATGTCGTCCCAGCTCGAACCCGAGAAGCTACCCAAAGACCAGTTGTGCAGGTTCACGATGGACTGGTCGTCGGCGAAGGCGATGAGGAAGTTCGTCGCCGCCGAGCAGATGTATCCCACCATGACGCCCGCCACGATGAGCATGGCCATGGAACTTATGCGCCGTGCGATGAGGAGCACGAAGCCGATGGTGATAAGCGAGCCCAGAAACGCTGCGGCCACCATGGCCGGCGAGGACATGGCCTGGTTCGCGCCTAGAAGTACGATCATCGTAAGCGCGACGACGAACTTTGCGCCCGAGGAGACGCCCAAGATGAACGGGTCGGCGATGGGGTTGTTGAAAAACGTCTGCAGCAGGAACCCGGAAAGCGAAAGTGCCCCGCCGAGAAGCACGGCTGAAAGCACGCGCGGCAGGCGAATCTCCCAGATGACCTGGCTTTCCATGGAATTGGCCGCGCCGCCCGAAAGGATGCCGGGGATGTGGTCTGCGGGCACGAGCGCGCTCCCGATGCACAGGTTGGCCCCGACGAGCACGATGAGGGCAACAGCGAGCAGCGCCGTCACGACGCGACACCGCGCGGCGCGCCCCGATTCGTCGTATGCCATGGAAAGCCGGCTTCTCATGGCGCTAACCGAGCTTCCTCAGATAATGGAAGTCGCTCGCGTCATCGCCGGTGAACGCCCCGTGCAGCTCGTCGATAATGTCGGCGGTAGAAGTCATCTGCTGGTACATGTCGGCGCTTGTGACCCAGACGTTGCCGTTCTTCACGGCTTTGAACTGCGACAATAGCGCGTTTTTGCCTACGAAGTCGTTCAAGGTGGCAACCGATTCGTCGATGGTGCCGTTGTAGACGATGATGTCGGCATCCTTCGCCGTCGCGTAGAAGCGCTCCATTTCGAGCGTTACTGACGAACCTGACGTCGACGCCGTCTGCGCGTCATCGAGCGCATAGCTGCCGCCTGCAAGCTCGATCATCTGCGCCACGTAGTCGCCCGCCCGCCGCGTGACGGCGGCCCCGTTCGAGTTAATGTAGAAATACGCCACGGTTTTACCTGACGACGCGAGCCCCGACGTTTGCTCGACGCGGGCCTTCTGCTCGTTGAACAGGTGCGCGGCCTCGTCTTCCTTGTCGAACAGAACGCCGAAAAGCTTAATCCACTCGACGCGCCCGAGTGCTTCGGGCTCGCTCGACGACTGTTCGGTGAGCACGACGAGCCCGAGCTTCTGCAGCTTTTCCTTCACATCGGGCGTGTGGTTGATCATGGTGTTCTCGATGGCGAGTGTGCAGCCCGAGGCCGATATTCGCTCGTAGTCGGGCGCGCTGTACTTGCCGCCGTAGGCGATCGCCCCACTTTCGAGCGCGCTTTTGAAGCCCACGACCGAGCAATCGTCGGCCTTCGTGCCCGACATGATGATATTGTCGTTCGCATCGAGCGCGTCGACCAGGCACATCGTCGCCGACGACACGAGGTACACCTTGTCGGCGGGGCGCCTTATGACCGCGATGTCGGAGCTCAACCCATCAGGTACCTTCGCATCTTGCGGCACCACGAGGAAACGTTCCCCATTCGAAACGCAGATAAGCCGCAGACCGCCTTTGAACTCGTCGACAGTGAAGTGCTCGGCGTATTCAAGCTGAAGCGCCCCCGTCGGCTCCCAGCCACAGCCCAAATCGGCGTTGTGGAAGTCGGCCGCGGCGCTTGAAGCCGTTCCCACAGGGGAGCCGCCGCTTGCTTCGTCGCCCGATTTCTCCTTCATGGTGGATGAGTCGAAGTGGATCGTGTAGTCGATGGTGTGCGGCGTCGACATGGCGACGGTCTCGGCCGACACGGCGATGTCCTCGTCGAGCGTGACGGGTATCTCGAACGTGGAGTTGCCGCCGTCGTTTACGGGCGCGTAGTCCACGCCGTCGACGGTCATCTTGTCGTAGTTCGAACTCGACCAGGTGATGGTCGCGGTGTAGGTGTCGCCATCCTTCACAATTGTGGTGGGTGAGGCGATGCTTGCGCGCCCTGACCCGCCGGAAAGCGAGACATTCACAGTGTATTCCTGAGAGCCCGCCGTGCCACCGGTCGCGTTCGGGCTCGCACTGCACCCCGCGAAGGGAAGCGCGAGCAGGGCGACGAGAACGCAGGCGATCGCGCGCGCCGCGATGCTTCGGCGCTTCCTGTTTTCCCCCTTGGGAAGAATCGACCGCATGGCGTTACTTCAGTGCGTCGGCGCGTAGATCGACGCCGGCGGATTCGAACACGAGCGTGCGGTCGTACCACTGCTCTTTTCTAATACTCCACGCGGCACAGGCGGTGTCCTCGTCGAGCGCATCAACGGGCACGTCGTAGGTGTACTTGCCTTCCGCGTTTTCCACATAGGGGATGAAGTCGGCCTCGCTCGCGGCGGCAGCCTCGTCGCCCGTGCCCATGAAGAGCTTGCCGTAGCCCGTGCCGGAAAGCGTCATCACGCAGTGCATGGAGCCGTTTTCCACGATGAGCTGGGCGTCCACAATCCTGAACATGTTCGAGCTGGAATCTACGGTGATCGGATAGGTGCCGTCGGCCACCTTGTCGGCGGTGATGGGGGCAGCGCTTGCGCCCTCGGTCGCATCGGCCGCCTGCTCGGTCTTTTCCTGGGAATCGGTATTGCTTGCCTTTGCGCTGTCGCTTGAATTTCCGGCGCAGCCGGCGAGCGAGAACGCGAGAAGCGCCGCCGACAGGGCGAAGACGAGGGTTTTCTTCAACATGGAGGGGTTCCTTTCAATCGCTTCGACCGCCCGCGCCGTGCGGTGGGCGGGCGGGATGCGAATGCAACGGGCATGCGCCGTCAGTCGGGGAAGGCGCATGCCCGTTGCACGGGGACGCGACCGGCGCCCCCGTGCGCGGCGAGTTTACAGCTTGGCGATGGCGTCGTCCACGTGCGAGACGTAGATGTCGTCGACCGCGACGTTCTGTCCCAGACCCTGGAGCAGGCACGTCACTTCGAAGCCGGCGGCCACGAACTTCGCAGCCCAGCTGTCGGGGTCGGTCTCGTCTGCCATGTCGTTGTTCGCGTGGTCGCCCGCGACCACCATGAACGGCGCGAGCACGGCCTTCTTGTAGCCTGCGGCGCTCGCGGCGGCGATAACATCCTCGCAGGTCGGTTCAGCCTCGACGGTGCCGACGAAGAACTGCGTCAAGCCCTCGTTCTTAAACACTTCCTGCATCTTGGCATAGTCGGCGTTGGAATCGGCTTCGGTGCCGTGGCCCATGAGGCACAGCGCCGTCTTGCCGTCGTCGAAGGACGCCATGTTCTCCTTAATGGCTGCGGCCACCTTCTTGTAGTCGTCGTCGGAGGTGAGCAGCGGGTCGCCGAGCGAGATTTTGTCGAACTTGTCGGCGTACTTGTCGAGCTCGTCTTTCACGTCGGTGTATTCCAGGCCACCCATGAGATGCGTCGGCTGCACGACGATTTCCTTCACGCCGTCTTCCACGCAGCGGTCGAGCGCCTCGGTCATGTTGTCGATCGTGATGCCGTCGCGCTTCTTCAGCTTGTCGATGATGATCTGCGCGGTGAAGGCGCGGCGGATGTCGTAGTCCTGCCAGTACTTCTCGCGGATAGCGTCTTCGATGGCGCCGATGGTGATGTGGCGCGAGTCGTTGTAGCTCGTGCCGAAGCTCGTGACGAGGATGACCGGCTTCACGGCCTTCTCCTTTTCACTCGATTTTTCGGAACTTGCGGAGGTGTTGGAGCAGCCCGCGAGCGCGACTCCGGCGAGCGCGACGGCTCCGGTTGCTGCGGCGCTCATGAAGCCGCGGCGTGACATCTGGTCGGACATGGTTTTTCCTTTCCTCGGTTTGCCGGTCCCCCGGCGACAGTTGCTTGTCGGCACAAGCGAAAGAAAAGCGCACCCCTCGGGGTTCACAAGGAGCTAACGCCACGGCGATGCCGTGAGGAAAAGGCGAAGCAGTCTGGCTTGGGGCGCGAGGCGGTTCGCCCGCGCGTCCTATACAGTAATGTCCCTTGCCCAGGATTCCCACCTGGTTCCCTCCGCAAGCCAGCGCGGGCTGTGCGGGCGCCGCGCCGGTCATTTCCTTTTATCCGATTGTCATATGCTCGTTGCCGAAACTTTTACTATGATAGTGGGCACTTGTGAACGTGTCAAAGCCAGGGCGGGCGGCATTGCGCCTCCTGCCTGCGTATTTGCGCCGATTGCTGCCGCAGGCGCCGTGTTTTGCCCGCTGCGCGAATGGCGGCGTAAACGGTTGCGATGAGAAACGGGAAGGGAAGGCTCGGATGATTCATATCGTTGGCGCAGGCTCGGGCGCCGCCGACCTTATCACGCTGCGCGGGGCGCGCCTTCTGCGCGCGGCCGACGTGGTCGTTTGGGCGGGAAGCCTTGTGAACCCCGAGCTGCTCGCCGAGTGCAAGGAATCCTGCATCGTCTACGACAGCGCGCACATGACCTTGGAGGAAGTGCTCGACGTGATGTGCGCGGCAGATGCGCGGGGCGAGGAAGTGGTGCGCCTGCACACGGGCGACCCGTGCCTGTACGGCGCCATCCAGGAGCAGATGGACGCGCTCGACGCGCGCGGCGTGGACTACGAGGTGGTGCCCGGCGTGTCGAGCTTTTGCGGTGCCGCGGCGGCGCTTCGCCAGGAATACACGCTGCCGGGAATCAGCCAGTCGGTCGTGATCACGCGGCTTTCTGGACGTACCCCCATGCCCGCGGGCGAGGGCATGCGCACCATGGCGGAAAGCGGCTCGACTATGGTCATCTTCCTGAGCTCGGGTATGCTCGCCGAGCTTTCCGCCGAGCTTTTGGCCGCGGGCCGCAGCTCCGACGAGCCGGCGGCGCTCGTGTACAAGGCGACCTGGCCTGAGGAGCGCGTGGTGCGCTGCACAGTGGGCACGCTCGCCGATGCGGGCGCGCGAGAGGGCATCGACCGCACGGCGCTCGTGGTGGTGGGCCGCGTGCTCGGAGCTCGCGGCGGACTTGCGCACGACGGCGCGCAAGCGGAGTCGTACGAGCGCAGCAAGCTTTACGACCCTTCGTTTGCCACGGGGTATCGGAAGGCGAGCAGCTAACGTGGCCTTCGAGCACTACATATATACGGGGACGACCCGCCTGCGCTGCGGCTATACCACGGGGAGCTGCGCCACGCTCGCGGCGAAGGCGGCCTGCGAGATGCTCTTGTCACGAAAGCCCGTCGGCTGCGTGTCGATCGTCACCCCCGGCGGGCTGCCCGTCGAGGCGAACGTGGTCGACGCATGCATCGGCGAGGGGTCCGCCCAGTGCGCCGTGCGAAAGGACGCAGGCGACGATGCCGATGTGACCGACGGCGTGCTCGTGTACGCGCGCGTGGAACATGCGGGGTCGGGCACGGGTGCTGCGGGCGGCAAGGGCGTGCCCGCGCGCGAATCGGAAATTTCCGTCGATGGCGGCGTGGGCGTGGGGCGCGTGACGTTGCCCGGGCTCGAGCAGCCGGTGGGGGCGGCCGCCATCAACGCGACGCCGCGCGCGATGATCACTTCGGCCGTGCGCGAGGTGTGCGCCGCGCACGGCTTTTCTGGAAATATTGCTGTGACGATTTCGGTGCCCGAGGGTGTTGCCCTTGCCAAAAAGACCTTCAACCCGCACCTGGGGATAGAGGGCGGCATCTCCATCCTGGGCACGACGGGCATCGTCGAGCCGCGCAGCCTCGCTGCCTTGCGCGACAGCATCGAGCTCGAGATCCGGCAGCATGCGGCTATGGGG
>DXZN01000047.1 GCA_019419645.1 Collinsella sp. | reverse complement strand
CTTACGGTCTTTGGCAAGATGCTCAAGCACCGTGCCGTTGGCTATTGGGCCGCACGCTATGCAAGCGAGTGGGCCGATGAGGATAAGGACGACGTCCTGACTTTTGTGTTGCCCTTCGAGAAGAAGTCCGCTCCTTCGGGTTACAGCGCTCCGGATGCTTCGCCGGCGCCTGCACCCGCTCCCGCGACCGAGTCTGAGCCGGCGCCCGAGTCTGAGACGGCATCTGAGCCCGAGCCTGCGCCTGAGCCGGCACCTGCACCTGAGTCGGCGTCCGAGCCAAGCTCCGATGAGGAGCCTCAGGACGAGTAGCCACGCCGCCTGCTATTTGGGGACGGGGTAGAAATGGTAGAAATAGCGCTTGAAGAATGAGCGGGGGCGGACGTTTCGATACGTCCGCCCCCGCTCTGCTTTAGCCAGGCTGTTATGGATGGGTGTGACGACTACTCGTCGTGTTTCTCCTCACGGCGTGCAGCAGCGCGTGCGTCGTGGATGCCCTTGATCGCGGCATGGCGAGCCGTTCGGGCATCATGGATGGCGTCGCGAGCCTCGGCGGTCGTCGCCTTGGCAGAGCGCAACTTGGCGGCCAGATCGGGGTTGGTTTCGGCGACTGCGGTAATCGCGGGGCCGTCGAGCTCCTCTTGCGTGGGCTCGGCCAAAAAGTCGATAGCATACTGGGCGGCCACCATGGAGCCCTTTGCCAGCACGGTCTCGTCAATCTTGTAAAAGCAGGAATGCTGGGCGTACGTGGCGCCAATCTTGGGGTTGCGCGTACCTACAAAGGCGAGCACGCCCGGTACGAGGCGCAGGTACTCCGAAAAATCCTCGCCCGAAAGCGTGCCGCGATAATGTCCTTGGCCGGTGGGGCCCAGGCACTTGATTACGGCCTGACGGCAGCGCTCGCTCGAGGCGGCGTCGTTTTCGACCTTGTAGTTGGCGATGGTGTAGTCGGTGAGCTCTGCCTCGGCGCCCAAGGCGGCCGCGGTATGCTCCACGATGCGGCGCATAAGCTCCGGCATTTCCTCGTGGGTCGAATCTCCGTAGGTGCGCACCGTGCCGGCGAGGTAGGCCGTGCCGGCGATAACGTTGCGCGCGGTGCCGCCGTGCAGCTCGCCGACGGTGATGACGGCCGGCTCGTAGGGGCTGATTTCGCGCGAGACGATGGTCTGCAGGGCGTTGACAATCTCGGCGGCAACCATGACGGCGTCGTGACCTCGCTGGGGCATGGCGCCATGGCACGAGGTGCCGCGGACGTCGATGCGGAACCAGTCGGTATTGGCCATGCGCGGACCGGGCTCGCAGCTCACGGTGCCGGCGTCGACCTCACTCCAGATGTGCGCGGCGTAGGCGCCATCGACGCCGTCGAGCACGCCCGTGCCGATCATGAGCTTGGCGCCCTGGCCGTTTTCCTCGCTGGGCTGGAAGACGATGCGGACCTCGCCGTGGATGTCGTCGGTCATATGGCGCAGGATTTGCAGCGTGCCGAGCATCATGGCGATATGGCAGTCGTGACCGCAGGCGTGCATGCAGCCCTCGTTGACGCTGGCGAACTCTTCGCCGGTCTGCTCGGTGACGGGCAGGGCGTCGATGTCGGCGCGCAGCAGGATGCGGCGGCGTGGCGTGCCGTCCTCGCGGTAGGCATCCGGCGCGGTACCGCGAAGCGTTGCCACCAAGCCGGTCTTGAGCGGACGCTCGTAGGGGATATTCATGGCGTCGAGCTGGTTGGCGATGTCGGAGGTCGTGCGCTCCTCGGCGAGGCTCAGCTCCGGGTGCTTATGGAAGTGGCGGCGCTGCTTGATGATATAGGGCTCAAACTCGGTAGCGATATCTTTGATGGCTGCGGTGACGTCGTCGGCCGCGCGAGCCTCGGTCGCCGCCATAATCTGCTGTGCCTTGGTCTTCGTCATGGTCGATTTGCTCCTTGCTGGGTTGATCGCAAAATCGTACAGGCTCTCTCCAGTATGCCACCTGCCGCTAGGGCTGGTAAAGTTGCCGTTTGCCGCTTGGGGTTTTGTTACAAGGGCGGGGGAGTACACTCGGGGGTGTTGAATTTCCTGCCAGAGATGGGGATGCCCATGCAACATATCGATCGGATTATCCGCTCCAAAAACGTCTTTACCGCGCAAGACGGCATCGATACCGCCCGCGAGCTGGCGATTGCCATCGCAGGCGACCGTATCGTCGCAGTCGGTGCGCCCGATGACGTGATTGCCGCCGCGCCTGCCGCCACGCCGGTTATCGACTACGGCGAGCAGTTTGTCTGCCCCGGTTTCCATGACGCTCATCTGCACTTCTTCCATACCTCGGTCGGTTCCTCGCCGTACATGCTCATGGATATGGGCACGTCCGAGGCGGCGCTGGTGCAACATGCGCTCGAGTTTTCCCAGGATCTGCCTAGTGACGCTTGGGTTGTGACGCAGGGCTGGCGCGATTACCGTTGGGATCCGCCCGAGCATCCTACCAAGGCGTCGCTCGATGCGGCATTCCCCGATCGTCCCTGCGTTATGTATTCGGGCGACGGGCACACGCTTTGGCTCAACAGCCGCGCACTCGAGGCGCTCGGCGTCACGCGCGACAGCGAGCCGCCAGCGGGCGGCAGTTACGACAAGGATGCAAACGGCGAACTCACGGGCATTGCTCACGAGGCGGCTGCCATGCAGCTGCTACCGCGCTGCCTTGAGTGGCTGGGCGAGGACCGCATCGCGAGCGCTTACGCCGACCAGATGAAGCGTATGGCCGAGCAGGGCATCACCTCGATATGCGATATGTCGCTCATGCCCATGCCGGGCTGCGACTTTATCCGCGACGATGTCTACGACAAACTGCAGGCAGCCGGCAAGCTGGGCATCCGCGCCCATTTGTTTCCCACGCTGCTGGATGACCAATCGCGCTTGGAAGAGCTACAGACCCGCTACGCGAACAACGCGCTGCTCTCGGCGCCTGGTTTTAAGCAGTTCTTCGATGGCGTGTCGAGCGAACACACGGCGTATCTCACCGAGCCCTATACCAATCCGCGCTTCCCGGGCGACCAGGGCCGTCTGACAGTTCCCGCCGAGCGCATGCGTAAGCTGGTTCTGGCGGCTGCGGAGCGTGGCCACACTGTGCGTATTCACGTCATCGGCGACGGCGCCATCCATGCCGCGCTCGATATCTTTGAGGAGGCCGCCGACCTGTACGGCCTGCCCCAGCACGGCCATAACACGCTCGAGCATCTGGAGAACCTTCTGCCCGAGGACATCGACCGCCTGCGCAAGCTCGACGTGGTTGCCTCGAGCCAGCCCTGCCATATCACGCTCGACCCGGGTGGTCCGGAGCGCGACCTGGGCTTGGAGCGCAGCCGCATCATGTGGCCGTTCGCAACCTATAAGCAGCGCGGCATTCGCCAAGCCTTCGGTACCGACAGCCCTATCACGCCCGTTACCAGCATGAATGTGCTCTACACGGCTATCACGCGCCAGGACCCCAAAAGCCACTGGCCCGAGGGCGGCTGGTTACCGAGCGAGCGCATCGATGCAGCAACAGCCCTGCGCAACTACACCCTGGGCAGCGCCTATGCAGCGGGCGACGAGCAAAACCTCGGCAGCTTGGAGCCCGGCAAATACGCCGATCTGGTAGTCCTGGACCAAAACCCGCTCACCATCGACCCCCAAGAGCTTCAGGCTACCAAGGTTCAGACCACCTACCTGGCGGGCAACATGATTTACGAGCGCTAAGTATTCATGCCGTACCGTTAAACGCGGCTCGGGCAGCCTATTTTGGGATGGCGCTCGAGCCGCGTTTGTTTGCCGGTGGGGATTTGTTAGGAGCGTCCCCGCTCTGTTGGATTTGGGCGCGGGGTTGAGGTGCTGCTGCCCCGCGCGCTCAATTCGGACATCAGCAATGCTGTCTCTTGGTGTTTTGCATACTTCCCATTACAGATTGCATAAAAAGGCTGGGATGTTCTTCTTGATCCTGATGTACCCCCGCCCGTGCCGTGCAAAAAACGGAGTATTCAGCACCGCGAGCTCTGCCGGTGCCGCTGCGGCTGAGTAACGTTGTGGAGATTGACGTCATTTTGGGGTCCGGCGCGGCGCGAAGCATGCCTTTTTGTCCTAGCGGGGTTTGCCTGCCGACTCAAATCGCCGGTCGAAGGCGTCCTTGGGACCAATATGGTGTGTCCGGCGTGTATGCAGCCGTCCTAGCTTGCTGAATACTCCCAAAAATGCACGGCGCTCCCCAGGGGACCCGTGCGCGCAGCGAAAACCATGCCCACGTTCCTATCCGCATCGCCATTTTGCTGCACTGACTTTTCTGAATACCGGGCCCGATAACGTTGACTCAGCTCCCGTGTGGCGCCGGAGGGGCGGGATATAAGGTTTATCGCGAGTTCCGCACGAGCCGAAGGCCACTTAATGTGGCCTTCGTGCGAGCAGGACTGCCCGAGCAGGAAACCTTATATCCCGCCCCTCCGGCGCCACACGGGAGCCGCGCACAAGTTATCCCCCGGCATTCAGAAAATCTAAGTGCCAAAAAATAAGATTTTTTGACTCCGTGTTGTATAACCCGCCATTCGTGGGTACCATTCAACGCGTACGCAAACAAAAAGGGTTAATTCGCGTGGTATAACCGCGCGGCCCAAAAAGGAGGAGACAAGCATGTCGTCTTTGAAGCCGCTTGCAGATCGTGTTCTGGTCAAGCCCGACGAGGCCGAGCAGAAGACCGCTTCTGGTCTGTACATCGCCAGTAACGCTCAGGAGAAGCCGCAGCGCGGCACCATCGTTGCCGTGGGCGCTGGCAAGGTCAACGACAAGGGTGAGCGCATCCCCATGGACGTCAAGGTTGGCGACGTTGTCATCTACGGTAAGTTCGGTGGCAACGAGGTCAAGGTCGACGGCGAGAAGTATCTGCTCATGCGCGCCGACGACATCTACGCTGTCGTCGAGGCCTAGTCTCGTCAGAATCTCTGATTCGTCTTTGAACGCGATCGTCGCATAGGACTCGGAAGCGGCGACGCGAGTCACATTTCTTTTGGAGGATTACTCACCATGGCAAAGAACATTACGTTCAACACCGATGCCCGCGCTAAGCTCGCCAAGGGCGTCAACACTTTGGCCGACGCCGTTACCGTCACCATGGGCCCCAAGGGCCGCTACGTCGCCCTGCAGCGCACGTTCGGTGCCCCGACCATCACCAACGACGGCGTTTCCGTCGCCAAGGAGATTGAGCTCGAGGACAACATCGAGAACATGGGTGCTCAGCTGGTGAAGGAGGTCGCCACCAAGACCAACGACACCGTGGGTGACGGCACCACCACCGCAACCCTGCTCGCCCAGGCCATCGTCAACGACGGCCTGCGCAACGTCGCCGCTGGCGCCAACCCGCTGGCCATTCGTCGCGGCATCGACAAGGCCGTTAACGCCGCCGTCGCCGAGATGAAGAAGCAGGCCAAGCCGGTCGAGACCAAGGAGCAGATCGCTTCCGTCGGTACCATCTCCGCCGGTGACCCCGAGGTCGGCGAGAAGATCGCCGAGGCCATGGAGGTCGTGGGCAAGGACGGCGTCATCACCGTCGAGGATTCCCAGACGTTCGACATCACCATCGACACCGTTGAGGGCATGCAGTTCGACAAGGGCTATGTCTCCGCTTACTTCGTCACGGATAACGACCGCATGGAGGCCGTGATGAAGGATCCGTACATCCTCATCACCGACCAGAAGATCTCCAGCGTTCAGGACATTATGCCCGTTCTCGAGGCTGTCCAGCGCGCTGGCCGCGGCCTGCTCATCATCGCTGAGGACATCGACGGCGAGGCTCTGCCTACCCTGGTCCTCAACAAGATCCGTGGCGCCCTCAACGTCTGCGCCGTCAAGGCTCCGGGCTACGGCGATCGCCGCAAGCGCATCCTCGAGGACATCGCCGTCCTCACCGGTGGCCAGGCTGCCCTGGACGAGCTGGGTGTGAAGGTCGCTGACATCACCGCCGATATGCTCGGTACCGCTAAGTCCGTCACCATCTCCAAGGACAACACCGTCGTCGTCGGCGGCGCTGGCTCCAAGGAGGCCATCGACGCTCGTATCGCTCAGATCAAGGGTGAGATGGAGAACACCACCTCTGACTTCGACCGTGAGAAGCTCCAGGAGCGCCTGGCCAAGCTCTCCGGTGGCGTTGCCGTCATCAAGGTCGGCGCTGCTACCGAGTCCGAGCTCAAGGAGATCAAGCATCGCGTCGAGGACGCCCTGCAGGCTACCCGCGCTGCTGTCGAGGAGGGTATCGTCGCCGGCGGCGGCGTCGCCTTCATGGACGCTGCTCCTGCGCTCGATGCTGTCGAGATCGACGACCCCGAGGAGAAGATCGGCGTCGACATCGTCAAGAAGGCTCTGACCGCTCCGGTCGCTACCATCGCCAAGAACGCTGGCTTTGAGGGCGCTGTCGTGGTCGATAAGGTTGCCGAGCTGCCCGCCGGCCAGGGTCTCAACTCTGCCAACGGCGAGTGGGGCGACATGATCGAGATGGGCGTCCTCGACCCCGTCAAGGTCAGCCGCGTCACCCTTCAGAACGCTGCTTCTGTCGCCAGCCTGATCCTCATCACCGAGGCTACCGTCTCCGATGTGCCCAAGAACACTCAGCTTGAGGACGCTATCGCTGCTGCTACCGCTGGTCAGCAGGGCGGCGGTATGTACTAAGGCCGACAAGGTCTAGAACTCCCACCGGGAATCCGGGGGCGGGACGGGGACTTCTCTCCGGAACGTCCTCGGACATGCAAAGAGGCTCCGCATCGCGCTTCGCGCTGCGGAGCCTCTTTGCGTCCTGCGGAATATTCCGGAGAGAAGTCCCCGTCCCGCCCCCGGATTCCCTGCGTTTACGGCCTTGAGGCCGGCGGGCGGAGAAGGATGTGGTCGATAGGGATACGTGTCCCCTTCGCTGTTTCGCGCTTTGCGCGAAAGGCGCGTTGCTTTGGGATGGGTGGGGGACGTGGTTGCTTTGGCAACTGATCTCCGCCACAAATTACCCTTGGCATACTTGCGCGAGAACCTGCTCGTGCTACACTTGCAATTGCTGTTTCAGGGCGGGGTGGAATTCCCCACTGGCGGTAAATCGGGCGGTGTCAAAGGGACGCCGTGGCGCAGGCGAGGTGTCTGCGACCGAGCCGATGAGTCCGCGACCCGTGCGTGTGTTGGTTCGCATGCCGGCTGAACTGGTGAGATCCCAGTACCAACGGTTAGAGTCCGGATGAAAGAGGCAGGTGATCTTATGTCTGAACAGTCGCAGCATATCCATTTTGAGAACACGAATAGGTGGAGCACCAAACAGCTCGTTACCATGGCGTTGATGTGCGCCTTGGGCGCCCTGTTTATGTACGTGCAGCTGCCTATCCTTCCTTCGGCGCCGTTTTTGACGTATGACCCGTCGCTGGTACCGGCGATGGTGTGCGGGTTTGCGTATGGTCCTGGCGCCGGCACTGCTGTTGCCGCTATGGCTATCGTTATCCATGCGCTCACCACGGGTGACTGGGTCGGCGCGCTTATGAACCTGGTTGCCACGCTGGGCTACATTCTGCCTGCGGCTATCGTCTATCAGAAGATGCATACCTATAAGGGTGCCGTGATTGGCCTGGTGCTCGGCGTTATTGCCGCTACGGCGTTGTCTATGGTCGCAAACCTTACCATTGGCGTATGGTTCTGGTATGGCTCGGTCGATGTGATCGCCCCGCTCATGATTCCTGCCGTGCTGCCGTTCAACCTTATCAAGACCGTGCTTAACTCGGTGTTGACACTGGCGGTGTATAAAGCGGTCTCCAACCTCATCACGCCTAAAAAGGACCAGGTCAAAGGCCGCGCATGATTGAGTGTCGGGGCGTTTCCTTTAGCTATGACGGTGCCGTACCGGCACTCGACGGCGTCGATCTGAATATCGAGGACGGCGAGTTTTTCTGCATCCTCGGTGGCAATGGGTCGGGCAAGTCGACGTTTGCCAAGCATCTGAATGCGCTGCTGCAGCCCGATGCGGGCACGGTGCGCATTAACGGCATGGATGCGTCCGATCCCGAGCTGGTCTACGACATTCGCTCGACCGCGGGCATGGTATTCCAGAATCCCGATGATCAGCTGGTGGCAACGCTTGTCGAAGATGACGTTGCGTTTGGTCCCGAAAACCTTGGCGTGCCATCGGCGCAAATTGCGCAGCGCGTACGCGAGGCGCTGAAGGGCGTGGGCCTGGTGGGCTTTGAGTGCCACGAGACCCATGCGCTTTCGGGCGGCCAAAAGCAGCGCGTGGCGCTTGCCGGCGTGCTCGCCATGGAACCGCGCGTGCTCATATTGGACGAGGCTTCCTCGATGCTCGATCCGCGTGGACGCAAGGGCCTCATGAAGGCTTGCCGCGCGTTGCACGCTCGCGGCATGACCATCGTGATGATTACGCACTTTATGGAAGAGGCCGCCGAGGCCGATCGTGTCGCGGTGTTTCGGGCGGGGCGCGTTGCCATGCTCGGTAAGCCCGAGGAAATCTTGACGCGGGCAGACGAACTTGCGCAGCTCAACCTGGATATGCCGGCGTCGTGCTGTCTGGGCAGGTCGCTTCGTGCGAAGGGCGTGCCCGTTTGCGCACAGGTGCGTGAGGCGGATATGGTCGCCGAGATTGCGCAGGCTTATGCCGAGCGAAGTGGGGCAGACATCGCGGGGCAGTCTTCCGCATCCCAGTTGGAAATCGCTGACGGCACTGTTCCGGTAGACAACGAGGGCAACGCGTCGGAGCCCGTCATAGAGCTATCCCATGTTTCGTACAGTTATTCGCTCAGTCCGCGCGAGCGCCGCCGTTGGCATAAGCGCTCGGCCACTGCGGACAAATCGAGCAAACAGGCTCTCTGGGGAAACGACCCCAGCAGCCCGTGGGCGCTGCGCGATGTATCGCTGACGGTGCGTCGCGGCGAGTTCCTGGGCTTGGCAGGTCATACCGGTTCGGGTAAGTCGACGCTGGTCCAGCATCTCAACGGTTTGATTCGCCCCCAGGAGGGATCCGTTCGCGCGCTGGGGCTCGATCTGTCAAACAAGAAAGACGCCGCCGCGGTTAAGGCCAAGGTCGGCGTGGTGTTTCAATATCCTGAGCGTCAGCTGTTTGCCGAAACCGTGGCGCAGGACGTGGCGTTTGGTCCGCATAACCTTGGCTTGCCGCAAGATGAAGTCGACCGTCGTGTCGAGTCATCGCTCTCGCGCGTGGGCCTCGACCTTTCCACGGTCGGCGACAAGAGTCCCTTTGAGCTTTCGGGCGGTCAGCAACGGCGTGTGGCATTCGCCGGCGTGCTCGCCATGGAGCCCGAAGTCCTGGTGCTCGATGAACCCATGGCGGGGCTCGATCCGGCGGCGCGCAGTGATTTCCTGGAGCTCATCGATCGACTCCATCGCGAGGGCCTGACCGTTGTCATGGTTTCGCACAGCATGGATGACCTGGCCAATTGCTGCGACCGTATCGTCGTAATGAACGAAGGTGCGGTGTTTGCCGAGGGAACCCCCGCTCAGGTGTTTGCGCATGCGGATGAGCTTAAATCAATCGGCTTGGGTGTTCCCGCTGCCCAGCGCATGGCGCTGGCGCTTGCGAAGGCAGGCGTGCCGCTGCGCTTTGACGGCCTTTATACGGTTGAGTCGCTGGCAGACGAGTTGGTGGACCTGCTAATCGGTCGCTCGGGCGGTCCTTCTAACGTCGCGGACATTGCTAAATCCAAGACGGTCGCGCGAGAGAAGGGCTGCTAATGGAGGCGTTTTCGTTTGGCAGCTACTATCCCGGCGATAGTGCGATCCACCGCCTGGACCCGCGAACTAAGTTGCTCTTGGGCTTTGTGTTTCTGATCACGACGCTGACCGTCGGCGGCTTCCGCGGACTGGCCCCTGTCGCAATGTTTGTCGTGCTGATCTATGCCGTGTCTCGGGTGCCGGTTCGTCGCGTTCTGTCGTCGATGGCGCCGCTGCTGGCAATCGTCGTCGTGGTCGCGGTGCTCAACTTGTTTACCGACCAGAGCGGGCGCATTCTGTGGCAGCTCGGCTTTTTGCAGATAAGCGAGGGCTCGCTGCATTCCGCCGCCTTTATGGCGTGCCGCCTGACCTTGATGATGGCCGGTATGAGCGCTATCACGCTCACCACGCCGACGCTCGACCTCACCGCGGGCTTTGAGCGCCTGCTCGCATCGTTTGCGCGTGTGGGACTTCCTGCGCACGAGCTCGGCATGATCATGGGTATCGCGTTGCGCTTTATGCCGCAGTTTGCCACCGAGATGAAGCAGACGGCGGACGCGCAGGCGAGCCGCGGTGCGCGCGTGACGGGGGGCCCGCTCGGCGGCGTGCGTATGCTCGGCAGTGTGGCGATTCCGCTGTTCACCGGCGTGTTCCGCCATGCCGAGACGCTGTCTGCTGCCATGGATGCACGCTGCTATCACGGCGAGCAGGGCCGCGCGCGCCTGCATGCGCTTGCATTTGGCCGCGGCGATGCGTTGGCGGCGGTGGTGACGGCGTTGCTGCTCATCTGCGTCATCGTCATCAATCTTCAACTTGTTTAGGCGCGATTCGAGCGCAAGAAAGGGGTCCCTATGACCGACAACGACCGCACGGCTCAGCTTGAGCGCGCCTGTTCGTATCTCAGGCGCATTCCGGCGTGGTATCTGGCCACGACCGATGTGGCCGACGGGCATCAGCCTCGCGTGAGGCCGTTTTCGTTTGCCATGGTCGATGACGGTAAGTTGTGGTTTTGCACGTCGCGCGACAAGGATGTGTGGGCGGAGCTGAGCGCGAATCCCAAGTTTGAGCTCTCGGGCTGGAAGCCGGGGGAATGTTGGATCGTATTGACCGGCGAAGCCGCACTTGAGGACGACGCAGTTGCGAGCGACAAGGTGCGTCAAGCGGGTTTTAAGCACATGGTGGACATTGGCGAGGAACACGAGAGTGCCAACGACGGCCGCCTTGCTTTCTTTTCGGTCCGCAACATTGCTGCGCGCTTCTGTGATATCGATGGCAGCGAGGAGCGCCTGGAGCTCTAGCTCGCACAAACCAGGTTCCCAAACTAGCTAGTACAGGAGGAAACGTGGACGGATTGAATACGGTTTTGGAGTATCTGACGTCGGTGCCGGCGTGGTATCTGGCGACGAGCGTGGATGGACAGCCGCACGTGCGTCCGTTCTCGTTTGCTCAGATTCAGGACGGTAAGCTGTGGTTTGTGACGGCGCGCACCAAAGACGTGTGGCAAGAGCTGCTACAAAATCAGCGCTTTGAGGCCACGAGTTGGTGGCCGGGCCATGGCTGGCTCATCTTGCGCGGGCGTGCCGGCTTGGATGACCGGGCCTTAGACGAAATGCGCGAAGCCGGGTGGAAGCATCTAGAGCGCCTGGGCGAGCACTATGAGGGGCCTAACGACCCCACGCTCGTCTTCTTTAGCGTCGAGGATCCCGAGGCTTTTATCTGCAATCACGACGAATGGGTGCCGGTCGAGCTCTAGCCAGCTGGCTCATCCTAACAACTTGGTTTTCGCATGGGCGGGCCCCGTATTGCCCGGCGCCGTTAGGAGCGCCGGTCAATACGGGGCCCGCTCCATTTGTCAATTCCTTCAAGCGAATGTGTCGGGAATGTTTCAATGCATGAATATGTAAACCATTTACGTGTTAATGCATCTTTTGGTGCTAAAGTTTCAACCCACTTCATAACGACCGCTGTGAAATGCGCATCGGTGCATAAATCGCAGACAAGGAGTCTGATATGTCTTTGAAGGTTGGAATCGTCGGCGCGGCTGGATATGCCGGAGCCGAGCTTATTCGCCTCGCGCTCGGTCATCCCGAGTTTGAACTTGTTGCCATTACGTCCAACGCCGATGCCGGCCAGCCGCTGTCCGCGGTGTATCCGAGCTTTGCTGGCGTGAGCGATCTGGTTTTCACCACGCATGACGCCCCCGAGCTCAAGAGCTGCGATGCGGTTTTTCTTGCCGTGCCGCACACGGCTGCCATGGCACAGGTGCCCGCGCTCCTTGCATCGGGCGTTTCCTGCTTTGATCTTTCGGCCGATTATCGTCTGAGCGACGCGTTCGTCTTTGAGACATGGTATGCCGCCGAGCACACGAGCCCCGACCTGCTCAAGACCCGTGCCTTTGGCCTGCCCGAGCTGTTCTGCCAAGACTTGGAGATCGCCGCATCTGACCATGCCGACGGCAAACCCGTGTTGGTCGCCTGCGCTGGTTGCTATCCCACCGCAACGAGCCTTGCCGCCGCGCCCGCCGTGCGCGCCGGCTGGGTTGCCCAGAGCGGCCCCGTGATCGTTGATGCCATTAGCGGCGTGACGGGTGCCGGTAAGTCCTGTAACGCTCGCACCCATTTTTGTGGCGCAGACGAGAACCTGGAGGCCTATGGCGTAGGCAAGCATCGTCATACGCCCGAGATTGAGCAGATCCTTGGTCTGACCGATCGTGTCGTCTTCACCCCGCATCTGGCACCGCTCAAGCGCGGCCTGCTCTCCACGGTGACGCTGCCGCTCACGCCGCAGGCTATCGATACCTTGACCCTTGAGGACGTTGTCGACTATTACAAGCAGTTCTACGCTGGTCGCACCTTCGTGCGCGTACTCGATGCCGGCCAGCAGCCCAAGACGGCTTCGGTCGTCGGCACCAACGCCGCCCAGATTGGCCTCGCGCTCAACAAGCGTGCGGGCGTGCTGGTGGCGACGGGCGCCATCGACAATCTGTGCAAGGGCGCTGCGGGCCAAGCAGTCCAGTGCGCCAATATCGTCTTTGGCTTTGACGAGCGACGAGGCTTGCCCACAGTGGCGTGCCCGGTGTAGCACATTCGATTGTTAACGATTTGGTAGTCGGGCATCGAGTGGGGCGCCACTCTTAAGCTGGTCTCATGATTACGACTGGCATGGCGCACCAACCGATGTCCGTTTTTTGTTTGACATAAGGAGTCATAAAGACGATGAATACCGAGCTGTTTGATATCAAGATTCGCGCCGTCGAGGGCGGCGTTACGGCTGCGGCTGGTTTTAAGGCTGCAGGCATCCACGCTGGGTTCCGCAAGAACCCCGAGCGTCTGGATTACGCGCTCGTCGTGCCCGATAAACCCTGTCCCGGCGCTGGAGTGTTTACCGCCAATCGCTTTTGCGCGGCGCCCGTGCAGGTGAGCCGCGCCAACCTGGGCGGTGCCGACAAGGGCTACGGTATCATCGCCGGCGTTTCGGTCAACTCTGGCAATGCCAACGCCGCCACGGGTGAGACCGGCCTTGCATGCGCGCGCGAGACGTGCAGCATCGCATCGCAGGTCATCGGCTGCGAGCCCCAGCAGATTCTGGTTGCCTCCACGGGTGTGATTGGCCAGATTCTGCCGATCGACACGTTTGAGACTGCCATTCCTGCTGCCTACGAGGCGCTCTCTGCCCACGGTGGCGCCGATGCCGCTCGCGCCATCATGACGACCGACACGCACTCCAAGGAGTACGCCGTGTCCTACGTCAGTGAGGCTGCGGGCCATGCGGGCAACGTCTATTCGGTAGGCGGAATGTGCAAGGGCTCGGGCATGATCATGCCCAATATGGCCACCATGATCGCGGTTATCACCACCGATGCCCCCGTCGAGCCTGCGGCACTTCATGCCCTGCTGCTCTCGACCGTCAAGCAGACCTTTAATAAGGTGACGGTCGATTCCGACACCTCGACCAACGACACCTGCATCATGCTTGCCTCCGGCGCCGCTGCCGCAGATGCCGAGCCTATCGTCGAGGGCTCCGATGCCTTCGACGAGTTGGCATTTGCCGTGCACGAGGTGTGCGAGAGCCTGGCGCGCAATATCGCCGCCGATGGCGAGGGCGCATCCAAGCTTGTTACGGTCAACGTTACCGGCGCCGTGAACGACGAGGAGGCCGATATCGCCGCCCGTGCCGTTGCCAACTCGCCGCTCGTTAAGACTTGCATCGCCGGCCACGACTGCAACTGGGGCCGCGTTGCTATGGCGCTTGGCAAGTGCGGCGTGAAGTTTAATCAGGAAGACGTTTCCATCGACATGATGGGCATGCCTGTCTGTCGCGACGGTCTGACTGTTCCCTTTGACGAGGACGAGGCTCTACGACGTTTTGAGGCGCCCGAGATCGTGATCTCGGCCGACCTGGGCGCAGGCGACGCGGCAACGACCGTGTGGACCTGCGACCTCACGCATGAGTATATCTCCATCAACGGCGACTACCGTTCCTAGATTCCGGGCACGCTGCGCATCTTGCCGCGATTGCGGACAGCGGAGCACGGCGCGATAACGATACGAAAGACGAGGCAGATTATGAAATTCGCACGAGATTGTCGTTCGAGCGAATCCAACGAAGCAACCGCGCAGCTGCTGTTCGAAGCGCTGCCGTGGATTAAGAACCTGACCGGCAAGACGGTTGTTATCAAATATGGCGGAGCCGCCATGGTTGATGAGCAGCTGCGCCGCGACGTGATGAGCGACATCGTTTTGCTCAAGATCATCGGTATGCGCCCCGTTATCGTGCACGGCGGCGGCAAGGCCATCAACGAGGCACTCAGCCACTACGACATCCCCGTCGAGTTTAAGAACGGCCAGCGTGTGACCACGCCGGCGACTATGGATA
Source organism: Collinsella sp. (assembly GCA_019419645.1). GTDB lineage: Bacteria > Actinomycetota > Coriobacteriia > Coriobacteriales > Coriobacteriaceae > Collinsella. The sequence continues at coordinate 2,277 of DXZN01000047.1, read as the reverse complement.
TCGTGCGCGAGGTGCTGGGCGGTAAGGTCAACCAGGAGCTGGTCGCAGCGCTCAACCACCATGGCAACCTGGCCGTGGGCGTGTCGGGCAGCGATGCCGGCACGCTCATCGCCGAGCCGCTCGACCCCGAGCTCGGTCGTGTGGGCAAAGTGACGCACGTCAACACCGACTATATCGAGCGCTTACTCGATAGCGAGTACATCCCCGTCATTGCTACCGTTGCGGCGGGGGAGGACGGCGGTTTCTTCAACATCAACGCCGACACCGCCGCCGGTGCCGTTGCCGCGGCGCTCCACGCGCATAAGGCGATCTTTTTGACCGATGTCGATGGCCTGTACAAGGACTTTAGCGACAAGGACTCGCTTATCTCCAACCTAACGCTCGACGAGGTTAACGAAATGCTCTACGGCGGCGAGGTCGATAAGGGCATGATTCCCAAGCTGCGTGCGGCCGTCGATGCGCTTACCGGCGGCGTATTTCGTGCCCACATCATTAACGGTACTACGCCGCATTCGCTGCTCCTGGAGTTGCTGACCGATGCCGGCGTCGGCACCGTGATCCATTCCACCGAGACGGCTTACGAGTTCGATACGCATCCGCATCCGCTTTCGACGTTTGCTGCGCGTCTGACCGAGAACCTTGACGAGGTCGAGAAGCTCCAGACGGTCTAGCTGGCCCGCAGCCGACCCATTCCTGCACCCATAGCCCCGCGCCGTCTGGCGCCCAACGAAAGGCATCTCATGTCACTTGCAGCTCAGCAATCGCTTGAATCCCATTACGTTATGCATACCTTTGGCCGCTCTCCGGTCGAGTTTGTCGAGGGTCACGGCATGAAGCTCACCGGCGACGATGGCCGTGAGTACCTCGACTTTCTTGCCGGCATCGGCGTGTGCAGCCTAGGTCATGGCGACCCGGCTGTGCTCTCGGCGCTCGAGGCGCAGACCAAAAAGCTCATGCATGTCTCCAATTACTTCTACATCGAGCAGCGCGGACAGGTCGCGGCGCTGCTGTCCAAGCTTGCTAACGACGACGTAGATGGTGCGCGCGTGCTTGCCGATGCCATTGTCGCCGGCGATGAGACCACGGCAGCTGCTCTTGGTGTCCCGGCTGCGGGCGAGCAGGTTTGGGAGACCTTCTTTGCCAACTCTGGCGCCGAGGCCAACGAAGGCTCGATGAAGCTCGCGCGTCTGTACGCCAAGCGTGCCGGTAATGGCGGCAACACCATCGTGTGCATGCGCGGCGGCTTCCACGGCCGTACGCTCGAGACCATTGCCGCCACCATGCAGGATTGGCTGCAGGACAGCTTCCGCCCGCTGCCGGGTGGCTTTGTGGCCTGCACGCCCAACGATGTGGACGAGCTGCGTGCGATCTTTAAGCAGCTGGGGAGCGAGATTTGTGCCGTGATGCTCGAGCCGATCCAGGGTGAGAGTGGCGTGCATCCCATGACCGAGGAGTTTATGGCGGCAGCGCGCGACCTGGCACACGAAGTGGGCGCCGTGCTTATCGCCGACGAGGTCCAGTGCGGCATCTTCCGCTCCGGCAAGCCGTTTGCATTCCAAACCTATGGCGTGGAGCCCGACATCATGAGCCTTGCCAAGGGCATTGCCGATGGCGTGCCCATGGGTGCCGTCATGGCAAAGAAGGAGATTGCCGACGTGTTTAAGCCGGGCGACCACGGCTCGACCTTTGGCGGCAGCTGCCTAGCCATTGCGGCGTGCGCCGCGACGCTCTCCGCGCTCGTGCGCGGCGATTATGCCGACCATGCTGCCAAGGTGGGTGCCTATATGGAGCAGGCGCTGGCTAAGCTTCCGCATGTGGTAGAGGTGCGTGGCCGTGGCCTGATGCTCGGCTGCGATCTTGACGATACTGCGGGTGATGCACACGACGTTGTGGCCCGTGCATTGGGGGCCGGTGCCGTAATCAACGCTACGGGTGCCCATACGCTGCGTTTCCTGCCGCCACTCGTCTGCGAGGAAGCCGACGTGGACAGCCTGATCGAGATCCTGTCGGATGTCTTGGGCTAACGCGGCGCAATAACTCAATTTGGACCGGGTTCCGGACTGTGGGCGTGTCCTATGCGGCATGATTCAGCGGTCTGGAGCCCGTTTTGCCTTAGATTTGCTAAGGCAGGGAGACCTGCTGGTCAAAAAACATCAAATATGAGTACTGTTACCGATTTGGTAGCAGCAATTTTGGACTAATAAGGCCAGATAGCAAGTCGAAATGATCGCGCGCGCGAGCGTGGTGTAAGAAGGCGCATCGCCTGCTGCCGCCGTC
>DXZN01000046.1 GCA_019419645.1 Collinsella sp. | reverse complement strand
CTCGTCGGCGACCTTGTCGGCGAGCGCGGTCATCTTCTTGCCGGTCTCGTAGAGCGCCTTGCCGTCCTCGAGATAGCCCTCCTGGTCGAAATGCATGATCTCGATCTTCTCGGTTTCCTTCATTTGTCTCTCCTTTCTGGGGTTGTTTCCACATCCCCCATGCCAACGGGCATCAAAACCCGCTTACATTCCGTAACACTCGGCCGCTTTGGCCTTAAGCGCATTGACTGACTCTTCGTAGCCCTCTGCCTTGACCTCCATTTGCTTGGAGACGGCATCAAGATACGGGTGCACGTCCCATGACTTCAGACGCTCGGCTATCATGGCCGCAATCGTCTGGAAGAACACAAGATTGGGAATTGCGCTGAGCAGCGGAGCCACCTGAGGCACCGCAACCTCGTGAGCCCTACCCTTGGGATGGGCCGTGAGCAGCACCGTTTTTGTCGTAACGTTCGATAGCGCATCAGCGATATTCGCAAGACGCTCCGACCCCTGCGGATCGTCGACGATAAACACCAGATAGCCCGGAACGATCTGCATCTCGGGACCGTGGACGAACTCCTCGCCTTCGTGATGCATGGCAGGAATCTTGATGGTCTCGCTCAGCTTGAGGGCCGCCTCTTCGGCAACGCCATAGTTGGGGCCGTTGCCGACGACCATGGCGGGCGTGTGCTCAGAAAGCTCGAGCATGTGGTCTTGGACATATGCCTCGGCGGTCTTGCACATCACGGCATTGGCCTGGATGGCCTCGCGCAGGTCGTCAAGACGCTGGGCAACGCCCTTGGCGTCAATCGTTCCGCGCGCCTGACCGCCGTAAATACCAAAGAGCACCAGGTACTCAACGAGCACCTCGACGCCCAGCGTCACAAAGTCCACCGACTCGACGCCCACACCGTAGTCAAGAACGATGTCAGCGTGTTCCTTGATGGGTGCCTCGACGTTTGCCGTGAGCGCAACTGCAGCCATATCGTGTGCGCGCATGTAATCGAGCGCCGCAATCGTATTGGTCGAATAGCCACTCTGCGAAACGGCAATGTTGAGCGCATGCTGCGGATAGGTGTGTTCAAAATCAACGAAGGCCTCGGGCGTCACAACGGACACCTGCATTTGCAGGGCATCTTGCAGGTAATCGCGGGCGCAATCGGCGGCATGGCGCGACGAACCCGAAGCAACGATGCGCAGCGCGTCAAAAGAACCGGACTGGAAAATATCAACGAGCTGCGCTACCAGCTCAGACGAACGCTCGAGGTTCTCCCCCATACGCACATGGGCAAGCTGAACGTAATCGAGCATCTTCATCGTCTCACCTCGTAACAAATCATTAGTATTTGATACCAATCACAGTTACAGGTTACGGCTTTTTGATACCTCTTTGTCGATTAATTTATCCCCATCGGCGAACGGTCGATTTTGAGCCCTGTAAGGTTGTATATACAGCTGACCCAACGATCAAACTGGTTAGTTTCCCAGCCGTTATTCACAAAATACCAGCTAGTACGTATAGGTGTAGCCGCCCGTATCGCCACGATTGAAGGACTTTACATACTCGATAGCCTGACCGCTCGCGTCATAGCTCACGCATTCCAAAAGCAAAACAAGATCGCCCTGTTCCAGTCCAAGGAGGCCGGCATCTCGTGCGCCCAGCGCTTCGATATCGAGCTTTTCCTGTGCCATGACTGGCTTTCGGCCCAGCATCTCATAGGTCTCGTACAAACTGAAGACCGACACGTCAATATCTTCGATGGTTGGGAACAGCAGGCAGGGAATCAGCGCCGTCTCAATCGATACGGGGCTACCGTTTATGCAGTTCAGGCGTCGAACGGAATAGAGCAGGTCGTCCTCGGCGATGCCAAACAGGTCGGCGTAATATGGCCCCGCATAACGCTTGGAACGCGCGAGAATACGGACGGACGGCTCGCCGCCCGAAGCACGGACCGATTCACGGAAACCGACCGTGCGTTCAAAAAAAGCAGGTACTTTCTGCGCCACAAAGGCACCTTTTCCCCGAACACGGCGAATCTGCCCGCGCCGAACCAGCTCATCGACAGCGCTTCGGATGGTCAAGCGTGTCGTACCAAATTCCTCGGCAAGGTCTTTTTCGGACGGAATCATGGAACCCGTGGGATATATACTGCGCTCGATACGTTCCTCGATGCGGCGTCGAATGCGCATATAAACCGGGGTGGCATCTACTGTTTCAGCCATTGTTCACCTGCCACGCTCCTCATGCCGTTCTCTTCGCCGTTATCGGCAAAGCGGAACTTTGTGGGCAAAATCACCGATTTGCAATGCTCCACAAAACGCATGTCCTTATCAAATTCGATCGAGCTCTCATAGAACACCGGCGTTCCCTCTTCTTGCTGGAGCAGCTCGGCCTCTTCGGCGTTCAAACGCGAGATGGAGATATGCTCACGTCCATGCTCAACACGCACGCCACCTTCTTTGAGCAAGACATCGTAAAGGCTCTCACACTCAAAATCGTGTTCGGGAAGCGATGGGCACAGGGACAGGTTAACGTGAGCGGTCTCGATTGACGCCGGCTCGCCCTCAATAAGTCGAACGCGCTGCATGCGGAGCAAGGGAGCGCCTACAGCCACCCCAAGCTTGTCGGCAAGCGCCTCATCCGCCTCGATGGTCCCGGTGGAAACCAGACGAGAAGAGGGGTGCAGGCCGGCAGTCCGTACAGCATCGGAAAAGTTATACGTTTCCTGGAAGATGTTCAACGGCTTGGGAGGACACACATACGTACCCGATCCGCGACGGCTCTCGAGCGTTCCACACGAGATGAGCCGCGTGATACCGGCACGCAACGCCGTACGCGAAACGCCAATCTCTTCGCACAGCACGCGCTCGGCCGGCAGGCGATCGCCGCCGGCAAGCTGATGGTGCTGGATATACCAAAGAATTCCCTCAACAGCACGATCTTTGGGGGGAATTGCATAAGATTCGCCTGCCATTGCACAGACTCCTCATTCAGACACGTATGCCGCCAAAATTAGGCCAGCCCTCCCATGGCATCAAATTCGGCCTTGATCTTCTCGGCGACATTCCGATACGACTTATATAGACTTGAATCGCGTTTGACCTCGTCGGTCATAACGGGAATCTCTAATTTGGAAACCTCGTCTTTTCCCGTCTGAACCGCCACAACAACGCCCATACCAAGACACATATTACGCTTGGCAGCGTTTATTTTCGCCGCCTTGGCAGGATTTGCCAGGATACGCTGGGCAAATTCCTGTTTAGAGACCGCTTCTTCGGCCTCCGGATCGCCCGCCTCGGCCACTTCGCACTGCAACACGTCCGCATAGTCAAAAATCTTCGGCTCTGCACCACGCTGATGCACGGCCCACTTGCGATGCGTGGCATCCTGGTAGATAGCCGGCAAAAACGTAAACCGCGGCGGGTCCAAAATCGTATCCGTGATGGTAAACACATCGGGATCAAAGGCATCCTGCGGGTTTTTCTTCTTGAACAGCCCCATATCAGCCTCCCGTACTAGCATTAAACAACTCAAGCTGAATATAGCACCAATTTCAAGCCGCCGCCTTACCCTATCGGTGCGCGGCGTCTATAGCTCGCCCAGCGGAAGAGTTCACGGACGAGGGCCGGGGTGCCTGCCTTGTTTTGAGAAGTGGGCTCCGCGAACTTCTCAAAACAAGGCAGGCACCCCGGCCCCGCCGGCAAATAGCGGACACTCCGCATGCAATCTATGCAAACAAACAAGTACGCTTAGCTACATTCGGTAAGATCGAGCGCGCTGCCCTTCACGATAAGCGCCGGCTCCAGAACGACTTCTTCGGCACGCCTACCGCCCCTACCGGCAAGACGCTTGGACATGCAGCCAAAAGCATGCTCCGCAAGGACACCAGGATCCTGCTCAATGGCGGTCAGCGCCGGCTCAAAGAGAACGTCGGCCGCCGAGTTGTCATAGCTTACGACCGAAATATCGCCCGGAATGCTCTTCCCCATCTCGTGCAGGCGCTTGAGCAAACCAAGGGCAATGTTATCCGAGCTTGCGAACACGGCGGTGGCATCAGTTGCGAGCACCGCCTCCGAGGCCTCGTATGCACTCGGAATGTAGTACTCGCTCTCAAACTCCAAGCGTGCGTCGATAGGCAGGCCAACCTCGCGCAGCGCGCGCTCATAGCCGGCAAGTCGCTTACGCCCCGTATTGGAACGGCGCGCGTTAACCAAGCAGGCAATGCGACGGTGGCCCTGCTCGATCAGATAGCGGGTGGCCATGTAGCCGCCCATCTCGTGATCGAACATCACCTTGTCGCACTCGAGTCCCTCAATGGCACGGTCGACCATTACGGCCGGGATGGGCAGGTGGCTGACTTCTTCGCGCAGGGCGCGGTCGTCGGAGAACTCGTCGCCCACGACCAGGAAGACGCCATCGACGCCGCGCGTCACCAGCTGGCGCAGCAGCTCCAGATCGTCATCGGCGCTTCCGCCCGAGCTGGTAATGAAGAGCGCATAGCCGTCCTCGCGGCAGCGCTTTTCCAGGCTACCGGCGAGCGAGGCAAAAAAGCGGCTCTCGATGTTAGGGACGATAAGGCCCAGCGTGCGCGACTCGCGCATGACCAGACTACGCGCAATCTGGTTAGGAACATAGTGGTTGCGCGCCGCGACCTCCTTGATGAGCTTGCGGTTTTCTTCCGAGATGCGACAGGGCCGATTATTGAGCACAAGCGAGACCGACGAGGGGGAAAGCCCCACCTCCTGGGCGATCTGCTTGAGGGTGACTTTGTTGGCCATCTCGCTCCTTCCGGGTTTACGCGCAATCTCTTGAAAGTATAGCGACTACCCCTCTACCTCGGTGATAAACACTTTACCAATCCGGTAGACGGCTGTTTTATCGCCGCCAGCGCACCAAATCCGTCCGGGTGGGGTATATTGCAATCGATTGATGACAACGACCACCAAAAGGCGGATATTCGTATGCACGAGAACGACTTTTTTAACGAGGACCTGCTCTGCGCGCTCGCTGGCGTTGCCGGCGAGGACAACGTGCTGATGAGCGAGCCCATGCGCGAGCACACCACGTTTAAGATCGGCGGCCCGGCCGATGTCTTTGTCACGCCCGATACCGAGCAGGGACTCGTCGCCACGCTTGACACCTGCTATCGTTGCGATCTGCCGCTCACCATCGTGGGCAACGGCTCCGACCTGCTCGTCGGCGACAAGGGTATCCGCGGCGTCGTCGTGGCGTTGGGCGAAGGCCTCTCCGACATTACGGTCGACGGTACGCACGTCACGGCGGCGGCCGGCGCCTTGCTTTCCGATGTCGCCGCGGCGGCAGCCGAGGCCGGTCTCACCGGCATGGAGCCCATCTCGGGCATCCCCGGATCGGTCGGCGGCGCCTGCTACATGAACGCCGGAGCTTACGGCGCCTGCATGGCCGATGTGCTGGAGTCCGTGCGCGTCTACAAACCTGCTCGCCAGCTCGACGACGGCACCCGCGGCAGCGGCAACATCATCGAGTTCGATGTCGATGAGCTCAATCTGGGCTATCGCAAGAGCCGCATCGCCGACGACGGCTTTACCGTGCTTTCAGCCACCTTCAACCTCGCCCCGGGCAACGCTGCGATGATCAAGGCCGACATGGACGACTACCGCCAGCGCCGCGAGGACAAGCAGCCGCTCGACATGCCGAGTGCCGGCTCCACCTTCAAGCGCCCCGAGGGCCACTTTGCCGGCAAACTCATCATGGATGCCGGCCTGCGCGGCCATGCTGTCGGCGGCGCGCAGGTAAGCGAAAAGCACTGCGGCTTTATCGTCAACGCCGACCACGCCACCGCCGCCGACGTCGACGAACTCATCCGCGACATCCAAGCCAAAGTCAAAGAGCAGTTCGACGTAGACCTCGAACCCGAAGTCCACCGAGTAGGCGAATTTTTATAAAAAAAGGCCCCGAAAGGGGCCTTCACTTTCTTTAATTCAGACAACCAGTCCGGTGTGCCGCGCCCCGAACCCAAGAGGGCCGCGTGCCCGCCCGCAATATATTTGATTGATCGCGAGTTCCGCACGCAAAGAAGGCCACTTAATGTGGCCTTCGTCTTGCGCAGGACTGCCCGAGCAGGCAATCAAATATATTGCGGGCGGGCACGCGGCCCCGTCGGCTTTACGACAGCGCAATACCGCCAAGCCAGCCCCAACGCACGCCAGAGCCAGTGCCATAGAAGCTAATAAACGAATCAAGCGACTTAGACGTAATGGCGCCCTCGTTGCTCATAACGATGCCGCCGCCAACGTAGATACCCACATGACCGTAGATAAGGCCCGGAGCACCCGTGCCGCTGTGCGAGGAATCGGCCACGATCATGCCCACCTGCAGCGCCGAGCGGTCGGAGCTATAGCACCATGCGTTAAACATATCGCACGCGTTACCGCCAAAGTAGCCAACGCCGGCGTTACGGAAGACATTGGTAACCCACGCCGCGCACCAGTTCTGACCCGGCGAAGGCGTGGAGTAGCACGCGTTGACGACGGCCTGCTGTTTGCCCGAGCCGGCATTCTGTTGCGGGGTTCCGGGCGCATACGATCCGCCACCCGAGCTTGAACCACCCGAGTAGGAATTGTTCTTGTTCGCGGCAGCCGCGGCAGCGGCAGCCTTCCTAGCAGCCTCCTCGGCCTGGGCGGCAGCGAGGATCTCGGAATCGCGCTGAGCCATGAGCTCCTTGACGTCGTCGGAAAGACCGTTCAGCACAGTCTGGACTTCTTGCTGCTTGGCCTGCATATCCTGCATCTGAGCAGTCTGCTGGTCCTTGAGCTTCTCTAAGTCAGCTTTCTGCGACTCAAGCTCGGTCTTTTGCGCATCGAGCTCTTCCTGGATGGTCTGAATGTCCTCGATGGCATCGCGGTCGCTCTTGTTGATCTTCTCAACGTAATGCGCGTTGGCGACGAGTTCCTCAAACGAGCCAGAGGCCAGCAGCAGCGAGAGGATGTTCGTGCCGCCGGACTTGTAGCTGGCGGCCACGCGATCGGAAAGGTCGTTGCGCTTCTTCTTGAGCTCGGCCTTCTTTTCATCGATCTGGGCCTGCGTGTCGTCAATCTTGCCCTGGACATTCTCGATGTCGTTGAGGGTCTGAGCATTCTTGTTGGCCAGCGCCGCATACTCATTTGCGATGCTGTCGAGCTGGGCCTGAACCTCGTCGAGCTGGGCCTGGGCGGCATTCAGTTTATCGGTTGTTTCTTTGGAAGCCTCCGCCGCATGGGCGCGAGCGGGCAGGCCAAAAAGAACTGCCGCAGAAGCGGCACCGAACAGGGCCTTGAGGGCCGTGCGGCGCGAGAGCTCCTGGGAAAGGATGGAATCGCTGTTTGGTGACATATGTACTCCGTTACATGTTTATTTATATGTCGCTCAACTCATACATATTAGCGTACATACGGCGCGTCCCAACGATTTCCACGAACGGCAGGAAACTACAAGGTCAGCGGCTCGTAAGCAATTGTCAAATTTGAGGTAACAATTGAGCAAGCTCTTATATGAGTACGTTAACATAATCCTCTGCTTTTCCTACAGTGCACCATTTGGGCGTCCCCGCCTGCGCTATACTCCCCTCTAGAAGTGTTCCTGATTCGATAGGAGACTACATGTCCAAAGCACTCGACCCCAAAGACACCTGCGTCCTCGTTACCGGTGGCGCCGGCTTTATCGGCTCGCACACCGTCGTTCAGCTGCTCGAGGGTGGCTACCAGGTCGTCATCGTCGATGATCTCTCCAACTCCAGCGCCGTCGCCGTCGACCGCGTCAAGACCATCGTGGGCGACGAGGCCGCCAAGAACCTCACCTTCTACGAGGCCAACGTGCTCGACCGCGATGCGATGAACAAGATCTTCGATACCCATCAGATCGACCGTGTCATCCACTTTGCCGGCTTTAAGGCCGTCGGCGAGTCGGTGAGCAAGCCCGTTGAGTACTACCACAACAACATCGAGAACACCCTGGTGCTCATCGACGTCATGCGCAACCATGGCTGCAAGTCCATCATCTTCTCGAGCTCCTCGACCGTCTACGGCGACCCGGACAACCCGCCCGTCACCGAGGAAGACCCCAAGAAGCCCGCAACCAACCCCTATGGTTGGACCAAGTGGATGATCGAGCAGATCCTTATGGACGTCCACACCGCCGACCCCGAGTGGGACGTCGTGCTGCTCCGTTACTTCAACCCCATCGGCGCTCATCCGTCGGGCCTGATCGGCGAGGACCCTAAGGGCATCCCCAACAACCTGGTGCCCTATGTCGCCCAGGTCGCCGTGGGCAAGCTCGAGGCCGTTCAGGTCTTTGGCAACGACTACCCCACCCCCGACGGCACCGGCGTGCGCGACTACATCCACGTGTGCGATCTGGCCTCTGGTCACGTTGCCGCCCTTAACTGGATGAACGGCAAGACCGGCGTCGAGATCTTTAACTTGGGCACCGGCACCGGCACCTCGGTACTCGAGGTCGTCGCCGCCTTCTCCAAGGCTTGTGGCAAGGAGCTGCCCTACGTGATCCGCGAGCGCCGCGCCGGCGACATCGCTGCCAACTGGTGCGATGCCTCCAAGGCCGAGCGCATGATGGGCTGGAAGGCCCAGTACGACATCGCGGACATGTGCCGCGATAGCTGGAACTGGCAGAGCCACAACCCCAACGGCTTCGCCGACGCCGAGTAGCAAAAACCTACATACCGCTCTTGCCCCGATCTCACGTTGTGAGGTCGGGGCTTTTTCATGGCATGTAACCATTCGCCGAAAATCGACCAACTTTTTTATCTTGCCTGTACATGTTTAAACAACATGTTTTACAATAGGCGTATCGAATCAGAACATCGGAGGCGGACTGCACACCCATCGGCAGGCCGACCCCACAACAAGAAGGTTGGTGAGCGCATTCATGGAGCGTGCAAGCGGCGTCCTCATGCCCGTCTCATCTCTGCCCGGACCATACGGAATCGGCGGCTTTGGCTGGAATGCCTACGACTTCGTCGATTTTCTCGCCTCGTGCAAACAACATTACTGGCAGATTCTGCCCCTTACGACGACCAGCTATGGCGATTCGCCCTATCAGTCGTTCTCGGCCCGCGCAGGCAACCCCAACTTTATCGACTTTGCCGAGCTTATCGAGGCAGGGTATCTAGAGCAGCGCGATATCGATGGCGTGTACCTGGGTTCTGACCCCAGTAACGTCGACTACGGTGCCATCTTTGGCGGCCGCCGTCAGATTCTCGACCGCGCCGCCGAGCGCTTTGCTGCCGACAAGCCAGCCGATTTCGATGACTTTATCCAAGCCAACGAGGACTGGCTCATCCCCTACTGTGAGTTCATGACCGTCAAAGAGGAGTGCGGTCTCAAGGCGTTTTGGGAGTGGCCCGCGGAGCTCCGCACCCGCGGTGAGGCTTCCGCCAAGGTCTGCGCCGACCATCCGGCGCGTATGCTCTACCACCAGATGACGCAGTACTTCTTCGATCGCCAGTGGAGCCGCCTCAAGGCCTATGCCAACGAGCGCGACATTCTCATCATCGGCGACCTGCCCATCTATGTCTCGCGTGACTCCGTCGAGATGTGGGCGACACCTGAGCTCTTTAAGATCGACGCCGCCGGCAATCCCGTGAGCGTCGCCGGCACGCCGCCCGACCAGTTCTCGGCCACCGGCCAGTACTGGGGCAACCCCATCTACGACTGGGACGCCATGGAGGCCGACGGCTTCTCCTGGTGGGAGGGCCGCATTCGCGCCGCCCTCGACATGTACGACGTCATCCGCCTGGATCACTTCCGCGGCTTCGAGGCCTATTGGGAGGTGCCGTTCTCCTCGCCTGATTCGTCCTACGGTTCGTGGACGCAGGGTCCCGGCCTCAAGCTCTTCAAGACACTCGAGGAAAAGCTCGGCACGCTGCCCATCATCGCCGAGGACCTGGGCTTCCTCACCCCCGGCGTCATCGATATGCGCGACAACTCGGGCTTCCCCGGCATGAAGATCCTGCAGTTTGCCTTTGAGGGCACCAACTCGTACTACCTGCCGCACAACTACATTGCCAACACCGTCGCCTACGTGGGCACTCACGACAACGAGACGGCACGCGGCTGGTTTGAAGGAACGGCTACCCCGCGTCAGCGCGAGCAGACAGCCCTGTACACCCATCAGCAGGCCGGCGAACCCATCGCCGACGCGCTCAACCGAACCATCGCAGCCAGCGTGAGCGACACGTGCATCTACACCATGCAGGACCTGCTCAACTTGGGCAACGAGGCGCGCATCAACACCCCTGCCACGCTGGGCGGCAACTGGACCTGGCGCATGCTCGACGGCGCCATCACCCGCGAGCTCGAGCACAAACTCACCGACTGGACCGAGACCTACTTCCGCATCCCGTCGGAAGCCGAAATCGAGCTTCCTCAATAGGAGCTACCGCGCCCGACCCCTCCCCACCGTGCGGACGCGCTTGCTTACCCGCGCGAGGCCACCCCAATCCCCTCGCGCGGGATTCTTATGAATTGCAGACATGTAATCAACCCATTACAGGAGGAAACATGCCCCAAATTAACCTCATGGAACTCGCCGAGCAGTCTTTTGGCACCTCGCTCGAGCAGCTCGACGACCGTCGCATTTACAAGCTGCTGGTCAAACTCGTGCAGGAGCGCTCCGCCGCCTGCCCGCTCAACAACGGCAAGAAAAAGCTCTATTACATTTCCGCCGAATTTTTGATCGGCAAGCTGCTCATCAACAACATGATCGACCTCGGCATCTACGACGAGGTTAAGGACCAGCTCACCGCCGCAGGCCACGACCTCAACAAGATCGAGGAGTTCGAGGTCGAGCCGTCGCTCGGCAACGGCGGCCTGGGCCGCCTGGCCGCATGCTTCCTGGATTCCATCGCCACGCTGGGCTTGACCGGCGATGGCGTGGGCCTCAACTATCACTACGGCCTGTTCCGTCAGCGCTTTGTCGACAACCAGCAGAAGGCCGTCCCCGACGAGTGGCTCGGTGAGCAGGACATCCTAGTCGACGACGACCGCTCCTACACCGTCGAGTTCGGCGATTTTGCCGTTACCTCCAAGCTCGTCAACATCGACGTGCCCGGTTACGGCCAGCCCACCAAGAACCGTCTGCGCCTGTTCGACCTGGCGAGCGTCGACGACGGCCTGGTCCCCGGCAGCTCCATCGACTTCGACAAGACCGAGATCGCCAAAAACCTCACCTTGTTCCTCTACCCCGACGATTCCGACGAGCAGGGCCGCCTGCTTCGCATCTACCAGGAATACTTCATGGTGAGCAACGCCGCCCAGCTCCTGATCGACGAGGCCATCGAGCGCGGCAGCAACCTGCACGATCTGGCCGACTACGCCGTGGTCCAAATTAACGACACGCACCCCACCATGGTCATCCCCGAGCTCATTCGCTTGCTCACCACCGAGCATGGCATCGAGTTTGACGAGGCCGTGACCATCGTACGCTCCATGGTCGCCTACACTAACCACACGATTCTTGCCGAGGCGCTCGAGAAGTGGCCGCTCGTCAGCCTGCAGAAGGTCTCCCCTGCCATCGCCGACATTATCGTCAAGCTCGATGAGATCGCGAAGGCCGAGCACGATGACCCGCGCGTCGCCGTCATCGACGAATACGACACCGTCCACATGGCCCACATGGACATCCACTTTGGCTTCTCCATCAATGGCGTAGCCGCCCTCCACACCAAGATCCTGGAGGACACCGAGCTTCATCCGTTCTACGAGATCTATCCCGAGAAGTTCTCCAACAAGACCAACGGCATCACCTTCCGCCGCTGGATCCATGGAGCCAACCCCGCGCTCGCCAGCCTGCTCGACGATGTAATCGGCACCGACTGGCGCAGCACCGGCGATCTGAGCAAACTCGCCAAGTTCGCCGACGACAAGGACGTTCTTGAGCGCCTGGCCGCCACCAAGGTCGAGGCCAAGGCCATCATGCGCCAGTTCATGGCGCTCGAGCAGGGCGTGACCATTCCCTCCAACGCCATCATCGACGTCCAGGTCAAGCGCATCCACGAGTACAAGCGTCAGCAGATGCTCGCGCTCTACATCATCTGGAAGTACTTCGATATCAAGAACGGCAACAGGCCTAAGCACCCTGTCACCATCATCTTTGGCGGCAAGGCGGCGCCTGCCTACACTATCGCGCAGGACATCATCCATCTGATCCTGACGCTGTCGCAGTGGATTGCAAACGACCCCGACGTGGCTCCCTACCTGCAGGTTGTCATGATCGAGAACTACAACGTCACCGCCGCCGAGCGCGTGATCCCCGCCGCTGACATCTCCGAGCAGATCAGCCTGGCCTCCAAGGAGGCGAGCGGCACCTCCAACATGAAGTTCATGCTCAACGGCGCCCTAACCCTGTGCACGCTCGACGGTGCCAACGTGGAGATTGCCGAGCTCGTGGGCGACGAGAACATCTATACCTTTGGTGCCTCGTCCAAACAGGTCGAGCAGCTCTACGCCGACGGCACCTACAACGCCGGTGCGCTCTACCGCAAGCCCGGCATTAAACTGCTGGTGGACTTCATCACCAACCCGGCCTTTATGGCAACCGGCAACGCCGAGCGCCTGCAGCGCCTGCACGACGACATTAAGGGCAAGGACTGGTTTATGGCCTTGCTCGACATTGAGGAGTACATCCAGACCAAGGAGCGCGTGCTGGCCGACTACGAGGACCAGGACGCCTGGATGCGCAAGGCGCTCATCAATATCGCCAACGCCGGCACCTTCTCGTCCGACCGTACGATCTCCCAGTACAACGACGAGATCTGGCACCTGGACTAACCCATTCCCCTTACCCATTCTCTTGAGGAACGGAGTCGTGGCAACACGGCTCCGTTTTTTGTGCCCGCACGTTACCCTGTGATCCAACTCGGCCAAACAATCTCGATCCGTAGCAATTACTCAACCAAAACGGTCCCAGCCGTTACAGATTGAGACATACCGGCCCCTCCCCTCGGGTTTATCTCAATCTGTAACATCTAGCAGGTGAAATTCGCCTTTGGTGTTACAGATTTAGATGAAATGGTTAGCTCAGCGGAACCGTCTCGATCTGTAACATCTAACGTCCGAAATCGGCCCTATCCGTTACAGATCGAGACAAACGACCGGTCAGACAGTCCCAACACAAAGAAAGGCTCCCCTCTCGCCCAGTGGACGGGAGGGGAGCCTTATATGTGACCGCGGCAAAAGGATGGCAAAGCCGCAGTCGCCCAAAGGAAGGGCCTGGTTGCACCGGGCCTAGATAAGGTTCTTGCCAGAGACCTTATCGAAGAGGTGGGTCGCGTTCTTCTCGAACTTGAACCAGATGGGGTCGCCCGCCTTGAGCGCGCCCTTGGCCTCGAGGTCGACGACGGGAATGATCAGGACAAACTGGCCGTCGGGAGCAGTCACGTGGACATGCTCGGTCGAGCCCATGAGCTCGGTCACCTCGACGGTGCCCTGGAGCGCACCCTCCTCGTCCTTGTCGGCAAGCAGAATCTGCTCGGGGCGCACGCCGGCCGTAATCTCCTTCACGTCGCCGCCGTCCCAGTTGAGGGCAAGCTGAGCGCAAGTCTCCGGGGCGAGCGCCACGTTCATATCCTCGGTCTTGACAGTAAAGCCGTTGCCCGAGCGCACCAGCTGGGCATCGAAGAAGTTCATCTGCGGCACGCCGATGAAGCCGGCGACGAAGATGTTCGCGGGATGGTTGAAGACCTCCTGCGGCGTGGCGATCTGCTGGACGACGCCGTCCTTCATGACCACGATGCGGTCGCCGAGGGTCATAGCCTCGGTCTGGTCGTGGGTAACGTAGATGAAGGTGCCCTTGATCTCGTGACGCAGCTTAATGAGCTCGGCGCGCATCTGGTTACGAAGCTTGGCATCCAGGTTGGACAGCGGCTCGTCCATCAGGAAGACCTTGGGGTCACGCACGATGGCGCGGCCGATGGCGACGCGCTGGCGCTGGCCGCCAGAGAGCGCCTTGGGCTTACGGTCGAGGTACTCGGTAATACCCAGGATCTCAGCAGCGGAGCGAACCTTGCGGTCGATCTCGTCCTTGGGGACCTTCTTGAGCTCAAGCGTAAAAGCCATGTTCTCGTACACCGTCATATTGGGGTACAGAGCGTAGCTCTGGAACACCATGGCGATGTCGCGGTCCTTGGGCGCCACGTCGTTGACGCGCTTGCCGTCGATGAGCACGTCGCCGGAGGTGATGTCCTCTAGGCCGGCGACCATGCGCATCGTCGTGGACTTACCGCAGCCAGAGGGGCCAACGAGGACGATGAACTCCTGGTCGTGAACGGTGAGGTTGAAGTCCTCTACAGCGAGCACACCGTCCTCGGTAACCTTGAGGTTGTGCTTCTTCTCCTCGGTCTTCTTCTTTTTGCCAAAGAAGCCCTTCTTTTTTGACTCGTTGTTGGGATACACCTTCTGAACATGTTTGAGAACGATCTCGGCCATGTCTCTACCTTTCGATACGCGGCGCCGCGCTGAGGGGCGCCGCCAAAACTTGCAAAACAGTTACGGCATCAGCCCTTGACGGCACCTGCCACCACACCGTCGATGATGTACTTCTGGCAGAAGATGTACATGATGACGATGGGGACAACGACCATCATGATGCAGGCCATCATGGGGCCGAGCTCGACGTGGCCATAGCCGCCGCGGAAGTACTGGATCAAAATAGGAATGGTCTTGTACTTGGTGGAGTCGAGCGTAAGGTAGGGCAGCAGGTAGTCGTTCCAGACCCACATGGTCTCGAGGATGCCGACCGAAAGATAGGTGGGCTTCATGATGGGGAGAACGATCTTAAAGAACACCTGGACCGGGTTGCAGCCGTCAATCATGGCCGCTTCCTCAATCTCGAGCGGGATGTTCTTGACGAAGCCGGCGAACATAAAGACCGCGAGGCCCGCGCCAAAACCGAGGTAGATGAAGCAGATGTTAAACGGCGTGTTAAAGCCGATGCGGTCCGCGAGGTTGGACAGCGTGAACATGAGCATCTGGAACGGTACGACCATCGAGAAGACGAACAGGTAATAGAAGAAGTTCGAGATCTTGCTGTTGACGCGCACCACGTACCAAGCGCACATGGAGCAGCACACCAGAATCAGCACGACCGACGTGACCGTGATGATGAGCGAGTACATAAACGCCGAGGCAAAGCCCTGCTCGTTAAGAGCGTGCACGTAGTTTGCGAGGCCGTTGAACGTCTCGGGCGTGAGCAGATCGAACGCCGTGGTGGTGCTGATTGCGGTCGCTTTCTTAAAGGAATTGAGCGCAATCATGAACACGGGGTAGATCCATGCGAGCGACAGGATCGTAAAGAAGATCGAGAGCGCGCGGTTGATAGCCTTATCGCGTTTCATTACTGCTGCACCTCCTTGGACCTCGTGGCCTTAAGCTGGATCATAGAAATAGCGACAACCAGGATGCAGAAGATAACTGCCTTGGCCTGACCGATGCCCTGCCATGCGATGCCAGCACGCGAATAGAACGTGTTGTAGATGTTCAGGGCGAGCATCTCGGTGGAGTGCGCCGGGGCGCCACCGGTAAGGGCAAGGTTCTGGTCGAACAGCTTAAAGCCGTTGGTGATGGACAGGAACAGGCAGATGGTGATGGTCGGCATCAGGTTGGGGATCTTAACCTTCCAAAACGTCTGCCATGCCGTAGCGCCATCGACCTTGGCGGCCTCAATGTAGTCAGACGGGATGGACTGCAGACCGGCGATGTAGATGATCATCATGTAGCCGACCTGTTGCCACAGGGTCAGGATGATAAGGCCCCAGAAGCCAGCGGCGGAGTTGAGGGCGATAAGCTGGGCACCCACGTTGGAGAGCAGGCAGTTGATCAGAATCTGCCAAATGTAACCCAGTACAATGCCGCCAATCAGGTTAGGCATAAAGAAAATCGTACGGAAGATGTTGGTGCCCTTGAGCGCCTTGCGAGTGAGCGCCTGCGCAATGGCCAGCGCGATCACGTTGATGAGCACCGTCGACAGGAAGGCAAACGCCACGGTAAAGAAGAACGACGTGGAGAACTGCGGGTCGGTCAGTGCGCGCACGTAGTTCTCGATACCGACAAAGTGCGCGTTATTGATGGTAATAAACTGGCAGAACGAGAGATAGAAACCCTGGATAAAGGGAATCACGAACCCGATCATAAACGCCAGGCACGTGGGCAGCATAAAGAGCGGCCACCAGCGTTTGAGTGCTTTGCCCATAGAAGGGTCCTTTCAATATGCAGGGGGCGGGCAAACCTACGTCTGCCCGCCCCCTGTCGCTAATCAGATAGCTTGGGCAGCAACTGCTTACTCGGAAGCAGCCTTCTCGGTCTTCCAGCCATCGACGAAGGCGTTCTTGACGCCGTCCCACTTGGTGTTGTCGGCAGCATAAGCGATGAGAGCCTGCTTGAGGTTCTTCTTCCACTCCTCAGAGGGGATGTAAACGAAGTCCCAAGCAACGGTCTTCTTGCCGTCCTTGGCCATAGCAACGGCCTGCTGCGAGAAGACGTTGGTGGTCTCCTTAGCGCTCTTGAACGGGGCGGTCAGACCCATCTTGTCAGCGATGATGCTGGTGGCGGTGTCAGAAGTGACGCACCAATACATGAAGTCCTCGGTGGCCTTCTGGGCATCCTCGGAAGCCTGGGAGCTGACGCACCAGTAGTTCTCGCCGCCGGAGCACAGGCCCTGGTTCTCCTCGCCGTCGACGCCGATGTAGATCGGCAGCATGCCGAGCTGGTCGTCGGTCATACCGGCCTTGGTGAGGTCGGCGTAGGCCCAAGAGCCGTTCTGGTAGAAAACGGCCTTACCGGTTGCGAACTCGTTGGTGGCGTCGTCACCGGTCTTGGAGGCAAGCTGCGAAGGATCGCAGGTGGAGTCGGTGATATACAGGTCGAAGATCTGCTTAAAGTTGTCGAGATACTCGCCCTTGATCTCGTCGTCCTCCTGGTTGTGCTCCTTCTCGAACTCGTAGTAGAGCGGGAGGTTGGCGAGGTGGGTGGTGTAGCGCCAGCTGGAGGAGTCATCCATGCCGGCGGAAGTGAAGGCACCGTCAACGCCGAGCTCGTCCTTGCGGGCCTGGATGTCATCGGCGCAAGCCTTCAGCTTGTCGAAGGAGTTGATGTCCTCGGCCTTGTAGCCGGCCTTCTCGAGGAGCTCCTTGTTGTAGATGATGCCGTAGCTCTCCTGAACCCAGTCGATACCCAGATCCTTGCCGTCGGACTGCAGCGCCAGGGAGTCGTCGATGAGCTCGCCGCGGAGCTTGGTGTCGGAAAGATCGGCGCAGTAGTCCTTCCAGTTCTTAAGGCCGGTGGGGCCGTTGACCTGGAACAGCGTCGGAGCGGAGCTCTTGGACATCTCGGACTTGAGCTTCTCCTCGTAGGTGTTGGAGGCGGCGGTCACGATCTTGACCTCGACGCCCTTCTCCTTCTTGTACGCCTTGGCGATCTCCTTCCACTCCTTGTCGACCTCGGGCTTGAACTGGAGGAAGTAGACCTCGGCAGCGTCACCAGAAGCAGAGGAGCCAGAGCCGGCAGAACCACCGCAGCCCACGAGGCCCAGACCAAGAACCGCAGCCGCGGAACCAGCAAAGCCCAGGAACTGCCTTCTGCTCATTTCGTTCTTCATTACAATCCACCCTTTCACACCGTGGCGGCACCCTTTGCCGCCGCCTTCGGAGATTGGCTCGGGGACTTTGCCCCTTTTGCTGACTTGTAC
>DXZN01000045.1 GCA_019419645.1 Collinsella sp. | reverse complement strand
TTGGACACGGCCACGACGACGCAGTCCTTGTAGCCGGCAGCAGCGATCTTGGCACGGTCGATCTTGAGTATGGGCTGACCAGCTTTGACAACGTCGTCGGCCTTGACGAAGCCCTCGAAGCCGTCGCCGTTCATGTTGACGGTATCGACGCCAACGTGCACCAGAACCTCGATGCCGCTATCGGACTGCAGGCCCACGGCGTGACCCATGGTGACGGTCACCTTGCCGTCGCAGGGAGCGTAGACCAGGTCGTCCTCGGGCCACACAGCGCAGCCCTTGCCCAGAACCTCGCCACCAAAGACGGGATCGGGCACGTCGGCCATCTTGATGACCTTGCCCTTGACAGGCGAGCACAGCACGTCGGCGCCAGCAGAAGCAGAGATGGAGGCCGGAGCAGCAGCTGCCGCGGGCTCAGCCTTCTTCTTAAACATGTCAAACAGACCCATATGTTTTCTCCTCTTGATTAAGCGCAACGTTATGCGCATGCCTATGGTGATTATAGTGCCAAATGATCAAATTGCTAAGGTGAGGGCTCGAATCGCAAGCCCTTCCCGGTAGTGCTCGTGGGATGAGTATCTCCTTTGCATCGCGGGTCGATAAGCTGAGTATCGCCTGCGCAGGTTATGGAGCGCATGGAGGGGCTCTACCAGACCACGCTGGCCGAAACGCAGGAGCTGCTCGACCCCACGCAACTTGACCATGCCGCCAAGCTCATCGCGAACGCCCGACAGGTCGACATCTACACGGCTCGCACAACCTCTATCCAGCGGGAATGTTCCGCGATCGCCTGCTCTCCGCCGGTAAAAGCGCGACGTGCCACGACGGTGTCGAGGCCCAGGTGCGAACGGCGCTCGCCTCGGGTCCCGACCATGCGGCAATCGTCATCTCCTACAGCGGCCTTGCCCCCAACCTCAAGGGCATCTTGCCGATCCTCAGCAGTCGGCATGTCCCGGTCATCGTCATCGGCACGCCTTATTGCGCGCGCATTCACCCCGGCTTTGCCGCCTATCTCACGGTGAGCGACCACGAGAGCATGACGCATCGCATCACGCAGTTCGCGAGCCACATCGCCGTGCAATATGTGCTCGATTCGCTCTACAGCAGTTACTTCGCCAAAGACTACGCCCACTGCTCCGAATTCCTGGAGCGCTCGTTCCCCTACACCCGCCTGCCCGGGCTCAAGTAGCGACGAGCGTGGATTTTCGGACGCTTATCTAACGAGCGTGGATAATCTCCCACTTTGAGCCCGCACACAGGCCAAAACCGGGAGATTATCCACGCTCGTGTTGAATGCTCCGTTTTCCTCTGCGCCCGAGGGACCACTCGACCACCTTGCACCAAAGCAATAACGACTTCTCGTCATTAGATTATTCAAATCGACTCTAATAACTATTTTCGCCATAAACTCGTTATTAGAATTGATATGATTAGCCTAATAACGAGTTTCCGCCACTAAAGATATGGGGGGCGCGATGCAAATCGAGGAGAACGGCCAGGGAACGCTCCGCAATAATCTATCGGGGAAATTGGCTTACTATTCGTTTTTGCCAACGCCCTTGCAATCATTGAGGCAGCTAAACCTCACTGAGGAAACCTATCGCACGCTTTCCACATGCTCACGAAAGCTTGGAGAGCTTGAAGGCATGCTCTACTTTGTTCCCAACGCCGACATGTATCTGACAATGTATGTGCGCAAAGAAGCACTCCTTTCTTCGCAAATTGAGGGAACCCAGTGCACGTTTGACGACCTACTTAGTCCATCGCAAACCCAACTCCATCATAAAGATGTCGCAGATGTCGTGAATTATGTCCGTGCTGTCGACCGCGGCGTAGAACTGCTCAAAAAGATGCCCTTGTGTACGAGGCTTCTCAGGCAGGTTCATGCGGTCCTGCTGGACGGAGTGCGCGGAACGGAGAAGAATCCAGGCGAGCTGCGCTCCTCACAAAACTGGATTGGCCCTTCAGGCTGCACCATTGCAACTGCATCGTTCGTCCCTCCAAACATTGAAGATTTGAGCAACACGCTCCAGGACCTCGAACGATTTATCAATGAGCCTCAAGTCGAAATGGATCCGATCGTGCGGGCGGCGCTCGTCCATTACCAATTTGAAACTGCCCATCCATTCCTAGACGGAAACGGTCGCCTGGGCAGGCTTCTCATTACACTTATGCTCATCAATGATGGCGTTCTTCATTCTTGCTTGTTCTATCCATCGTTCCAGTTCAAGAGAAATCGAAGCGAGTACTACCGACAACTCACATCCGTAAGGGAACGAGGAACTTACGAGGAATGGATAGAGTTTTTCTGCGCCAGTCTTCTTGAGAGTGCGAAGGACTCGGTAGGGTCTTTAAAGAGTCTTGTTGATCTCCACAACCGTTCGACGGCAGCTATTACCGAAAATCTCGGAAGGACTGCCGCAAACGGACAAAGGCTGCTGAGCCTTCTTGAAGAGCATCCCATCCTCGACACCGCATTTATCGCTGCCCGACTCGATATCGGTAGGAGCACCGCGAGCTCGCTCGTCAAATCATTTGAAGAATTGGGTATCCTCCGTCCACTCGACGAGTCAAGACAGAGATACCGACAGTACGGGTATGAAGAGTATCTTTCGATTCTCAGGGAAGACGCTGAGCCGATTAGATAGGCACCGCAGCCCAGCCATATTAAAACGAGCGTGGATTTTCTGACACTAACCTAACGAGCGTGGATAATCTCCCACTTTGAGCCCGCACACAGGCCAAAACCGGGAGATTATCCACGCTCATTTTGCGGGTAGTCGTTGGGAGTGTCCCAAGGTGCCGGCAGAAAAGGAACGTCCCCAAGTGCCAACAACGGCGACGCCGATGTTATGGCAACGACAGCGAAAGCCCGTCAGAGCGAGCAAGGTGCCTTGAAACGAGGCGGCATTGACCTTCTGGTCATGCCGCCGAAGTTGAAAGGCAGATTGCCGCCCTGGCGGGCTTGCAGCGTCAACTGGTTACGCGGGTTGGTAAACCCGCGTAACTACCTACTCCCGAGCCCCGTACTGCTCGTAGTAGGCGTCGATGGCGGCCTTGAGCTCGTCGTCGATGACGACCTTGCCGTCGATCTCGTGGTTGTAGAGGGTCTCGACGACCTCGGCCATGGAAACGATGCTCGCGACGGGGAAACCGTACTTGGCCTCGATCTCCTTCTGTGCGGTGGTCACGCCACCCTTGCCGACCTCCATGCGATTGAGGGACACGATCAGACCCTTGATTTCGACGTCGGCAGCAGCCTTAACCTTGGGATAGGTCTCGTCGATGGACTTGCCGCTGGTGGTGACATCCTCGACCATGACCACGCGGTCGCCGTCCTGGGGCTCATAGCCCAGCAGGTTGCCCTTGTCGGCGCCGTGGTCCTTGGCCTCCTTGCGGTCGCAGCAATACTTGACCTCCTTGCCGTACAGCTCGTGGTAGGCAATCGCGGTCACGACGGCCAGCGGAATACCCTTGTAGGCCGGTCCAAACAGCACATCAAAGTCGTCGCCAAAGTTATCGTGGATGGCCTGGGCGTAATACTCGCCCAGCTTCTTGAGCTGATAGCCCGTCACGTAGGCGCCGGCGTTCATAAAAAACGGGGACTGACGGCCGCTCTTGAGCGTAAAGCTGCCGAACTTAAGAACGTCGGACTCGACCATGAACTTGATGAACTCTTGCTTGTAAGCCTCCATGCGGGCTCCTCTCGTAATCGCGTACATGCTCTTCAGTTTAGCGCAGGCAGAGCATCGATGCGGGCGCACTTTGAGGCCACGGCATTCAGTAAAGGCTTTGTCAGGGGCAATGGTTTTCTGAACAATGGGGGTTGACATGTCAAACCCCCTCATCAAGAATACGGGCGGATTAGAAAGGGTACGAGATACCCAAAGCGCGCTGCGCCCATCCATAAGGAGGTGTGCCATGGAAGGCAGTCATAGTCGAAAAACCTGCATGTCGCCCTCGGCACGCCGCGAGGATTCCGTATTCGCATAAGCGCACGAACCGATCGTCAAAACCGCCACAAAGGTGCCTGTCCCCTTTGTGGCGGTTCGCGAGCTTGACGTGAGCGACATCTAGGTTTTTTGAAGCAAATACGACACGTACGCTAACTCCCTTCAACAAGGAGGACCCTATGCTGATGCTCAAAACCGCCACGGTACTCGAAGCTATCTCCAAGCGCCGCCGCACGGCGCGCCCTGCCGCTCACACCGGCCTGTCCAAGAACACCATATTCGCCGCCACCCATAGCGCCGAGGACGCCCTCGTGCTGCTCGACGCCACGGCAAGCGGCCTCACCGCCGAGCAGGCAACCGAGCGCCTGGACGCCTCCGGCCCCAACACCATCGAGGCGCCGACCAAGACGCTCGTCCGCCGTATCGCCGACGCCTTTGTCGACCCCTTCGCCGGCATCCTCGCCGCTCTCGCGCTGGTCTCGCTCTACATCGACGTGCTCGCCGTACCCGAACCGCAGCGCGACCCCTCCACGGTCATCGTCATCGGCATCATGTTGCTGGTATCGGGCGGTATGAAGTTTATCCAAGAAGCCCGCAGCGGCAATGCGGCCGAGGCCCTCAAGGACCTGGTCTCCAACACTTGCACCGCCCTGCGCGACAGCGAGCGCGTCGAGATCCCCTTCGACGAGCTCGTCCCCGGTGATGTGATCCGCCTCTCTGCCGGAGATATGGTGCCGGCCGATGCCCTCGTCATCACCGCGCGCGATCTGTTTGTGATTGAGTCCGCGCTCACCGGCGAGAGCGAGGCCGTCGAGAAGACCACTGCCATCACCGTCGTCGAGGGTGCCGACGGCTCCGCGCTGCCACTCTCTGCCTGCAAGAACATCGTCTTTACCGGCACCTCCGTGCAAAACGGCGCCGCCATGGCGCTTGTCGTTGCCACCGGCTCGGATACTTACCTGGGTGGCATCGCCAAGATGCTCAACGGGCGCGGCGAGAAAAGCGCGTTTGACCGCGGCGTCTCGAGCGTCTCCATGTTGCTCGTACGCCTCATGCTCGTTATGGCGCCGGCCGTCTTTGCCATCAACGCCGCCACCAAGGGCAATGTCATCGACGCGCTGCTGTTCGCCACGAGCGTGGCTGTTGGCATCACGCCGCAGATGCTTCCCGTCATCGTGACCACGAGCCTGTCGCAGGGCGCCAAGGACCTCGCCCGTCGCCAAGTAATCGTCAAGGAGCTGCCAGCGATCCAAAACCTGGGTGCCATGGATGTCCTGTGCTGCGACAAGACCGGCACCCTCACCGAAGACCGCATCGTGCTCGAGCGCTACCTCAACACCGACGGCAATGAGGACGCACGTGTGCTGCGCCATGCGTTTTTGAACAGCTTCTTCCAGACCGGCCTCAAAAACCTTATCGACCTGGCCGTAATCGACCGTGCCGACGTGACGCCCTCGACCGTCGTGCCCAATCCCATGTTGGGCCAGAGCCTGCGCGATCGCTACACCAAGGTCGACGAGGTGCCCTTCGATTTCTCGCGCCGTCGCCTGAGCGTAGTTGTCGCCGATGCCCAAGGCAAAACCCAGATGGTCACCAAGGGCGCTGCCGAGGAAATGCTCGAGATCTGCTCCTTTGTCGAAGTCGATGGCATCGCCCAGCCGCTCACCGAAGATAAGCTCGCCCAGATTCGCAAGCAGATCGCCGAGCTCAACGCCGAGGGCCTGCGCGTGATTGCCGTGGCGCAGAAGACCGATCCGCGCTGCGTGGGCGAGTTTGGCATTGCCGACGAGTGCGACATGGTGCTGATGGGCTTTTTGGCCTTCCTCGATCCTCCCAAAGCAAGTGCCGCGGGCGCCGTCGCAACCCTCGAGGCCAAGGGCGTAGCGGTCAAGGTCCTGACCGGCGACAACGACCGCGTCGCCGCCACCGTCTGCGAGCAGATCGGCATCGATGCGAGCAACGTCTTGCTCGGCTCCGAGATCGATGCGCTCGATGACGCCGAACTTGCCGAGCGCGCCGAGAAAACCCACCTCTTCGCCAAGCTCTCGCCGCTGCAGAAGGCGCGCCTGGTGCGCGTCATGCGCGAGCTGCTCGGCCACACCGTGGGCTTTATGGGCGACGGCATCAACGACGCCGCCGCCATGCGTGCGAGCGACTGCGGCATCTCGGTCGATTCGACCGTCGACATTGCCAAGGAATCCGCCGATATCATCTTGCTTCAGAAGGACCTGGGTGTGCTCGAGCGCGGCATCATCGAAGGCCGCCGCACCTACGGCAACCTGCTCAAGTACCTCAAGACCACGGTGAGCTCCAACTTTGGCAACGTGCTGTCCGTGACCGTCGCGAGCCTGTTCTTGCCGTTTTTGCCCATGAGCGCCCTGCAGCTGGTGCTGCTGTCGCTGGTCTACGAGATCGTGTGCATCGCGCTGCCGTGGGACACCGTCGATGACGCCTGGACTGCCCGTCCGCGCGCCTGGGACGCTGCGTCCATCAAGGGCTTTATGCTCGAGCTGGGCCCCGTGAGCTCGCTGTTTGACATCGTGACCTTCGCCGCGCTCTTCTTTGTGGTGTGCCCTGCCACCGTGGGCGCAAGCTGGTCCGAGCTTGCCGCCGCGGGCGACGTCGCGGGCATGGCGGCCTTTGCGGCGCTCTTCCAGAGTGGTTGGTTTGTCGAGTCCATGTGGTCGCAGACACTCGTGATCCACATGCTGCGCTCCCCGCATCTGCCGAGCCTGCGCGATCACGCCGCGCCCGCCCTGTGCGTTCTCACCGTACTGGGCCTGGCACTCGTCACCTGGCTACCGGCAAGCCCCATCGCCGATGCGCTCGGCCTCATGCCGCTGCCGGCGAGCTTCTTCGCGCTGCTCATCGGCATCGTCTCCGCCTACATCGCGCTCACCCAGCTGGCAAAGCGCCGCTACATCGCCCGCCACGGCGAGCTACTGTAGCGAGCAGACGGAAAACACCCCGCCAGCTGCCGTTACCGCTACCGCGGCTGCCGACGCCGTTGCCTCTGCCGCTGTCGCAGTCTGTCCCCTCAGTAGTTGCGGTGGAATAGTTCCTGTTTAAAGCCCCATGACTTTAATTTAGGGACTATTCCACCGCAACTTATTGGAGGATTAGCTAGTCCTTGGGCGTCCAGGACCAGAAGAAGTTGATAAGGGCCACACGCGAGGCGGTGTCGGTCTTTTTGTTGATCGAGGAAATGTGGCGGTAGAGCGTGGAGCGCGAGAGGAAAAGCGTTGTGGCGATGTCCTGGACGCTCTGGTCCGAAACGACCAAGACCTCAAGAATATCGCGCTCGCGCTCTGTAAGCCCAAAGGCGGCAACGAAGGCATCGAGGCACTCATCGGGCGTGAACTCCGCTGCCTCCACGGGCGCGGAATCGGAACATGCGGGTGCAAAATCCCCACCAAAATCGTCGGTAGCAAGTGCCAGTCCATCCCACATCACGACATCATCGGCTCGTCGCCCCAACTGCCCCAGCAGCGTACGTCCCCAATGAGTGGCCGAAGAGTGTCCCCAGCGACTAGTCAAAAATGGGCCATGTGTCCCAGTTGTGGAGACTCGTTGAGCCGTCTGGGTATCGTGAAAGATCGCGCACTCCCCCATCATCAAAAGTGACACACGCTACCTGTTGATGGGAGGCAGCCATGGGCTTCTTTGACAAGATGTTCGAGAAGAAAGAGTGCGCGATTTGCGGTACCGAGCTGGGACTTTTGGGAAAGACCAAGATCAGCGAAGGCTACCTGTGCAAAGAGTGTGCCGGCAAGCTCTCCCCCTACTTCCACGGCTATCGCTCCAGCACCGCGGACGATATCCGCGAGCAACTCGCCTACCGCGAGGCCAATGCCGAGCGCCTGGCGTCGTTCAACCCCACGCGCACACTCTCGGCCGGGCGCACCAACATCATGCTCGACGAAGACGCGGGCCTGCTGATCATCACTTCGCAGAGCCGCTGGCGCGACGCCAATCCCGACATCATCGAGTTCTCGCAGGTACTCGGCTGCGATATGGATATCGACGAGCACCGCACCGAAATCTATCGCGAGACCAAGGACGGCGAGCGCGAGAGCTACAATCCGCCGCGCTACGACCTGGATTACGACTTTAACCTGACCATCCACGTCAACACGCCGTACTTTACCGAGATCAACCTGCGCGTGAACGACTCCACCATCGATCAGCGCGGTTCCATCGAATACCGCGAGGCCAAGCGCCAGGCAACCGAGGTCCGCGACGCGCTGGTGCAGCTGCGTCAGGAAACGCGCGACAGCGTCGTGGCCGCTAAGGCCCCCAAGACCGCGGTCACCTGCCCCTTCTGCGGTGCAACCACCATTCCCGATGCCAGCGGGCGCTGCGAATACTGCGGCGGCGCCATCGGCGCATAGCCTCCGGCAGCGAAAGGACCGATCATGGCCTTCGAGAGCGTCAACTATCAGTGCCCCGCGTGTGGCGGCCCCCTTCACTTTGCCAGTGCCGAGCAAAAGCTCGTCTGCGACTACTGCGATTCGCGTTTTGAAGTCGAAGAAGTCGAGGCCCTCTATCGCGAGCGCCAGGACAAGGCAGATGCCAAAGCCGATGCCGCAGCCGCGGCTCCCAAACCTGCTGCCGACGATGCCGTGCAGGAGCTGGCTCAAAACGCCGGCTACATCTGCTCGTCGTGCGGCGCCGAGCTGGTCTCGGACGGCACCGTCGCCGTTACCACCTGCCCATACTGCGGCAACTCCGCCGTGGCACCCGGCCAGCTCTCGGGCGATTTCTCACCCGACCTGGTGATTCCGTTTAAGCTCGGGCGCGACGATGTCATGGCCGCGCTCAAAGACCACTACAAGGGCAAAATCCTGCTGCCCAAGAGCTTTGTCACCGGCAACCACATCGACGAGGTCCAAGGCGTTTACGTGCCGTTTTGGCTCTACGGCGCCCGCGTTGACGGCGAAGTGTGCTTTGACGCGACCAACGAGACCGTTACCGAGGAATCCGACCGCACCGTCACGACCACCGACCACTACGATGCCTACCGCAAGGGAAATATCTCGTTTGAGCGCGTGCCCGTCGACGGATCGTCCAAGATGCCCGACGGCCATATGGACGCCATCGAGCCGTTTGACTACGACGCGCTGCGCCCGTTCTCGGTCGCTTATATGCCCGGCTACATCGCCAACCGCTATGACGAGGATTGCGAAACCTGCAAGGCACGTGCCGAGCGCCGCATGGAGGAGAGCACGATCTCGGCCCTGCGCGAGACCGTCGTCGACGAGTACGACGACGCCACGGTCGAAAGCAAGCAGCTCGACTACACCTGGGAAGACAGCGACTACGCCCTGTTCCCCGTGTGGATGCTCTCCACCTCGTGGAACGGCAAGAGTTACCTGTTTGCCATGAACGGCCAGACCGGTCGCATGGTCGGCGAGCTTCCCTGCTCCAAGCCCAAGCTCGCTATCGCCTCGATGCTGTTCTTCGTGATCGGATTTGTCCTCTCCCAGATTCTCTTTATGGGAGAGAACGCCTTCGATCCGAATTACCTCACCTTTGATATCGAGGGCATCCTCATCAACATCGTCGCGCCGTTGATCATCGTGGTCATCGCAGACGTGCTGCTGGTGGGCCAGCTCAAGACGGCCAACGAGGCCACCCACGCCGATTGCTACTGTGGCGAGCTCGACCTGACCGAGAAGCACGACACCTTCAGCCACACCGAGACCACCGTTGTCATGAAGGACAACAAGGACGATTAACCATTCTGACCAATACCACCCGGCCTTTGACGAGAAAGGAAGATCACCATGGGACTCTTGAAAGCTGGATTGGGAGCTGCCGGCGGCGTCATGGCCGACCAGTGGAAGGAATTTATCTATTGCGAATCGATGCCCGCTGACGTCTTGGCCTGCAAGGGCAGCAAGCGCACCGGCGGCCGCAGCTCCAACACGCGCGGCGAGGACAACGTCATCTCCAACGGCTCGGTCATCGCCGTCAACGACGGCCAGGGCATGCTCGTGGTGCAAAACGGCAAGATCATCGAGGTTGCGCTGGAGCCTGGCGAGTTCGTCTTCGACACCGGCAGCGAGCCGAGCGTCTTTAGCGGCAACCTGGGCGACTCCATCAAGGAGACGTTCGCCAATATCGGCAGCCGCTTTACCTTTGGCGGCGACGCAGGCAAGGACCAGCGCGTCTACTTCATCAACACCAAGGAGATCATCGGCAACAAGTACGGCACCGCCTCGCCTGTGCCCTTCCGCGTGGTCGATAACAACATTGGCCTGGATGTCGACATCTCCGTGCGCTGCAACGGCGAGTATTCGTACCGTATCACCAACCCGCTGCTGTTCTACACCAATGTGTGCGGCAACGTGACCGATAGCTACACGCGCGATAAGATCGACAGCCAGCTTAAGTCCGAGCTGCTCACCGCTCTGCAACCCGCCTTTGCCAAGATCTCGGAAATGGGCATTCGCTACAGCGCCATCCCCGGTCACACCACCGAGCTCGCCCGCGCGCTCAACGAGGTCCTCTCGGCCGACTGGCGCGACCTACGTGGCGTCGAGATCGTGAGCTTTGGCGTCAACTCCATCGCCGCCTCGCAAGAAGACGAGCAGATGATCAAGGACCTGCAGAAGGCCGCAGTCATGCGCGATCCCACCATGGCGGCCGCCAACATCGCCAGCGCCCAGAGCGACGCGATGCGCGCGGCAGCGGCCAACCCCAACGGCGCGATGGCAGGCTTTATGGGCATGGGCATGGCGGGCGGCATGGGCGGCATGAACGCCAGCCAGCTGTTCGCCGCCGGCCAGGCACAGCAGCAGGCTGCCCCACAGCCAGCTCCGGCACCCGCCCCCGCACCGGCTCCTGCCGCTGCCCCCGCGGCCGGCACGTGGACCTGCAGCTGCGGTGCCACCAACACCGGCAAGTTCTGCCCCGAGTGTGGCAGTCCCGCACCCGCCCCGGCACCGACCAAGTGGTTCTGCCCCAACTGCGGCAGCGAAAACGGCGGCAAGTTCTGCAGCAACTGCGGAACGCCCAGGCCCTAACCCCTCTATCTGGTAATTGGCGGGGGGTCCGCCACCCCCGCATTTGCTTCTATGGGCTTTCACACAAGAAGGAGGACACCATGAAGACAACGTTCAAAAAGTCCGTACTCGCATTTCTGACATGCGTCCTGGCGCTCGCCTTTGCCCTGACGGGCTGCAGCGGCGGCGGCAAAGACCCCAAGGCCAACTTCGTCGGCAGCTGGGAACTCTCGGGTGGAACCCTGGAGGGCGAAGAGCTGACCGATGAGTACATGAATATGCTCGAAGAGTGGGGTGTCCACTGCGTCCTGATTCTCGATGAGGACGGTACAGGCGCCCTCGATCTGTTCCTTGAAGTCGTCGACCTTAAATGGGAGGCAAAGGACGCCACCACCGTAACCATCACCGCCGAAGACGAGTCGCATGACATGAAGCTCAAGGACGGAAAACTCATCCTCGAAGAAGATGACGGCAATCTTGTCTTCACCAAGTCCGACAAGGATCTGTCCGGTACGGTGAAGAAGGATCGCGAGGCGGCCGAGAAGGAAGAGGAGATCGATGAGGCCGTCGAAGACGACGATGTTCAGAACGTCGAAATCTCCCCCGCCGTCACCGTCGCCGATGACGATCTGTGCACCATCACCATCACCGAGAAGTTCAAGGACGACTGGGGCGACATCGGCTTTGTCGTCAACATCACCAACAAGAGCGACAAGGACCTGACCTTCTACGCTCCTTCCGGCAAGACCAACGTCAACGGCACCATGAAGGAACCCTGGTTCTCGGCTCACCTGATGCCCGGCACCAACGCCACCGAGGAATTCACGTTCTCGAGCGGCGAACTTGACAGCCTTGACGACCTGGTCAACACGACCATCGGCATCGACGCCTACCTGACCGATTCCTACGAGGACGTCGCCTCCTACAGCGCAACCATCGCGTAACGGCACGTAACATCAGCCGCGGGTTGGCGGACACGTCCGCGCACATGTCAGGCGGGGCCGCAGGAGATAATCCCGCGGCCCCCCCCTCTTTCGCCGACAGCACCGTTCGCACAAGCAGGTCGCCCGGCGTTTTCTGATGCAAAACGGCGGGCGGTCTATCTTTACAGCGGCGGAACACGGGTGAGCGCACCGACTACGGGCGCTCCATATTGGGGACGATGCTGCCTTCGGTCACCGCATGCACGGCCAGGCGCATGATGTTGTCGTAGCCGGTCTTGCTCAGAATCTCCGAAATGCGGCGCTTGATGGTGCCCTCACTCATAAACAGCTCGGCCGCAATCTCGCGACGGCTCTTGCCCTCGCAGGCAAGGCGCAAAATCGATAGCTCGACATCGTCGAGTGCCGCCGTGCCCGAAAAAATGCTCTCGGGCGGCTTGGGAAACGTGCAGTAGCCCGCCAGCGTGGAGCGCATCACGGCGAACAGCTCGTCGATACCGACGTTCTTGTACACAAAGCTATCGACGCCCGCCTCGCGGGCCTGATCGACAAAGGTGATCTCGGGCATGCCGGTCATGATAATGATGCGACACTCGGGCAGCTGCTCCTTGATGCGCGCCGCCGCCACGATGCCGTTGGAATCATGTTCGGTGCATACGTCCATCAGTATCATGTCCGGGCGCTCCTTGAGCGCAACACCCAAGGCCTCGGAGGCATCGGCGATCGCGGCGACGACGGTCATATCGGGCTGGTCGCCAACGGAGCGCGCCAGGCTTTCGCGCAGAATGGCCTGGTCTTCGACTATAAGGACGCGAATCATGAGCTTCTCCTCCGAACAGCAGCGTTGGGCGTAAGCGGAATGGATGCCGTAAGCGTAAAGGGTGGGGCGGCGTGGACCTCTAGGCTGCCACCCAGATCTTGCGCGACATGCCTCATACCTGGGATACCCGTTCCCTCGCGATACGATACGGGGGCCGGCGCGCCGTCATTAGAGATGGTCATGCGCGCGATGTCGCATCCGTTCGACTCCTCCTGCCACAGGTGCACATGGACCTGGTGGGCCTGCGCGTGCTTGGTGGCGTTGGTCGAGGCCTCGCGGATAATCTGCAAAAAGGCCGCCGCGACACGCGTGTCCTCGGGAAGCGCACCCTCAACATCGATCTGCACACTCACCAGGCCAAAAGCATGGATGATATCGCCCAGCTGCTCTGCAGGCTCGCTGGCACCGTCACTACGCAAATCGGCGGCGATTGAGCGCAGCAACGGGTCAATCTGCTCGAGTGACTCGTCATCCAGGCGCCCCTCCTCCAAATAGCGATGAAGAATGGACAGGCGCTGCCCGATCACATCGTGCACGCGGGCGCGCATACGTAGGTAAGCCGCATTGTCGGCAACCTTTTTAACTTCTTCGATCTGGGCCTGGAGCTCTTGGCCCGCAAGCTCAAGCAGGTGGTTGGCTTGCGCCAAGCGGTCATGAGCATGCGCGTACTCTGTCACATCAAGACCGATAATGCGCTCGAACGAACGGCCCGAAACCATAACACGATCGCACACAAACAGGCGAATCTCGGCGGGAGAGACCTCGACTACCGCACGCGCCTCACCAAAACGGTCCAGATTAATCCGCACACGGTTCCTACTGCTTTCGGGCATTTGCATGCTAAGTTTGCGCAGGTCGTTCCATGTGCCGCTCATGTCGCGTAGATCGGTTGGCATATGAAGCTCCACCAGGTTTTTACGCATGCAGCGGTTCATGAGCAGCGGACGGCCCCTCGGGTCTAGATACAGGATGCCCACGGGAATCACGTTGATGGTTTCAATCGTCGAGAATGCGGTGATATCCTCCTGGCGGTTACGGACGTCCATCAAGAGCGCCGCGATGGAACGGAACAGGAAGAACGCTCCCTCTGCGATAAGGACAACGGTCCACGCCGAGCCCATGGCAAAAACCACCGGCGGTGTAACGGCGACAACAAGCAGCAGCTCGACCAGCATGACGGGGCGACGATAGTGCACCATAAGCAGCACGCCATAGGCAAAAATCGCGGCATTGAGCCACAACGCTCCGCCCATTGCCCTGGCGCAAACGTCAAACGGCGCCACCAGATGCGAGCCAGACGACGCGAACAGGATAAGCGCCGAAATCATCAGGTGAAGCACAAGGCTCGCCTCGTAGGCGCAAATCACCTTTCGGTTATAGGACGAGCGGCGCGATGTGATGAGCGGGACGTGGATCGTCTGCAGACACGCAGCCAGGGCAAAGACAACATCGAGCGCAACGATTTGGGGAAGGATGAGCGAAATCTGCATCGTCACTCACCCGCCCTCGGCATCAAGACGATCATGCGCAGCTGGCCGGGCTCGCCCTCAAGGCGGTATGCCACGTTGCGCCCTTGCAGAGCGCTTTCGAGCTCTTGCGCAGCGGGCGTCTGCGAAAGATCTTCATCATCGTTGGAAAAAAGCGTGGCGCGCAGCTCGACACTGCATCGGTCATGGTCGCCCAAGTGATACATAAGCGCCGGATGGTCGGTGGTGTAGGCAAAAAACGCAAAGTCATACACGCAGTCGTACAGGGCGCTTACCGTACTGGCGTGCATCGGGCGCCGCATGGCGATAATCGAGGCGCAATCGATATCGATGGTGCGCAGGTCGCTTGCGAGCTCGTTGGCAATGAGCTGAATGCGGTCGCGATCAAAACCGCTCTCCCCGTGCTGTGCCAACGTGAGCGACCCCTTGCGTTTGCAATAGGCGACGAGCATCTTGGCGCGCTGCAACATGCGGTAACGCTCGTGTGAAGACGCCTCGTCGGTCAACGGCGGCAGCGAGCTCAGCAGGTCGTACATCCCTTCGAGCGCGCGGGCAAGCGCCTGGTCCACGTCTTGGACCAGCAAGGTCTCGGCCTCTTGATCTGCCAAATGCGTCTTAAGGTCGTAGTCGGCGGCGAGCAGCTCGTTTTGACGCTGCAGCTCCATGCGACGATGTGCCAGTTCACGGTTAAGCTCATTGAGCTCCGACACGTCTTGGGCAAGCAGGGCCGATCCGCCCAGCAGTGGAAAGGCACGGTACATCACATCGGGATCGGACGCCACGGCGAAGGCGTGGGCGCGGCCGTGCTCCTGGGTCCGCAACTCCTCGCGCACGCCTACCGGCATTGGCTTTGACACTGGCGTGGCATAGACTTCCTGCAGGTCGCGCGTTAGAACTTTGAGGTCAAGCGGCAAGGTGTCGAAGATGCCGGCGATGTCGTGATACGACGGAATGACACCACAATCGAGACAGATTTCCATCGCCACCACGCACAGGACGCAATAGACGAGCGAAAAGTTGAGCCTCCATGCCCAGGGCACGCGCAACGCATACGAGACGGCAAAGAATGCGCCACCCAGCAGTACGAGCGCCGCCGTGCCCGAGAAACGCTGGATGCGAAAGGACGAGGACCGACCAACCAGGATAAAAAAGGCCACGAAGTCAAAGGCCGTCCACACGAGGACGGCGAAATAACCCCAGCCGTACGTGTAATCGTTGCTCCAGGTGTCGCTTGTGCGGTCAAAGCGAAAGACCTGCTGGTGAAAATCGTTGGTGAGCACAAATCCGATAAGCAGGATGGCCACAATCCACAGCGCAGCGCAGTAGCGGCGACCCAGGCGATGTTGCTCCAGGCCCGCAAGGCGCAGACCACACAACTGGTAGAGCAGCGGAATGATCGTCATGGGCACGTAGTACAGGTACCACAGCACGGTGGCATAGAACGGCGTGAACGACTTGTACTTGAGAATGACTTCGATCATCCACAGGGCGCAGATGGTGGCGATGGCAACAAGGCGGCGGCGCAACACATAGTCCAAACAGCGCAGATAGACCGACACGCCCCAGATCGAAAATACAATTGCGGCGACAAGCAGCGGAAGAGAGCTCGAGTGGACGAGCGCATCCACGACCTCTTCGGACACCTCGCTATAGGCGGGCACGGCATTGGAAAGCTTGGAATCGGAGGCGAACAACGCCGGCAAGACTACCAAAAGTATAAGGAACAGCGCGGTGGTGACACCGGCGATAGCAAAGACGCGATGGCGATATGCACGGTGCGTTATACCAACTAGAAATCGCGGCATGGCGAACAACCTGCCGCCCCTGGGATCCGCAACCGGCGCGGTCCGGGCGGCCGCGTGGCCGATATGTCGCTCGCGGGTACCCATAGTGCCTTTAGCGTACCGACAGATGGGTCGAAAAAGCGGGCCGCATGTCCCAAAATCCGCAGACGGCAAGGCGCCCGGTGAGCACATACTCGCCGGGCGCCTTGGTTAGGAGGCTATGAGGATGAGCACGCGAAATTCACAGCGGTCAGGCCCGCCCCCCCCTAAGGGCCTGAGGTGCTCAAGATTGGGAGCGACAAGCCCGACGAAGCGTACTTAGGTACGCGAGGAGGGTTGGAGCCCCAAGGTTGAGCGCCTCAGTGCCCTTAGGAAAGGTCCTCACCATTAGAAGCAATAACCTTCTTGTACCAGTCGAAGCTCTTCTTCTTGGAGCGCTTGAGGGTGCCGTTGCCGGCGTCGTCGCGATCCACATAGATAAAGCCGTAGCGCTTGGACATCTCGCCCGTGCCGGCCGAGACCAGGTCGATCGGGCCCCAGGTGGTGTAGCCCAGCAGGTCAACGCCGTCCTCAGTCACCGCATCGCGCATCGCGGCGATGTGCTGACGCAGGAAGTCGATACGGTAGTCGTCGTTGATGGAGCCATCCTCCTCGACAACATCCTTGGCGCCCAGACCGTTCTCGACCACAAACAGCGGCTTCTGATAACGGTCGTACAGGTCGTTAAGGGTGATGCGGAAGCCCAGCGGATCGATGGCCCAGCCCCACTGGCTCTCCTGCAGGTAGGGATTCTTGGCGCCGGCGAAGGCATTGCCCTGGGTGCGCTCGACATCGGGGTTATCGGCACCGGCAGAGCAGCGGGTGCTGTAATAGCTAAAGCTGATGAAGTCGACGGTGTTGGCGGCCAGGATCTCGCGGTCCTCGTCCGTCATACCCACATCGATTCCCAGACGCTCGAGCTTCTTGACAGCATAGGCCGGGTAGTAGCCACGGCTCTGGACGTCGACGAAGAAATAGTTGCTCTGGTTGTCGAGCTGCGCCTGGCGTACATCGCCCGGACGGCAGCTGTAGGGGTAGTAGCTACCTGCGGCAAGCATGCAGCCGATCTTGATCTCGGGGTCGATCTCGTGGGCGATCTTGGTTGCCCACGCGCTGGCGACGAGCTCGTTGTGGGCTGCCAGGTACTCGACGGCCTCCTTGTTCTCGCCCTCCTCAAAGACCAGACCGGCACCCATAAACGGCAAGTGCAGGATCATATTGATCTCGTTGAAGGTAAGCCAGTACTTCACCAGACCCTTTTAGCGGGTAAAGATCGTGGTCGCGAGGTTCTTGTAGAAGTCGATGAGTTTGCGGTTGCGCCAGCCGCCGTACTCCTTGATGAGGTGAATCGGGCAGTCGAAGTGCGTGATGGTCACAAGCGGCTCGATGCCGTGCGCCTGGCACTCGCGGAATACGTCCTCGTAGAAGGCCAGACCGGCCTCGTTGGGCTCGGCCTCGTCACCGTTGGGGAAGATGCGGGTCCACGCCAGACTCATGCGGAAGGTCTTAAAGCCCATCTCGGCAAAGAGAGCGATGTCCTCTTTGTAGTGGTGGTAGAAATCGATGCCGGTCTGCGCGGGATAGTAATAGCCGTCCTCGAAGTCGAGCATCTTACGCTGGCCGGAGACCACCGCATAGCGCTCGGGGCCGTGCGGAGCTACGTCCACGTTGGCAAGGCCGCGGCCGTCCACGTCGTAGGCGCCCTCGCACTGGTTGGCAGCCGTTGCGCCGCCCCACAGGAAGTCATTACGGAAAGCCATGCATCAATCCTTTCATACGCTGCTTGTCCTGATTTCAGGATCCCCGCAAACGGGGTACCACTCAACGACAACAGCGCGGGTCGACACTTCTTTTCGCGTGCAGGCGCCCGGCAGCCACCCCACCTGACACTTTTTGATACCCACCTGTCCAATCCACCACAAAGGGGACAGGCACCTTTGTGGTGGTTTGGGACCGGCTTGTCTCGATCGGGGGTGCGGACGATTTCTTGGACCGCGCCTAGGCGTATCCAAGCTTCCTGCGGT
>DXZN01000044.1 GCA_019419645.1 Collinsella sp. | reverse complement strand
CCACCCGAGCATTGAATGAGGCTCCAACGCAAGTTGGGGCCTTTTTTCATATAGGCACACAAGGTCAAAGGCGGCAGCATGATCCTCCTGGTCGACAAGATCGAAAAAAGCTTCGGCGCGCGCGTCCTCTTTAGCGGCGCGTCCTTCCAGATCAACCCCGGCGAGCGCTTCGCGCTCGTGGGCCCTAACGGCGCCGGCAAAACCACCATGCTCAAAATCATCATGGGCATCGACAGCCCCGACGCCGGCCAGGTCCAGTACGCCAAGGACTGCCAGGTGGGCTACCTAGAGCAGGAAACTAATCTGGAGCACAAGGACACCACCATCCTTGCCGAGGTCATGGCCGCCGCCAAGGAAATCCGCCGCATGGGCGAGCGCGCTAACGAGCTGCAGGCCCAGATCACCGAGCTCTCCGAGCAGGGCAAGGACGTCGACGCACTCCTTAACGAGTACGGCCAGGTCCAGGACCGCTTTGAGCACCTGGGCGGCTACGAGCTCGAGAGCAACGCCCGCAAAATCCTTTCCGGCCTGGGCTTTAAGGTCACCGACTTTGAGCGCCCATGCTCCGAGTTCTCGGGCGGCTGGCAGATGCGCATCGCGCTCGCCAAGCTCTTCCTGCGCCACCCCGACCTGCTGCTGCTGGACGAGCCCACCAACCACCTGGACCTCGAAAGCGTCCAGTGGCTGCGCGGCTTTATCGCCAACTACGACGGCGCCGTCCTCATCGTCAGCCACGACCGCGCCTTCATGGACGCCTGCGTCGACCACGTCGCCGCCCTCGAGAACCGCCGCGTGACCACCTACACCGGCAACTACAGCAGCTACCTCAAGCAGCGCGAGGACAACCTGGAGCAGATGCGCGCCAAGCGCGCCGCCCAGGAGCGCGACATCGCCCACATGCAGGTCTTCGTCGACAAGTTCCGCTACAAGCCCACCAAGGCAGCCCAGGCCCAGGAGCGCATCCGCAAGATCGAGCAGATCAAAAAGGAGCTTGTCATCCTACCCGAGGGCCACAAGCACATCGACTTTAAGTTCCCCGACCCGCCGCGCTCTGGCGACATGGTCGTGGGCCTGGAGGGCGTCTCCAAGTCCTACGGCAACAAGCACATCTACAGCGACATCGACCTCAAGCTCTACCGCGGCGAGCACGTGGCGCTCGTCGGCCCCAACGGCGCTGGCAAGTCCACGCTCATGAAGATCCTCGCCGGCCTGGAGCCGCCCACCACCGGCACCCGGGACCTGGGCACCAACGTGGGCGTGGCCTACTACGCCCAGCACGCACTCGAGGGCATGACCGAGTCCAACACCGTCCTGCAAGAGATCGACACCGTCACGCCCAAGTGGACCGTGCCACAGCAGCGCAGCCTACTGGGCGCCTTCCTGTTTAGCGACAACGATTCCATCGAGAAGCAGGTTCGCGTCCTCTCCGGCGGCGAAAAAGCGCGTCTGGCCCTGGCCAAGATGCTCGTGGCCCCCGAGGCGCTCCTGTGCCTGGACGAGCCCACCAACCACCTAGACATCGACTCGGTGGACATGCTCGAGAACGCCCTGCAAAACTTCCCCGGCACCATCGTGCTGATCAGCCACGACGAACACCTGGTGCGCGCCGTGGCCAACCGCGTCATCGACATCCGCGACGGCCAAGTCACGGTCTACGACGGCGACTACGACTACTACCTCTACAAGCGCGAGGACCTCGCAGCCCGCGCCGCCGCCGAGGCGTCCACGGAGAGCGCGCCGGCCACGACCAAGTCCACCAAGGCCAGCGCCGCCCAGGCCGACACCCCCGTCGCCGCCCCCAAGCCTGCCGAGGGCAAAAAGACCAAGGAGCAAAAGCGCGCCGAGGCCCAAGCCCGCGCTGCGCTCAACAAAAAGCTCAAGGGCGTGCGTAACCAGCTCAAGAAGATCGAGACGGAGCTCGACAAAAAGCGCGCCCGCTATGACGAGCTTATGGAATTGATGGCAAGCGAAGAGCTTTATGCCGATCAAGACAAGTTCAACGCCGCGCTGGGGGAATATAACGGCCTTAAGCAAGAGCTGCCCAAGCTCGAGGACGAATGGCTGGAGCTTTCCACCCAGATCGAAGAGGAGACCGCGCGTGAACTCTCGTAAAGCCGCCGCCGTGGCGATGAGCATCATCGCCATCGCCTGTCGCATCTGCGGCATCTTTATGAGCGCGATGACCGTGCTGCTGTGCTTTAGCGGCCTCACCGCCAAGCTGCAGATCGTCGGCTTTGTCGTCGAGCTTTCGCGCGCGCTGCCGAGCGTCATCGCCGGCTACGGCGTCATCACGTCGCCATTTGGCGGCGTGTTCCGCCTGGATTACGCCATCGTCGCCGTGATCCTGTTTGTGATCGACTACCTGCTCACGCGCGCCTCGCGTCGCGTCCGCTAGGGGAGCGCCATGTCCAGCAGCTACCTCATGAACCTGCTCGCCAGCGCCGTCGCCGTCATCGTGGGCATCGTGATCCACGAGAGCGCACACGCCGCCGCGGCCTGGGCGCTCGGCGACAAGACGGCCCGTTCGCGCGGCCGCGTGTCGCTCAACCCGCTTAACCATATCGACCTGTTTGGCACCATCATCCTGCCGCTGCTCATGCTCGCGGCCGGCGGCCCGGTGTTCGCCTTCGCCAAGCCCGTCCCCGTCTACCTTAACAACCTCAAGCACCCCAAGCGTGACGAGGTCCTAGTGAGCGCAGCCGGCCCCGCATCGAACATCGCGCTCGCGTGCCTCGCGGCCGCCCTCATGCACGCAATGTACGGCAACCTCTACGCCAGCATGTCCTTTGCCGTGGCGTCCCAGATCATGAACTTCGGCGCCACCTTTATCGTGGTCAACCTGTCGCTCGCGTTCTTCAACCTCATTCCGATTCCGCCGCTTGACGGCTCGTCGATTATCGTGCCGTTCCTCAAAGGCAAGGCGCTCTCCACCTACTACCAGCTGCAGCGATACGCCATGCCCATACTCATCATTGTGCTGTATCTGCTGCCCATGTGGACTGGCATCGACGTGATCGGCCGCTATTTCGACGTTACCGTGTATCCGCTTGCTGAGCAGCTGCTCAACTTCGCAATCGCCGGCATCTAAGGTAAACTTACAGGTCGACCGCGCAAAACGGTCGCAACATGTACCCAAACCGCGCCGCGAAGGCGCCGTCAAAGGAGGTCGAAGATGTCGTATCGCGTGTCGACGCAGGTCTACAGCGGGCCGTTCGACCTGTTGCTGCAGCTGGTAACCAGCCAAAAAGTAGATATCGGCGCCATCTC
Organism: Collinsella sp.; assembly: GCA_019419645.1. GTDB lineage: Bacteria > Actinomycetota > Coriobacteriia > Coriobacteriales > Coriobacteriaceae > Collinsella. The sequence continues at coordinate 14,966 of DXZN01000044.1, read as the reverse complement.
CATCAGCGAGGTGGCCGAGCAGTACCTTGCCGAGGTGGAGCGCATCGAGGCGCTGGACCTGGACGTGGCGAGCGACTTTCTGCTGGTCGCGGCAACTCTTTTGGACATCAAGGCCGCCTCGCTGGTGCCCCAGGAGGCCCCGCGCAAGACAGACGACGATGACGAGGACGACGATGACCTCGAGGAACTCAGCGCGCTCGACGGCGACGCCCTACGCGAGGTCCTGATCCAGCGCCTGATTGCCTACAAGCAGTTTAAGGGCGCGGCGGCAGCCCTTGGCGCCCGCATGCAGGCCGAAAGCCGCATGCATCCGCGCGTGGCCGGCCCCGACCCCGAGTTCTTGGGCCTTATGCCCGACTACCTGGCCGGCATTACCCTGCGCGGCCTCGCCGTCATCTGCGCCGACCTGGACGGCAAGCGCCAGACTTTCCTGCTGGAAGCCGAGCACGTGGCACCGCATCGCGTGCCGCTCGACCTGACGGTGGCCTCGGTCGATCGCTTTACCATGGCTCACCAAACCTGCACCTTCAGCGAGCTGTTGGACGGCGATGCCACCACCGAACAGCTTGTCGTCACCTTCCTGGCCATGCTCGAGCTCGCCAAGCGCGGCTCTCTTACACTGAGCCAGGACGAGATCTTTGGAACTATTCAAATCAACCGCGTCGAGGGCGCCGAGGCATACGTGCCCGGCGAGGGCCCCGAGCTCACCGAATAGGAGACGCTAGTATGTCGAACCTTTCCACGCTGGAGGCAAACAGCCTCAAAGGCGCTCTCGAGGCGCTGCTGCTGGTGTCGAGCGACCCGGTGAGTGCGCCCGCGCTGGCAGATGCGCTGGATATCGCCCCCGGCGAGTGCGCATCGCTGCTCGCCGAGCTCAAGGTTGAGTACGAGGAGGCCAACCGCGGCTTTCAGCTGCGTGAGGTCGCCGGCGGCTGGCGCCTGTTTACGCACCCCGCCTACCACGACGTGGTCGAGGCCTATGTGTTGAGCTGGGACACGCAAAAGCTGTCGCAGGCCGCGCTCGAAACACTGGCCGTCATCGCATACCACCAGCCCGTGACGCGCGAGGTGGTCAAGGGCATCCGCGGCGTCAATTCCGACGGCGTCATCGCGTCGCTCGTGGACAAGGGCCTGGTGCGCGAGCTCGGCCGCGATCCCCAGCGCGGTCAGGCCATCATCTACGGCACGACCAACGCCTTCTTGGAAAAGTTCGGTCTGCGCTCCACCCGCGACCTACCCGACCTGGAACAGTTTGCCCCCGACGAGCAATCGCGTCAGTTTATCCGCGAGCGCCTGAGCGGCCGCAGCATTCAGTCCACGCTCGAGGAGCAGGCCGATGACCTGGACGAAGAGCGCGAACTGCTCGATACCGATGTTGAAGATGTTGAGGCAGTCGAGGACTTGGAGACCCTGGTCGTCGACAAGACCTCGGAGGATTTACATGACGAGGACTAACGAAGTAGGGGAGACGCGCGCCATGGGTAACGCAGTACCCGCTGCCGACGCCCAGCCTGTCTACCCGCACACCATGCGCCTGCAGCGCTTTTTGGCGCGCGCGGGCGTGGCGAGCCGCCGCGGGTCGGAGGACCTGATGACCGCCGGACGCGTGACCGTTAACGGCGAGGTCGCGACCGAACTGGGCACCAAAGTCGACGTCGAACGCGATCACATCGAGGTCGACGGCATGCCTGTCAAGCTCAACCAGGGCGCCGTGTACCTGATGCTCTACAAGCCGACCGGCTACCTCACTACCATGAGCGACCCGCAGGAGCGCCCTTGCGTGGCCGATCTGGTCCCGCGCGACCGATTTCCGGGCCTGTTTCCGGTGGGCCGCCTGGACCGCGACACCACAGGCCTTTTGCTCTTTACCACCGACGGCGACCTGTCGCAGGACCTGCTGCACCCCAGCAAGCATGTCTTTAAGACCTACCAGGCACTCGTGGACGGCCACCTGACCGATCGCGACTTGGAACCGCTCCGCCGTGGCATCGATCTCGACGACGGCCTGTGCCAGCCGGCGATCTGCCGCGTCATCAACGCGCGCGAGGCAGAGGCCGTGGCTCCGCAAGGCGTAAAGCCCGGCACCACCGCCGTGGAGGTCATCATCCGCGAGGGACGCAAAAACCAGGTCAAGCGCATGCTGAGCAAGATTCACCATCCGGTGATCCGCCTGCACCGCTGCAACTTTGCCGGCCTTGAGCTCGAGGGCGTGGCCAAGGGCTCGTGGCGCGAGCTCACCGACCGCGAGGTGCAGATCCTCAAGGCCGGCGGCATCCCGCCCAAGCAGGCGAGCGCCAAGCGCAACGGCGGCAAGCCCCAAGATACGCCCGCCAGCCGCACGCGTCACCACGGCAGCCACGGCTCCGCACCCATGCGCAACACCTACCGCGAGCGCTACACGGGCTAGGCAACCCGCCGCGCCCCAGCGCCCCGAACCATACCAGCACGTCAACCATCGAAAGGAAGTATTGCATGATCGTCGCCATCGACGGCCCCGCCGGTTCCGGCAAATCCACCATCGCCAAGGAGATCGCCCGCCAGCTGGGCTTTAACAAGCTCGACACGGGCGCCATGTATCGCGCCGTCACCTTCGCCGCTCTCGACCGCGGCATCGATTTGGACGACGAGACGGCCATCGACGCCCTCGCCAAGCAAATCGAGATTCGCTTTACCAACGGCACCGGCGAGGATACGCGCCTGACCATTGACGGCCAGGACGCTTCGGCTGCCATTCGTACCCCGCAGGTCGACGCCAACGTATCCAAGGTCTCGGCCTACCCGGGCGTGCGCGCCGCCATGCTCATTCACCAGCGCCGAGCCGCTGAGGACCGCGATATCGTGGCCGAGGGTCGCGACATCGGAACCGTCGTGTTCCCCAACGCGCAGGTCAAGGTCTTCCTGACCGCCGACCCGCGCGAGCGCGCCCGCCGCCGCGTGCTGCAGCGTCACCAAAACGACGCCCAGCCGCTTACTGCCGAGCAGCTCGAGGCCGAGGTCGATGAGACCCTCGACGCCCTCAAGCAGCGCGACAAGCTCGACAGCAGCCGCGAGGTCGCACCGCTCGTGCCCGCCGAGGACGCCGTGCACGTCGACTCCACCGCCCACACCATCGACGAGGTCGTACGCATTATCGAGGACCTCATCAACCAAAGGAGGTAGCCCATGCGCCTGTTTAAGCAGACGCCCGAGGATTACTACAACGCCCCCTACGCCGAGTTCCCGGCGCTCATCCGCGGCACCGTCGTCGTGGTCATGGCTATTCTGTGGGTCTTCTCCAAGCTCATGTGGCGCTGGAAGGTCGAAGACGTCGACCTGCTGTTTGAGCGCCAGGAAGGCCGCGGCAGCGTGGTCATCTGCAACCACACCTCGATGGCCGAGTTGCTGGCCGTGGAGACGGCACTGTTCTTTGGCGGCCGCCGTGTGCGCCCCATCTTTAAGTCCGAGTTTGCCAAGAGCAAGATTGTGCGCTGGGCTTTTAGCCGCGTGGGCGGCATCCCCGTGGAGCGCGGTACTGCCGATATGAAGTGCCTGCGCGCCGCCCAGCATGCGCTGCAGCGCGGCGAGGACGTCCTGATCTTCCCCGAGGGCACGCGCATCCGCTCGCGCGAGATTAAGCCCGAGGTCCATGGTGGCTTTGCGCTCATCGCCCAGATGGGCAAGGCGCCCGTCAACCCACTCGCCATTTGTGGCTGGTCCGACATCACGCCTGCGGGCAAAAAGCTCATGCGCCCCAAAAAGTGCTGGATCCGCGCCGGCAAGTCCATCTCGCTATCCGATGCCCCGGCCGAGCTCAAGCGTAAGGAGTGCCTGGCCTGGTTTGAGTCCGAGGCCATGGGCCGCGTCTACGCCATGCGCGACGACCTGTGCGCCGAACACCCGGGCAGGTTCTAGCCATGGGTGAGAATGTCATGAATACCGCTGCGGCCGCCGCTGAGGAGGTCGTCCCCACCATCGAGATCGCCGCCCACGCCGGCACTTGCTACGGCGTGCAGCGGGCGCTCGATATGGCGCTAGCCGCCGCGCCGCAGGCAGGGGAGAGCGTTCAGATCCACACGCTGGGACCGCTCATCCATAACCCCATCGTGGTGCGCGAGCTTGCCGAGGCGGGCGTCGGTCTGGCCGAGACCCTGGACGATGCCGCATCGGGCACCGTGATCATCCGCGCCCACGGCGTGGTGCCACAGGTCATCGATGCCGCTCGCAAGCGTGGCCTTACCGTGGTCGACGCCACCTGCCCCTACGTGAAGAAGGTTCATGTGGCGGCCGAGCGCCTGGTACGCGAGGGCTACCGCGTGGTAGTCGTGGGCGAGCCGGGCCATCCCGAGGTCGAGGGCATTCTGGGCCACGCCGGCAATGATGCGCAGGTCGTGAGTTGCGCTGCCGATGCGGACGCGCTGCCGCTCAAGGGCAAGGTAGGCCTCGTCGTGCAGACCACCCAGACCGCGCAGAACCTCGCCGAGGTCGTGGCCGCTATCACCCCGCGCGTGCAGGAGCTTCGTGTGATCAACACCATCTGCGCCGCCACGAGTGAGCGTCAACAGGCAGCAGCCACACTTGCCAACCGCTGCGACTGCATGGTCGTGGTGGGCGGCAAAAACTCGGGCAACACCCGCCGCCTGGCGCAGATTTGTGCCGATGCCTGCGAGCACACGCACCACATCGAGGAAGCTTCCGAGCTTGAGGCCGCATGGTTTGCCAACGCGCGCCACATCGGCATCACCGCCGGAGCCTCCACCCCGCAAGAACACATCGAACGCGCCGTCGCGCGCATCAAGGAGCTTTGCCACTAACCATGGACCAGACCGTACCCGCATACGCCGCCGAGGTGGCCGATTACGGGCGCAGCCGCGACCCCGAGCCGGGTGAGGGCGCGCTCGTAAAGAACGTGCGTCCCGAATCGCCCGCGTGGGATGTGGGTATCGAGCCGGGCATGCGCGTGCTCACGGTCAACGGTGAGGCGCTCACCGACATGATCGTTTGGCTCTGGGAGGCCGACGATGATACCGTCGACCTCGAGGTTTTCGACCCGCGCGACGGCACCGTCACCCCCGTCGAGCTCGACCGCTTTCCCGGCGAGGATTGGGGTTTGGAGTTTGATGGCCCCATCTTCGACGGCATGCGTACCTGCGTCAACGCCTGCGTGTTCTGCTTTATGACCATGCTCCCCAAGGGCGGCCGCTCCACGCTCTATATTCGCGACGACGACTATCGCCTTAGCTTTTTGCAAGGCAACTTTGTCACGCTTACGAACCTCACCGACGAGGACGTGCAAAACGTCATCCAGCGCAACATGAGTCCCATGAACGTGTCGGTCCACGCTGTGAGCCCCGACGTCCGCCGTCGTATGATGGGCCGTAACGCCCAGCGAGGCATGGACGTACTCGAGACCATCATGGCCGCCGGCATCGAGATTCACGCGCAGATCGTGTTGTGCCCCGGCATGAACGACGGCGAGGAGCTGGAAAAGACCCTGCGCTTTTGCGAGGAGCACGAGCAAATCACAAGCCTGGGCATTGTGCCGCTTGGTTTTACCAAACACCAAAACCGCTTTAGCTGGTCATACAGCGACAAGCCCGAACTGGCGCGCGAGACCATTGCCATGATCCGTCCCTACCAGGATCGTGCCTACGAACGCTTTGGCCGCCACACCTTCCAGATGAGCGACGAGTTCTATCTGGACGCCGGCATCGATCCTCCCGAGGCAGACTTTTACGACGGCTATCCGCAGTACTACGACGGCATCGGCATGATCCGCTCGTATCTGGACGAGACCGACGACGTGCTGACTACCGATGCCGAGCGACTGGCCCGCGTCCGCGAGGCCATCGCCGCCCGTGGCCAGCACCTGATGTGCCTCTCGGGCGCCAGCGCGCGAGACACCGTGGCACGCTTTTTGGAGTCGCCGCATGGTCTCGGCGGCACCGTCACAGCCATCAAGAACCGCTACTTTGGCGGCAACGTGGACGTGACCGGCCTCATCGTCGCGTGTGACATTCTGGAGCAGCTGCCCCAAGATCTGTCGGGGGTTATGCTCTTTGTGCCTAAGCTCATGTTCAACGCTGACGGCATGACGCTTGACGAGTATCATCGTGACGATTTACTCGCAAGCCTTACCAGTCGCGGCGCCGAGGTTCATGTGGTGTCGACCATGCCGCATGAGCTGCTCGATACCCTGGAGCACATCCTTGGCATTGTGCCTGCCGACTCTACTAATTCCGCTGACCCTACCCATTAAAGGAGAGCAGATGAAACCTATCGTCGCCGTCGTCGGACGCCCCAACGTGGGCAAGTCCACGCTCGTTAACCGCCTGGCCCAGACCTCGGACGCCATCGTCCACGAGTCTCGCGGCGTCACTCGCGACCGCTCGTATCACACGGCCGATTGGAACGGCCGCGAGTTCACCATCGTCGACACGGGCGGTATCGAGCCGCTCAAGAGCGACGACGTCTTTGCCACGTCCATCCGCGACCAGGCGCTCGCCGCCGCCGAGGAAGCCGCCGTCATCCTGTTTGTGGTCGATGGCCGCACCGGCGTCACCGAGGAGGACGAGTCGGTCGCCCGCATGCTCAAGCGCTGCGACAAGCCGGTCTTTCTGCTGGTGAACAAGCTCGACAACCCCGATCGCGAAAACGACAGCATCTGGGAGTTCTATTCGCTCGGCATCGGTGAGCCCACGCCGCTCTCGGCCCTGCATGGTCATGGCACGGGCGACCTGCTCGACGATATCGTGGCCCTGCTTCCGGAGGAAGAGGACGAGGTCGCCGACGAGTTCCCCGATGCGCTGAACGTGGCCATCATCGGCCGCCCCAACGCCGGTAAGTCCTCGCTGTTCAACCGCATCCTGGGCGCCGACCGCTCTATCGTGTCCAACATTGCCGGCACGACGCGCGACGCCATCGACACCGTCGTGGAGCGCAACGGCAAGCACTACCGCATGGTCGATACCGCGGGCATCCGTAAGAAGAGCACCGTGTACGAAAACATTGAGTACTACTCCATGGTCCGTGGCCTGCGCGCCATCGACCGCGCCGACGTGGCGCTACTCGTCGTCGACGCCTCCGTGGGCGTCACCGAGCAGGACCAAAAGGTCATGGGCTTGGCCATCGAGCGCGGCTGCGCCGTCGTGGTGCTGCTCAACAAGTGGGACCTGCTCGACGACGACCGCAAGCGCGAGGCCTGCATGGAGACCGTCGACCGCCGTCTGGGCGTCATGGCTCCCTGGGCCCAGTATCTGCGCATCTCTGCCCTGACCGGCCGCAGCGTGGAGAAGATCTGGGCAATGGTCGACGCCGCCGAAAAGACGCGCTCGCAGAAGATCAGCACCTCGCGCCTCAACACGTTCCTCACCGACCTGCGCGAGTTCGGTCATACCGTGGTGGACGGCAAGCGCCGCCTGCGCATGCACTACGTGACCCAGACGGGCGTCAACCCGCCGACGTTCACGTTCTTCGTCAACCACAGTGACCTGGTCAACGACACCTACCAGCGCTACGTGGAGAACCGCATGCGCTCGACCTTCGACTTTGCCGGCACGCCCATTCGACTCTTCTTTAGGAAGAAGGAGCAAAAGGATGCATAATCCGATTCTGCTGACCGCCATCTGCGCCGTGGTCTCGTTCTTTATCGGAGCGATTCCGTTTGGCCTGATCTTGGGCCGCGTGTTTAACCACACCGACATTCGCAAGGCGGGCTCCGGTAACATCGGCACCACCAACGCCCTGCGCGTAGCCGGCCCCAAGGTGGCCGCGCTCACGCTGCTGCTCGACTGCCTTAAGGGCGCCATCTGCGTTGTCATCGCCCGTCCGTTCATCGCGAGCGTGGGCTATGGATTTCCGCCGAACATCATGGCGCCCGGAGCCCCCGGCGACTGGATGCTCGGTGTCATTTGCCTGGCAGCCGTGTGGGGCCATATCTTCTCGCCCTATCTCAACTTCCACGGCGGCAAGGGTATCGCAGTTGGTCTGGGTGTCATCCTCGCCTGGTACTGGCCTATTGGCCTGTCGCTGCTGGGCATGTTTATCGTAGCCGTCGCCATCACCAAGTATGTGTCAGTGGGTTCGCTTGCCGCGGCCATCGGACTTCCTATCGCTGCTTGCGCGGTCTTTCCGTACAGCAGCCTGGGCCTCAAGTTCTGCATGGCGATGATCGGCATCACCGTGGTGTGGGCCCATCGCTCGAATATCCAAAAGCTCATGGCCGGTAAGGAGTCCAAGCTCTCGTTTACCAAGCGCGTCACCGAGCCCGACGATAAGTAGGAGAGAGTCATGAATGTTGCGCTGATTGGCTCCGGCTCCTGGGGAACCGCCGTCGCCGGCCTCGCCGCCGAGCGAGCCGAGCGCGTGACCATGTGGGCCCATAGCGAGCAGACGGCCACCGGCATCAATGCCGAGCACCGCAATCCCCGGTATCTGGTGGACTACGAGCTGCCCGGCAACGTTGTCGCCGCCACGGACCTGTCGCAGGCGCTCGACGGCGCCGAGGCCATCATCTTTGCCGTGCCCTCCACGCACCTGCGCAGCGTATGCCATCAGGCAGCACCCTTCATCGCCGCCGACACCCCGGCACTCTGCCTCACCAAGGGTATTGAGCCCGAATCCGGCCTGCTTATGAGTGAGGTAATCGCCAGTGAGATCGGCAACGAGTCGCGTGTCGCGGCGCTCTCGGGCCCCAACCATGCCGAGGAGATCTGCCGCGGCGGGCTTTCTGCCGCCGTCATCGCCAGCAATGATCCACAGGTAGGGGAGACCTTTAAGGACCTGCTCCTATCCACGGCCTTCCGCATCTACCTGTCGCAGGACATGACCGGCGTCGAGGTTTGCGGCGCCATGAAAAATGTCATCGCCATCGTGTGCGGCATTTCCGCCGGTTCTGGTGCGGGCGACAACACGCTTGCCCTTATCATGACGCGCGGCCTGGCCGAGATCAGCCGTCTGGTGCACGCCCGCGGCGGTCAAGCCATGACCTGCATGGGTCTTGCCGGCATGGGTGACCTCATTGCCACCTGCACCTCCGAGCATTCGCGCAACCGCACCTTTGGCTACGAGTTTGCCCACGGCATCTCGCTCGACGAGTACCAGGCACGTACGCATATGGTGGTCGAGGGCGCCGTCGCGGCCCGCAGCGTCAGTGAGCTTGCCCGTTCACTGGGCGTAGACATTCCGCTCACCTTTGCCGTGGAGCAAACGCTCTACAACGGTGTTACTTTGGATAGGGCGCTCGAGATTCTCACAGATCGCGTCCCTTCTCAAGAGTTCTACGGACTCACCGACTAGCGCAGAAAGGCTTCTACCATGGGTTCCATCAAAATCGCTCCGTCTGTCCTTTCGGCCGACATGGCCAACCTCAAGGGCGAACTCGACAAGATCGCCGGTGCCGACTACGTGCACTTCGACGTTATGGACGGTCACTTTACCGGCAACCTCACCTTTGGCGTTGACATCCTTAAGGCCGTCAAGCGCTCCACCGATGTACCGGTCGACGCGCACCTCATGGTGACGAACCCCGACGAGACGGTCGATTGGTACGCCGACGCCGGTGCCGACATGATCACCGTGCACTACGAGGCTTCCACGCACCTGCACCGCACGCTCACGCATCTGCAGCAGCGCGGCGTCAAGGCCGGCGTGGTGCTCAACCCCGCCACCCCCGTGTGCGTGCTCGAGAGCATCATCGACGTCGTCGATATGGTGCTGCTCATGAGCGTGAACCCGGGCTTTGGCGGCCAGAGCTTTATCCCGGGCACCATCGCAAAGCTTCACGAGCTCAAGGCCATGTGCGAGCGCCACGGCGTGTCGCCCCTGATCGAGGTCGACGGCGGTATCTCTTCCAAGAACATCGCCGAGGTCGTCAAGGCCGGCGCCAACGTGCTCGTGGCCGGCTCCGCCGTATTTAAGTCCGAAGATCCCGCTGCCGAGGTTGCGCTGCTGCAGAAGCTAGGCAACGAGGCCGCACAGGAGGCATAAACCCTTATGACCGCAGGTCAAAACCGCATACCCGTGAATCTTGACTATGCCGCCTCGACGCCAATGCGCGCCGAGGCGCTCCTTGCGCAGCGCGAGTACGACGACAGCGAGCTTGCCGGCGTCAACCCCAACTCGCTGCATTCGCTCGGCCGCAAGGCTGCCGCGCGTCTGGAGGTTGCACGTCGCGAGATCGCCCGCAGCTTTGGCGCGCACGTCCGCCCGTCCGAGATTGTACTGACCAACGGCGGCACCGAAGCCAACCAGCTGGCGCTGCTCGGTCTTGCCGAGGGCGCTCGTCAGCGCGATCGCAAGCGCGGTCGCGTAATCGTTTCGGCCATCGAGCACGATTCGATTCTGGACAACCTGCCGCTGCTGCGTGCCGCCGGCTTTACCGTCGACCTGGTGCAGCCCTGCCGCGCGGGCTACGTTGAGCCTGCCACGCTTGTCGAGCTGCTAGGCGACGACGTGGCGCTCGTGAGCATTATGGTCGCCAACAACGAAACCGGCGTGGTGCAGCCCATCCGCGAGCTTGCCGCAGCTGCGCACACCGCAGGTGCCCTGTTCCACACCGATGCCATCCAGGGCTACTTGCATATTCCACTCGATGTCACCGAGCTGGGCGTCGACGCCATGTCCGTCGCAGCCCACAAGATTGGCGGTCCCGTGGCATCTGGCGCACTCTACCTTAAGAGCCGCACGCCGCTGCGCCCGCGCATCTTCGGCGGCGGACAGGAGGCCGGTCGTCGTGCCGGCACGCAAGACCTGCGCACGCAGCTCGCCTTTGCCGCTGCCGCCTCGTCTCTGACGCCCCATGTGGCTCAGGAGCGCGCGAAGCTGCAAGCCCTTTCCGACAAGCTCTACGCCACGCTTACGGCCCATCCGCGCATTCACGCCACCATGGGTGACTACGCGCAAGCCGACCGTCTGCCCGGCATGTTATCGATCTACATTGACGGCATGGACTCAGAGGAACTCATCATCAAGCTCGACGCCGCCGGCTTTGAGGTTTCGGCCGGCTCGGCGTGCTCGAGCGGCAGCATGGACCCGAGCCATGTGCTCAGCGCCATGGGCATTGGTCGCGAGCAGGCACTAGGTGCACTGCGCATTTCCTTTGACGACCGCGTGAATCCGGACGATCTGGACGAGTTTGCCCAGACGCTGCTCTCGATCGCAGGTGCCGCATGATCGTCGCCGAGCTCGAGCGCGCGCTACTGGCACGCTATCCCAAGACGGACACCGAGCCCTGGGACCACGTAGGACTCTCCGTTGGCGATCCGGCCGCGGAGATCACCGGCGTTGCCTGCGCACTCGATGCGACTGAGGCTAATGTTCGCCGCGCCCAAGAAGCAAGCGCCAACGTGCTGCTGACGCATCATCCCATATACATCAAGGCACCCGAGGCCTTTTGTCCGGCGGATGCCACACGACCCCAGTGCAGTGCGGCCCTCTACGAGGCTGCCCGCTGCGGGGTGAGCATTATCTCGCTCCACACCAACCTGGACCGCTCGCACGAAGCCCGTGTCTGCCTGAGCAAGCTGCTGGGTGCCGCACCCGTGAGCTCACTGGAGCACGTGGACGACCCCGAGGCCACCGGCCTGGGCGCACTTGCAACGCTCAACGACCCGTGCACGCTGCGCGATCTTGCCACCCGTGCTGCCACGGCCTTTGGCAGCGACCCGCGTGTGTGGGGCAAAGCTGATCGCCCGTGCCGCACCGTCGCCATTTTGGGCGGCTCCCTGGGCGACTTCGGAGAGCTCGCCATCGCCGCGGGCGCAGATGTTGTCGTGACGGGCGAGGCGGGCTACCACGTGGCGCAAGACCTTGCCTTGCGCGGGCTGTCGGTGATCTTGCTCGGCCACGACCGCTCCGAGGAGCCGTTCGTTGATATATTGATGAACTCTGCAGTTGACGCCGGGGTCGACCCCCGTCATGCGATTAAAATACTGAACCCTTGCCAATGGTGGACTGTGACAAAAGGAGAGAACTTATGAGCGCCGGCGCTACGCTACTCAAGCTGCAACAGATCGATTTGGAGCTCGCCCGCAACAAGAGCGAACTTGCCAATATGCCGGAGCTCAAGGAGCTCGCTTCCAAGCGCAAGACCTATGTAAAGCTCAAGGCCGAAATGACCAAGCTCTACGCTCAGCGCAAGGACCTGGATATTGAGCTCGACGATCTCAACACCACCGAGATCCAGACCAATAACGCCATTGAGGCCGCTAAGAAGCGCCACGTCGACGGCTCTGACTATCGCGAGGTTCAGGACCTGGAGAACGAGCTCGCCACCCTGGCCAAGCGCCTGGACAAGATCGAGCACACCCGCAAGGACGTCGTAGTCGCCCACAAGGAGGCGCTCGACCGCGAGGCTCGCGCACAGGCAATCATCGCCAAGTTCGAGGAGGGCGTGAAGGCCGACACCAAGGCCGCCCGCGCCAAGGCAGCCGACCTCCAGGCCCAGATCGATGCCGCCACCAAGGAGCGCACCGCGCTGGCCGCTACGCTGCCCACCGACGTGCTCAGCGACTACGAGCGTCTGCTCAAGCAGTTCCGCGGCTTGGCCGTCGAGACCATCCAGGGCAACATCCCCACGGTCTGCCACACCGCGCTGCAGGCATCGTCCATGAGCGACCTCAACCACGACGGTAGCGAGATTACGCACTGTCCGTACTGCCACCGCCTCCTGGTGCTCCCGAGTAAGGAAGCCTAGCGATGACGGCGGCATCCAACAATTCAATGCAACTTGAGGGAAAAACGATCCTGCTGGGCATTACCGGCGGGATCGCCGCCTATAAGTCGTGCAATATCGTGCGCCTGCTGCAAAAGCGCGGCGCACGTGTCAAAGTCGTTATGAGCGAGCATGCCACGGAGTTTGTGGGGCCGCTTACCTTCCGCGCGCTCACCAACGAGCCGGTCGCGGTTGGGCTATTCGACGATCCTTCCGACCCCATCCACCACATTTCGCTGGCGCAGGAGCCCGATCTGGTGGTCGTGGCGCCCGCGACGGCCAATATCATCGCCAAGATGGCCAACGGCATTGCCGATGACCTGATTTCTACGACGCTACTCGCCACGCCGCGACCCATTGTGATCGCGCCGGCCATGAACAATGGCATGTGGAAGGCGCCGGCAACCCAGGCCAATATGGCCACGCTGCGCGACCGCGGGGTGCACGTGGTTGGGCCCGGTAGTGGCTACCTTGCTTGCGGCGACGTGGACACGGGGCGCATGAGCGAGCCCGAGGACATCGTCGAAGCCATCTGCGAGGTGCTCAATCCCGTGCCGCAAGACCTGGCGGGCAAGCGCATCGTCATCACTGCCGGTCCTACGCACGAACCGATCGACCCCGTGCGTTTTATTGGAAACCGATCGTCGGGCAAGATGGGCATCGCCCTGGCGGGGAAGGCCGCTCGCCGCGGTGCCGAGGTCACGCTCGTGCTGGGACCGACATCGCTCGATGTTCCCCGCGGCGTGGCGTGCGTAAGCGTGCAGACCGCCGCAGAGATGCTGCAGGCGGCGCTGAGCGCCTTCCAGACGGCCGACGCTGCCATTTGCGCCGCCGCCGTCGCCGACTACACGCCGGCGGCCCCGGCGGACCATAAGCTCAAAAAGGCCAACGAGCGCCTGGATCGAATCGAGCTCGTCGAGACCGTTGACATCTTGGCCGAACTCTCACGCCAAAAGGGCGATCGCCTCGTAATCGGATTTGCTGCCGAGACCGATAACGTCGTCAAGTACGCCGAGCGCAAATTGGCACGCAAAGGCTGCGATGCCATTATCGCCAACGATGTCTCACGCGCCGATTCGGGCTTTGGAACCGATACCAACAAGGCCTGGATTGTGAGCACAACGGGTACGAAAGAACTTCCCGTTCTAACAAAACCCCAGCTCGCAGATACAATTTTGGACTTGCTTCAAAATTTATAAAAAAGTTCTTGCACAAGTCTAAAGTTTCGGGTTAATATACTCCCTGTTGCGAGCGAGAGCAGAGCAACAAACAAAAGCTTCGGGACGTGGCGCAGCTTGGTAGCGCACTTGACTGGGGGTCAAGGGGTCGCTGGTTCGAATCCAGTCGTCCCGACCAGAAGTTTGCAGGTCAGGCATCTAGTGCCTGACCTTTTTTGTTTTAAGCAATTGCTTAATTTTGATTAAGCAACGGGGTGCCAAAAATCTACCTGAGCGATAATCGCCTTTTGCGGTTACTTGCGCGTTTTGCACGCGCTTGAGCCGATTTATTAACGCGATATGAATCTACATACGCGTAGTTGGTATACAGCCGAGTACAGGCTGTATTTATCGCGGCGATTTACACAGATATAGCGACTGTAACGGACAAGCGTGTCGCTGTATTTATTCCAGTAGTTCACTTGACCGGTGGACAAGTGGGCGATTGCAACGATATGCCAAACGGTATGGGCTCTATACGAGGACGCCGCAGAGGTAATGGCGGGGGAGTGCGGCAAGCGCTCTGAGAGCTGCTGTATGACCCCATTTCTCCTTAACTCGATAATTTGTGTTTCAAGCCACGAATCGGTCGAGCAATTGCCAAAAGTAAGGCCCATGCAGGATTGCACGGGCCTTACATCAGATCAAATTTGAGCTAGAAGCACCAAACGGGGCAGACGCAACACCATCTCGTCGCGGCCTCGGCGAGCGACATATCGCAGTCGAGGTAGACATCGAGGAAATCGTCAGATCCCGCACAGGGGGACCGCGATGGTGGCCACCGCACCGCCCGAGGGGCCGTTGGCGAGCGAGACGGATCCCCCGTGGGCGCTCGCGGCCTCGGAGGCGACGTGGAGGCCGAGCCCGTAGTGGCGGCCTTCGTCACGCGAGGAGCGGGAGGAGTCGTCTGTGAAGAGGCGCTCGCAGCCGCGTTCGAGGGCGGCGGGAGAAAAGCCCGGTCCGTCGTCGGCAACCTCGATGACGAGGTGCCCGCCCGCGACGTCGCAGGAGACCGCCACGCGCGAGCGCGCGTGCTCGGCGGCGTTGGCCACGAGGTTCGC
>DXZN01000043.1 GCA_019419645.1 Collinsella sp. | reverse complement strand
CATATAGTCGAGCAGGCTGGACACGGTCTTAAGGCCGATGGTCGTGATGGTCTTGGTAAAGGTCTCGTTGACCTGACTCTGGACGGCGCTCGAACCCTTTTCAGTCACGATCTGTGCGATGGCGTTGGCCTTCTGGTTCTCATAGAACTCGATATCGGCGTGCTTCACCTCGGTCGAGAAAAGCGTCATCATGTCGGCGCTAAACGTTTTAGGGATAACGACAGCAGCGTAGTACGCGCCCGACTTAACGCCCTCAATCGCCTTATCGCGGTCGTTGAGGACGACCCAGTCGAAGTTCTCGTTGCCGCGCAGGGTGGCGGTTACGTTTTCGCCCACGTTGACCTCGACGGGAATCAGATCGCTCTCGTAACCCTCATCGGTGTTGACCACTGCAATCTTAAGGTTGCCGGTATTGCCGTAGGGATCCCAGCTTCCGGCGATGTTAAACCATGCATAGAGACATGGCACGATGATCAGGCCCATCACGACGACCATGCCGATCACGGAGCGAGACACGTTTTGGACATCGCGCTTAAACAGGTGCAGGATGTTTTTCATTTATGCCTCACCTCCTTTAGAGTGCTTGCCAAGCGGGGTGGTGTCCCCGTCGTTTCCGTTTACGTTGTCAGCGCCGTCGGCATCTTGAGCCTTACGATGCGCACCGATATGCGGCAGACGGCTCGTAGGCTGTTCGCCTCCCTTGGCGCCACGCTCGCTGGCGTTGAGACCAAACATGCGACGGGCGGCAGGGATCGCCGCCGTGTGCTCGCGCATCTCGCGGCGAAGGTCCTCGTCCGAAAGCGCCGAGATACGCATCTGGGTATTGAGGCTCGCACGGATGTATTCGATGTTGATGAGCCAGCCGCAGACGGCGATAACCGAAATGATCCAGATAACGAGCAGGATGATCTTGCCGTTATTGTCGATATCGAGCACCGTCGAAAGCACAAAGAGCAGAACCTGCACGCCTACCACGGCGGCAAAACCGCCCTTGATGTAGTACGGGTAGCGATGCTCAAACGCCACGGCATGATCGAGCAGCTCGCGACGGTACGAATCCGAATCGAGCATGACGCGCATGGCCGTGCGCAGCGAATAGCGCTGGCGCGGTAGGTCGTTGGACTCGCAGATCATTAGGCCCGTCGTGGAAAGCTGCTTATCAAAGAGCAGATTGAGGTTGAGCAGCAACGGGCGCAGCTGCAGACCGATAAAGAGCGCGATGGCAAGGAACACGCCCAGGACGCACAGGTTGAACAGGTAGTTGAACGAATACATGCCACCGACGGTCTCGCGCAGCAGGTTGATGCCATAAGTGAAGGGCAGCAGCGGATGCAGCCATTGGAAGAAGCCGGGCATCATCTCGATGGGATACATGCCCGACGAGCCGGGGATCTGCACAATGACGAGGATGACGCCAATGGCTTTACCGATATGCTTAAACGTGGTGGACAGCGCATAGATGATGTTGACGTAGGTGAACGAAATAGCGATGCCGCCCAGTACAAAGAGCAGCGGATTGACGCACTGAACGCCAATGACCAGGTCGCCCACCGTAACGATAATGGCCTGGAACGCGCCCAGGATCACCAGCAGCAGCCAGCGGCCAAAGTAGCCCTGACGCGCCGTAAAGCTACCGATGCCCTCGCGGTCGACCTCGAGTTTATAGATAGCGATGAGCACATAGCCGCCCACCCACAGCGCCAGATTGGTGTAGAAGGGCGCGATGCCCGAGCCAAAGCTCTTGACCGGATAGATTGACTTGGACGTCAGCTCAACCGGAGATGCCATGAAATCTGCCACGTCATTGACGTCGACGTCCATGAGGTCGGCTAACTCGCCCATAGACTCAGAGGTCTGCAGCGCCGCAATGTCATTGGCGGCGGTCGCGAGCTTGTCCTGAACCTTGGCAAGGGAGGCGTCGGTTTGGGATAGCGTGGTCTTTGCCTGCTTGAGCGTGGCGTCGAGCTGCGCTAGCGTGCCGCGCGCGCTCGCTATCGTGGGGGTCATACCCGACACAATGCCGGTCAAATCGCCCGAAACGGCGGCAAAGGAGTCAAGCGCGCTCGAAGCCTTCGGAAGTGCGTTCTGACCCAGATCGGTCTGAGCCTGACCGAGGTTAGCCGTACCGGTCTGAATTGCCGCGTTGAGTGCGTTGCTCGCGTTCGAGATTGCCGTAGCGTCGTTTGCCATGGCGCTCGACTGTGCAGAAAGGCCATCCTTGATGCTCTGCAGCTTCTGGTTTTGCTCGCGAAGCGAATCGATGGTCGATACAATGCGCGCGTCAATTTCCTCGGAACCTGTCGACGTGTCATTAACGAGAATCTCCAAGTGCCCGATAACGGCCTTATTGTGATCGATCGTCGCCTGGAGAGACTCGAGCGAGTTGTCGATGCGGGTGGTCGTAGATGTGACCGTACCCGTTAGCTTGCCAATCGCAGCGTTCGCGGAGGCTGACGTCTTGGTGAGTGCAAGGCTACCTTCCGAGAGTGCCTTGGAGAGCGAGGTGATAGAGTTGCCCGCCGTGGCGCGAGCCTCGCCCAGCAGGTCGTTGCCCTGGGAGATCGCCTGCGTTAGAGAGGGCGCCTGCCCCTGCAGGCCCGCCAGCGCAGCATCGGCCGAAGCAATCGAGCTGCTCGTCTTGTCGATGGCGGTGTTCATGTCGCCGATGGAATCGCGTACTTCGCCCAGGGTATCAGACGCCTCGGACACCGAGCCCGCCAGCGAATCCCGGGTCTGGGTCGCCTTGTCTTTAAGGTCGATGCCAGCATCTTTGGCAATGCCCGCGACGGTCTCGCCCACCGTGGAGACAAACTCCGAGTTGATCTGCTCCTCGATGGTATTGGCACCAGTGTCGGTGACCTTGGGCGCAATAGCGCTCTTCTTCTCGTTGACGTAATAGGTGAGCTTCGGCTGATGGTAATTGCCATCGAGCATCGAAACAAGATTGTCGGAGAAGTTCTTGGGGATTACGATGGCCGCATAGTACTCACCACTCTCGACGCCCTCTTTGGCATCGGCGGCCGAATCGACGAAGGTCCAGCCCAGCTGATCGTTCTCCTTGAGCTGATCGACGACCTGGTCGCCCGCGTTGAGCTCGCCCACCAAGTCATTCTGAGTGCCCTGATCGTTGTTGGCGATGGCAATCTTGATACCTTGGGTGTTTCCGTACGGATCCCAGTTTGCCACGATGTTGTACCAGGCATACAGCGAGGGGATAACGCACACGCCCAGGGTAACCACCAAGGCGACGGGGTTCACAAGCAGTCGCTTAATGTCGCGCTTGAATATCGCAAAGGAGACCTTTGCGTTGGATAGTTTGCTGCCGAGACTCACGCTTGGACCATCCATCCTGTCGTTGAATCGAATCGTACTATCGACAACCATTGTACGTAGGCGCTTTAGTGCCTCGCGGCACAATGGTGCTGAGTTTTGCGGGTAGCAATATACTACGAAGATGAGTTAGTGTACAGTTGTACAGTATCTTTAATTTCAGCAGGTCACAAAACCACAGCCCGCACAAATTAGCAGTCCGAATAAATAGTCATTGGAACTAGTCATTGGGGACGTTCTTAAACGACTACTCAAACAAGAACGTCCCCAACGACTAATTTAAGAACGTCCCCAATGACTACTTTGGACCACGAAAGCGTCGCAGGTTGAGCATAAGTCAGCGAAAACGCCCCTAAGCGAGCAAGGTGACGTGAAAGAGGAGGGAAGCGTACTTTGGTACGCGACCGACGATTGAACGTCAGATTGCCGCTTAGGGGCGTTTGCAGCGTCGACCGGTCCGTCGTTCGTTAGAACGACGGAACCAATAGGTTCGTTAGAACGGCGGACCCAAAGGCGTAACTACTTAACTACATCAAGTTGCAAACAGCCGCCGCGAAGGCAACGGGGTCCTCGGGGAGGATGCCCTCGACCAGCAGGGCCTGATCGTAGAGCAGGCCGGAGTACTGCTTGATCTTGTCGGCGTCACCTGCCTTCTGGGCAGCGACAAGCTTGTCAAAGACCGGGTGCTTGGCGTTGAGCTCGAGAACGCGCTGGCTCTTGGGCATGCCGTCGGGCGCGCCCTCGGGCCCCTTCTGGAGCACCTTCTCCATCTCGAGCGAAAGCGGACCCTCGGTGGTGATGCAAGCGGGGGCATCGGTCAGGCGCGCGGAGACGGCAACTTTCTCGACCTTGTCACCGAGTGCCTCCTTCATAGCGCTAAAGAGGTCCTCGTTTTCCTTGGTGGCGTCCTCGGCCTCCTTCTTCTCGTCATCGGTCGCCATGTCAAGATCGCCGGTCGCGACGTTCTTAAGCTCCAGGTGACGATCCCCGATCTCGGGCTCGGCACCATCGGCAACTGCCTTCTCGGCAGCCTCGCGAGCAGCGTCATCCTCGTAGACCTTGGGCATATCGGCAGCCACGTACTCACGCATGGCCTGGAAGGTGAACTCATCCACGTCCTGCGTCAGCAGCAGTACATCGTAGCCGCGGTCGAGCACGCCCTTCACGACGGGCATCTTGGCCAGACGCTCGCGCGAATCGCCGGCGGCATAGTAGATTGCCTTCTGGCCCTCGGGCATGCCCTTGGCATACTCGGCAAGGGTGATCATCTTCTGCTCCTTGGCAGACCAGAACAGCAGCAGGTCGGCGAGCTCGTCGGCCTTCATGCCGTAGCTCGAGTAGATGCCATACTTAAGGCCGCGGCCAAAGTTCTCAAAGAACTTCTCGTATGCCTCGCGGTCGTTATCGCGCATGTCCTCAAGATCGGCAGTGATCTTCTTCTCGACACGCTTGGCAATGGCCTTGAGCTGACGGTTCTGTTGCAGCGTCTCACGCGAAATATTGAGCGTCACGTCGGCAGAGTCCACGACACCGCGCACAAAGTTGTAGTAGTCGGGCAGCAGGTCGTCGCACTTCTCCATAATCAGCACGTTGGAACTGTAGAGCGCCAGGCCCTTCTCGTAGTCCTTGCTGTACAGATCGAACGGGGCGCGACCCGGCACAAACAGCAGCGCATCGTACTCAAGCGTACCCTCGGCATGGAAGCTGATAGTGCGCGCGGGATCGTCAAAGTCGTGGAACGTGGACTTGTAGAACTCGTTGTAATCCTTCTGCTCAACGTCGGAGCTGCGCTTTTTCCAAATCGGCGTCATGGAGTTGATGGTCTCGAGCTCCTGGTAGTCCTCGTACTCGGGCTTGTAGTCGTCGCCGGCGTCCTCGGGCTTGGGTTTCTGGCGGCTCTTGCTCACCATCATCTGAATCGGGTAGCGCACATAGTTGCTGTACTGCTGAATCAGGCTCTTGAGGCCCCACTCGGTCAGGAAGCGATCGTAGGTCTCGGCCTCGCCGTCGGCGTCGAGCTTCTCGTTCTCGCGCAGCGTCAGGATGACATCGGTACCGTGCTCAGCACGCTCGCCATCCTCGATGGTGTAGCCCTCAAGACCGTCGGACTCCCAAACGTGGGCGGTATCCTCGCCATAAGCGCGGCTGACGACCTTCACGTGGCTGGCGACCATAAAGGCGGAGTAGAAACCCACGCCAAACTGACCGATGATGTCGACATCGGAACCCTGCTGCTCGGCGTTCTCAGTCTTAAACTCCTCGGAGCCGGAATGGGCGATGGTGCCCAGATTGCGCTCGAGCTCCTCGGCGGTCATGCCGATACCGTTATCCGAAATGGTGATGGTACGGGCATCTTTATCAAAGGAAACACGAATAGCCAGGTCGCCCTGGTCGAGCTTGACGCTCGGGTCCTGCAGGCTCTTAAAGTTGAGCTTGTCGACGGCATCGCTCGCGTTGGAGATAAGCTCGCGCAGGAAGATTTCCTTATTGGTGTAGATGGAGTTGATCATGAGGTCGAGCAGTTTTTTGCTCTCGGTCTTAAATTGACGCATGTGCAGTCCTTTCGCGCTACCCCCGTCCGCAAAAACGGCCCGGTTGCCCGAGCCGCATTGCAGACCTGCTATGTTCAGACTTAGATTTTATAACCCATTAGCGCGCATATATACATACGGAATCGAAAAACTGTATGTCCAAACGCTCTGATGCGCCAATTGCCAAGGAGTGTCCCCGACTGCCGGCAGGAAAGGAACGTCCCTATCTGCCATCTACGCGCTTGGCCATCCAAACATGGGGCTGGCCCTCGTCTTCGTAGTCCACCGGGGCAATCTGCGTGTAACCCGCCTTGGCATAGAGCGGCAGCACGTATTCCTGCGCGTGCAGCTTAATGAGCTTGGCGCCGGCATCACGCGCGCACGTATCACTGGCCTCGACAATCTTGCTCGCCAAACCGCGACGGCGCATGCTCGGCAGCACGGCCACGCGCCCCATAATGTAGGTCTCCCCCGCCGCGACGCCTTCGTCCAAGTCGCACGCCGGCGACACCGGAGCCTCTGCGTCAGCTGCGCGCTCAAGCTCTTCGGGAAACACGCGCGAGCAACCGGCAAGCTCACCGTCTACATAGAGCGTCACATGGATGCAGTTCGGATCCTCGTCGATAGCGTCAAACTCATTCTCGTAGCCCTGCTCGTCCATAAAAACGACGCGGCGCACCAACGCCGCGTCATCAAAGCATCCCGTCTTAAGTTGGATATCCATGGCTGCCCTTTCATTCAATGCGGACGTTAGGGACAGATTTTAGCGAAAATGAGCTCCGCGCACGCTAAACTTCGCGCGAGCCTTCGCCAGGCAGTCGTAATGACCCACGTTATGGGCATCGCTCGCGATGAAGCTGTACAGGTTCTGATCGAACAGGCGCTGTGCCGGCTTTTTCTCGCGACCAAATCGACCGCCGGCAATAAAGTCCGCCGAAGCCTGCAGCTTGCAGCCCATATCGACTAGGCGTTCCGCCACACTTACATCCTTTTGAACCGCACGATAGCGCTCAGGATGAGCGATGATCACCTGGTAGCCACGGCACTGCAAATCGTAAATCGTGTTCTCGTACTCTCTAAACGCATACGCATCGGCATGCGTCGAAAGCTCGAGCAGAAACTCGTTGGTCCCATCGAAATGCAAGTGATCCGCGGCATCTATACCAAGCTCAACGAGCTTTCGATGGTTGACCTCGAAGCCCATCTGGAGCGGAAAACCGTCAGCGTTATCGCGCAGCAGCTCAAAGGCATCCCACATCTTGTCGTAATCAAAATAGGGATCACGGCAGTGAGGAGTGCAAACGATTCTGGTTACACCGGCCCGCTTGGCAGCCTCGAGCATCGCCAAGCTCTCTTCGAGATCGGCGGCGCCGTCGTCTACACCCGGCAAGATATGGCAATGAATGTCACGCATAGGTCAGCCTTAATCAACTAAACGTTTGCTCGGTTGGTGAAGATGCCCTTTTTGGAAGTGCCCTGATCGTCGGAGCCCTTCTTAACCTTCTTACCGTCCTTGGTGTAGTAAGAATAGTAGTACTCGCTGGTCTCGGTCTCACAGTAATTCATGACGGTACCGATGAGCTTGACCTTCTCGGACTTCTTAAGCTGGGCGATAGCGTTGAGCGCCTCTTCGCGCTTGGTAAAGTCCTCGCGCACCACGAACAGCGCGCCGTCAGTCAAGCTGGCAATCTCGGCAGCATCGATGAAGGTGCCGACCGGAGGAGCATCGAAGATGACGTACTGGAACTTGGCGGACAGTGCCTTTACCAGCTTGGCAAAGCGATGGGAGACGATGATGTCGGCAGGATTGGGAATGTGCGGCTCGGCATCGAGGAAGTAGAAGTTCTTCTGACCCGTCTCGACAATTGCCTGGTCAATGGAGATCTGCTCGGAAAGGACCGCATAGAGTCCGCCGCGCGAACGAACGCCGAGCATATCGGAAAGGGACCTGCGGCGCATATCGGCCTCGACCAGCAGGACACTCTTGCCGCTCGTGGCGATTGCCTGAGCAAGATTAATGGAAACCGTAGACTTGCCCTCGTTGGGAATCGAGGAGGTAACGGTGATGGTGCGAATGGGGTCGTCCACGCTCGCAAAGCGGATGTTGGCCAGAAGGGTCTTGGCGGCATTCTGCACAACGAGCTTATCGGTGTTCTTTGCCTTAGCCATGCCTATTTACCACCTTTCATAGCCGGAATTCGGCCAACAACGGGAATACCCAGGAGCTCTTCTGCCTCTTCGGCACCGCGGATGCGGGTATTGAGCATGTCTGCCAAAACGACATAGGCAACTGCGATAAAGATACCGGCGAGGAACGCGACGGCAATATACAGCGTGCGCTTGGGGCCGCTGGGGGCTTCGGGGGTCTTGGCCTCGTCGATAACGTTGATGCTCTGGGCAGCGCCGACGTTCTGAGCGACCGTACTCACCGAGCTGGCAATGGCCTTTGCGACCTCAGCCGTCTCCTTGGCATCGGTGCCGGTAACCGAAAGCGTAATGACACGCGTGGTGGTCTCGGAGGAAACAGACACCTTGTAGTCATCCAGATCGGTGAGGCCCAGTTCTTTGGCGGCGCCGCTCTTAACGCTATCGCTATCCAGCAGCGTGGCGATATCGTTGGAAAGCATCTGGCTCGCCGAGAGATCGTTGTAGCTCATCTGACCGCTATCGTCGGTCTTGGCGAGAATGTACATGCTCGTCGTCGCGGTATAGGTGTTGTCCATCGCAACGAAGGACACGATGCCCATGGCGATCGCGCAGACCACCGGAAGGGTGATGACCAGCTTGAGGTGCTTCTTCAGCAGCTGGAACAGTTCGAGAAGGGTCATGCAGCTTGCCTTTCATTTCCCCAGTTCGGATTGACAAAACTGTCCGTATGTTATCGCATCTTTTTACCGAGACCAAACTCTATACATAAGAAACAGGCTCTCCTGTAAAAATGTCGGAAGCAATCGTAAAATTGCACAACAACGCCGCACCCGAAAGTCAAATGCGGCGTCTACATCAATATCTATGTTGTATCGCTATGCGAATGGCTCGTCCTGCTGTATGGGAAACGTCACCGTAATGGTGGTTCCCACGCCCAACTCACTCGACAGATCGAGCGTGGCGTGATGATACAGGGCCGCATGCTTGACAATGGCAAGCCCCAGGCCGGTTCCGCCGCGTGCCTTGGACCTACTCTTGTCCACGCGATAGAACCGCTCAAATACCTTGCCTTGTTCTTCAGGCGCGATACCGATTCCCGTGTCGGCGACAGCGAGAAACGGATGGCCTTCGTCGTTGGTGCCGCACTGCAACGTAACCGTACCGCCGGGTCGATTGTAGCGGATGGCGTTGCTTGCCAGATTATAGATGAGCTCGTCGATCAAGCGCGACACGCCTTCGATGACCACAGGCTTGGTCTCATGACTTATCGTCACATTCGCTTGACGGGCGACCTGTTCAAGACGCTGCTCAACCGCGTAGATCGCACGCGAGAGCTCAATAGGCTCCGTGGAACCAATGGGCACTGTCTCGCCTTCAGTCGCACGTTCGGCCTCGTCCAAGTTAGACAGCGTAAGGATGTCGTTGACAAGCGCTGCCAAGCGGCCCGCCTCACGATAGATGCGACCGCCAAAGTTGCGCAGGTCGTCCTCGCCCTCGACCATGCCATTTGCGATGAGCTCGGCATAGCCCGAAATCGCCGTAAGCGGCGTCTTGAGCTCATGGGTGATATTCGCCGTGAACTCGCGGCGCATACGGTCGTTGTCCGCTAGCACCGCCATTTGGCGCTTGAGTTCCTGGCGCTGCGACTCGATGCGCTCAAGCATGGGAACCATCTCGGCATAGGCGTGCTCATAGCTACGGCGTGGGTGATCCAAATCCACCTCTTGTAACGGCGCGATGATGGCACGGGACTCACGGCGCGCCATAAAAAACGAGAGTACTGCACCCGCTGCTGCGATAAGCAGCATCGGCGCCAGCATCGACAGCAAAATCGCCGCAACGCCAGGCTGGGCCTGCGCCAAGCGAACGACCTGGCCGTTATCAAGGGTGACGGCGCGATACAGCATAATCTCGTCGAGCGTAGAGCTTGCGCGCTCCGCGGAACCCAAACCACTCTCAAAGGCCTCGATGACCTCGGGGCGATCGCCATGGTTGGGCAGTGCGGAAGGCGACGCCTCGTTGTCGTAGGCAACCGATCCATCCTTGTTAATCAGCGTGATGCGTAAGTCCTCGCGATCGAGGCTACGCAAGAACGGGATGGGCTCTTGCTGCTCGTCGAGGGCGGCAGCAATGAGCTCGGTTTCCTGCGCCAGATTGGCACTCGTGGCATCCGCCAAGGTGTTTTGCACAAAGAACGCACCCAGCACCGTAAACGCCACGATAACCGCCATGGCGCAAACAAAGATCGTCACAAAAACGCGGTGCGACAACGTTTGTTTTCCCTGGGGGGCGAAGACCACGGGTTACTCCTCCGATGCAGTGGACGCGGTGTCGTCACCTTCGGCACCATCACCGGCCGAAGGCTCGGCCAGACGATAGCCCACGCCGCGCACGGTCTCTATGGCGCTCGCATGCTCGCCGAGCTTTTGGCGGAGCGTCTGCACATGTACGTCGACGGTGCGCGAACCGCCGTCGAAGTCCCAGCCCCATACGCTCTGCAGCAGCGACTCGCGGGTAAAGACCACGCCAGGTTTGCGCATGAGGTACTCGAGCAGGTCGAATTCGCGCAGCGTGAGCTTGAGCGGTTCACCGGCAACAGTCGCTTCGCGGTGGCTGGGCGAAAGTACGATATCGCCCACGCTGAGCACATCGCTCGCCTGCTTGACCATGCCGCCGCGACGCAGCAGTGCGCGGCAACGGCTCGCAAGCTCCATGAGCGAAAACGGCTTAGTCAGGTAATCGTCGGCACCGCCATCGAGCGCCATCACCTTGTCGAGTTCGGTGTCCTTGGCGGTAAGCATCATGATGGGCACCGTCGCCGTCAGGCGATCGGCACGCAGGCGACGCATAATCGCCAAGCCATCGGTGTCGGGCAGCATGATATCGAGCAGCACAGCATCGGGCACCCGTCGCGCCACGGCAGCTTTAAACTCGCCATCGCACGAAAAGCCCTCGGCCTCGATTCCCTGCTTGCGCAGCGCGTAGACTGTCAAATCCCTGATGTTGTCATCGTCCTCGACGTAATAGATCATGTTGAACCCCTTTGCGGCCGATATGACCGCATCTTAACCCTAAAGGCACCTGCAAAAGACAGCGTCAGCCAAAACGCCCCGTCAAATAATCCGCGGTGCGCGGATCGGACGGATTCTTGAAGAGTTGCGCGGTGGGCGCGTGCTCCACCAGCTCACCCAGCAAAAAGAACGCAACCGAATCGGAAATACGCGCGGCCTGCTGCATGTTGTGCGTCACGACCACCAGCGTGCAGGTCTCCTTGAGCTCGCAGGCAAGCTGCTCCACCACGAGCGTCGACACGGGGTCGAGCGCCGAGGTCGGCTCGTCCATCAGCAGAATGTCGGGCTGCACGGCAAGTGCGCGGGCGATGCACAGGCGCTGCTGCTGTCCACCCGAAAGACCCAGGCCCGACTCTTTGAGCTTGTCCTTGACCTCGTCCCACAGGGCAGCGCGACGCAGGGAGTCCTCGACCAGCTCATCGACCACGGCGCGGTCGCGCACACCCATACCGCGAGGACCGTAGGCGACGTTGTCGTAGATGCTCATGGGAAATGGGTTGGGGCGTTGGAACACCATGCCCACGCGCTGGCGCAAACGGCAGATGTCGCAATCGCCCAGGATATCTTGACCATCGAGCGCAATCTTGCCCTCGATGCGGCAATCCTTGATGCCGTCGTTCATGCGGTTAAAGCAGCGCAGCAACGTGGACTTTCCGCAGCCCGAAGGCCCGATGAACGAGGTGATCTGCTTGTCGCGGATCTTGATATTCACGTCCTTGAGCGCATGGTGGTCGCCATAGAACAGGTCGATGCCCTCGACGTCGATGCGCGTCGGCGAGGCGGCAAGATCCTCTGCCGTGGGGCGAGTCGCATCCCCAACCTCGCGCTCATGCGCGGCCTCGGCCTGCGCTTCCATGAGTTCTTCAAGCTCCGTGGGCTCCACAGCCGCAGCAGCCGTCATACCGCACACCTCCATATCGATATCAATTCAGCAGTATCGATAGTAGGAATCGCGGCTCATACGCACGTGAGCACATTGTCAAGTGTTTGTAAGGGCACGCTAGCTATGCGGCGGGCAGCTCGATGGTGAATATCGTGTGTTCGGGCGTCGATTCACATGCAACGGTACCGCCGTGTGCCGCGATGATCTCCTTGGCAATAGCAAGGCCCAAACCGGCACCACCGCGATTGGTCGCACGCGCCGCATCCAGGCGATAGAACTTCTCAAAGATTACCTTGAGCTTAGCCGCAGGGATAGGATCGCCCTGATTGATAAAGCACACGCGCACGCCACCATCGTCTTGGCGCCTGGCCTCAATCGTGATGGTCGAGCCCTCGTAGCTATAGGCGACGGCGTTTTTCATGATGTTGTTGAACACGCGGGCCATCTTGTCGCCATCCACGAGCACCGTCAGGTCCTCGCGAATATCAACTTGGGCTTCCTTATGCTGCTCGTTGAGGATGGGATAGAACTCGTCAGCCACCTGAGCCAGCAGCAACCCCAGATCAACATAGCCGCGCGTGAGCACGATATCGTGGAAGTCAAAGCGCGTGATATCGAAGAACTCCTCGATGAGCGCATCGAGCCGGTGCGCCTTGTCGAGTGCCACGCCCATAAAGCGCGCACGTTGCTCAACCGGCAGCTCAGGAGCCTCTTGCAGCAGCGAAAGATAGCCCACCACACTGGCAAGCGGGGTGCGTAGGTCATGTGCCAAGTACGTGACCAAATCGTCCTTGCGATGCGACTCGTCACGCAGAGCTTGCTGCACCTTGCGCTCACGGTCACGCACGCGGTTAAGGGCGCCCTCGACCTCCAAGAAGTCGCCGTCGATGTTATCCCAGGTGTCGGGGTGATCGATCAGGCGATCTTGAATACGAGCGGCCAGCACACAATCGGCATGCTGCTCGCCCTGCTCGTAGCCATGGTAGTACAGGGCGCGGCCGCAAAAGAACAGCACGCACACGGCAAGCGCCAGCACAAAGCCAAGCATGTTGAATACAAAGCCGGCATCGAACAGCACCGGCCCTTCGATGCCGCCGAGCGCCATGGCGCCAATCGCCAACGTCATGGCCCACGCGGCACCGCCAATCACCACGCAACGGCGCACGATTTCGAATCGATCGATCAGCAAAAAGCCGACAAGCAGCACCGCCAAGATTCCAGCGATGTTATCGATGCCAATCAGCAGCAGGCTCAGCAAAAAGAGCAGCACCGTTGCAAGCGCGCGGTTGTCGACGACCGACCTCACGTATTCAAAGAGTCGATCGGGCACCTCGAATGCCTGCCTATCGTCTTTTGTCATATCCACTTCCCCACCATCAAAGGCGTTATTCGATTATGTAGCCGACGCCCCAGACGTTTTTGATAAAGCGCGGCTTTTGAGCGTCGTCACCGATCTTTTCGCGCAGGTGGCGAATGTGCACCATCACCGTATTGTTGGAGCCGGGCATAAAATCCTCGTTCCACACCGCGCGGAACAGATCCTCCACGGCCACCACACTGCCGCGATGCTCGACCAGATACAGCAAGATGGAATACTCGATGGGCGTGAGGCGCACCGGCGCACCGTCCACCATTACGGAACGAGCATCGCGGTTGATCTCCAGGCCGTCGAGCTGGATGATCGGCGACTCGGCCACCTGCGCGCGGCTACCGTAGCTGGTGTAGCGGCGAAGCTGAGCATGCACGCGCGCGATGAGCTCAAGCGGACGGAACGGCTTAACCACGTAATCGTCCGCGCCAAGCGAAAGGCCCTCGATCTTGTCTTGCTGGGCATCGCGCGCCGTCAGCATGATCACGGGATAGGTATGGCTGGAACGGATCGTACGCAGCAACTCAAGCCCATCGATATCGGGCAGCATGACATCCAGCAGCGCCAGATCGAACTCCTGCTCCAAGATTGCCTTGGCAGCATCGGCCCCGCTGTAGGCAATCTGGACATCAAAGCCCTCTTTTGTAAGGTAGATACCAACCAGGTCGGCGATGGCCTTTTCGTCATCAACTACCAAAATGCGCTCGTTCATGCGTGCTCCTCTCGCGCTCCATTATGCCCGAGGCGACGCACGCCACACACAACAAGCGTGGGTGATTAAGTCGGCCTTAAGCACCCTTGTGCCCGTTCGGGCGCGGATGTGGGCCACGCACGCACGCGATGATCGCCAACGCCGGCAAACGATATACTCTAGTTCCAGAAGAGACCATCCCGTCGAAAGCGAAATCCGTGAAGTCCCTCACCTCTTTTGCAAAGCGCTCAGCCCAGCTTGCCGCCGGCTTTGTCTGCGCTATCGCCCTTGCCGCTGGCGTGCCCACCGTCGCCGGCGCCCAAGTACTCACGACCGACAATGTTTGCGGCAAAACCGCCGATGCGCGCGGCATCACGGCCGAAAACCTGCCCGATATCGATGCGACCAATGCCCTCGTCATGGGCAAAGACGGCACCGTCTACTATGCCCGCGGTGCCGATGAGCAGGTCAAGATTGCCTCGATCACCAAGGTCATGACCGCAATCCTAACCGTCGAGAATTGCAAGATGGACGAGAAGGTCACGGTGAGCAACGCCGCAGCCACCGTGGGCAATTCAACAGCCGGCCTACTCGAAGGCGACGAGCTCACCGTGAAGCAGGCACTGCGCGGCCTGATGATTCCCTCGGGCAACGACGCCGCCATCGTGCTCGCCGAATATGTGGGCAAGAAGATCGACCCTAAGACCAAAGACGCCGAGGCAACATTTGTGAAAGCCATGAACGAGCGCGCTAAGAAGCTCGGTTGCACCGGCACGCTTTTTGAAAACCCGCATGGTCTGGACTTTGATGAGTGGGCTGGCGATATGCACTCAACCGCACACGACGTAGCGCTGATGATGCAGGAGGCCATGAAAAACGACACGATCCGCGAGGTCGTAGCGAGCGAAGATTCCTGGATCGAGGTCACGGGCGCCGACGGCACCGACCATTCGCATTCCATGGACACGCATAACTATTTGCTAGGCCAAGATGGCAACATCGGTGGCAAGACCGGCACCACCGATGATGCAGGCTATTGCTTTACGGGTGCCTACAACCGCGATGGCGACGAGATCTACACCGTCGTTTTGAACTCCACCACCACCGACCAGCGCTTTACCGATACCGCAACCCTTGCCAATTGGTACTACGGTCACAAGGTGACGGTCGCAATCGCCAACACGCAGGAAAAGACCGCCAACGGCAACCCACTTATGGCGCGCATTGGCCAAACCGACTGGACGGATAAGACGATCGACGCCACGCTCGCCGATCCTACGGCGCAAGCGACCGTGTTTTCCCTTGCCGGCGAGGTGACCGAAAAGGTTAGCTACGACGATCTTTCGGGCACGGTACATGTGGGCGACAAGGTGGGTAGCGTGACGCTCAAGCAAGACGGCACCAAGATCGCCGTCATGGATTTGGTTGCCGACGAAGAAGGCTCGGGGCCGAATCCCATTGAGTGGCTCCTTGTGAAGCTCGACCGCCTGGGCCGCCGCATCGACAATCGCCCGCTTACGGCAGAAAGCGAAACCGTAGCCAAGGCACCCGAGATGTAGGGTCGAAGGACAATACGCTCGCCGAAAGGAGGCATCCGAAAGGATGCCTCCTTTTTTGAGGGTTCGAATCCCCAGCGCCCTTTCTCGATAATAAAAAAAGGGCCCCAAATGGGACCCTTCTTTCAATTCATACTGGCGGAGAGCTGGGGATTCGAACCCCAGATGCCCTTTTGGGGCATACTCGCTTAGCAGGCGAGCACCTTCGGCCTCTCGGTCAGCTCTCCGTAACAGCCGTTCTATAGTAACCAAACAGCCGAAGTTGAGCAAGAGGGATTTTTCTAATTGCCTAGAGGCCTTTCCTCCTTGCAGTTTTCGCCCCTACCCCAACGAGCGGTTGAGGGAGCCAAGTTCGTCGTTGCCCATGGTGCGCCACATTTGGAAGATGCAGACGCGCGCCAGGAAAAAGAAGCCGTTATCGACCAACTGCACAGCAGCATCCGCCAGCTGGTTGGTCACGGCGGGCACGGGAGGCAGCTCGAGCCCGGCTTTACGGATGGTCTCAACCGCATCCTCGAACGTCGGCGGCTCATTGACGCCCATCTCGTTCATAAGGCCCTGCATTTCCTCCAGCGCGCTGCTACCCGACTCCTCGCCGCGCGGCACGAGGCGGTAGCACGCCAACGCGAGCTCGAGCTGGTCGCAGTTCCAATAGGCAAACGCCAGACGATAGAACAGATAACCGATTGCGAAACGGTCACTGGCAATGCGCAGGCCGTGGCGCGCCACCTCGATAATCTCGTCAAAGCGCTCCAGGCGCGCCAGCACGTTGATGAGCGCAAAGTGCGACTGCATGGACGAGCGAGCCAGATCGTAAAGACGACGCACCTCGGGCAATGCCCGTTCAAAATCCTCCTGCTCGGCGTAATAACTGCAGATCTCGTGCTGGGCAAAGTACAGCGCATCGGGAGCACGCAAAATACGAACGGAGCGGTCTTCCTCCATTACCGGCAGCACCATGCGTACCAGCTGGTTGTCGCAAAACTGCGTCTGGACCGGACCCGTTGCCAAAAGCTCGGCAACGGCGCACTTAGCCTCCAACTCCTCAACAAGACGGGAGAAGCCCTCAAACGCGCTTGCACGGTCAACTTTTGCCTGCTCGCGCAACTCAACGACGCGCGCCACATACGGGTCATCGTCCATCTCCATGACCTCGAGCTCATCAGCCGTATCGGCAAGCAGCAGGTCGCGCAACGCCGGCGGCAGCGAACGGTGGTCGTCACGCGGGCGAGCGTGGACCTCTGCAGGCTCAATCGCATCCGGCGCGTCCGACTCATATGCCTCAAGCATGCGCTTGCACGGCATATCGTCCATATCCATGCTCTCAAGATCCTTGGCGACAGGCACGCAATTGGCCAGATAGGCCGCACGCCCAAAGGAATATGTTGCAATGACGCGCTCGCCCTGCTCGCCGTCGGGAGCCGCAATCTGAACATAGCAGCGCGCAATGCAGGCACCTGCGGCAAAGCAAGCCGCTGCCAGCGTAAGCGCCACGCGCGCGTCGTGCTCCGCGGCCCAAATCACACGCGCGTTCTCGTCCAACTCGCGCCAGACATCCTCCTGAGCGTCGTATTCACGCTGTGGCATGGCATCCACGACAGAGTGCCCAAACCGAACGAGCATAATCCCCTCGGCAACGTTTGCCCGATAGGTATAGTCGAGCCGTGTGACCACGTTAAGCGCCTCGACGATACGCGCGAAGCGGGTACGCACATCCCACTCACCGCCCGGCTGGCAAGCTACCGTTCCGGGTTTGCCCCACGGGTTGTCGCTCGAGGTCGTATCGAGCAGTCGGGGAACATCGTTGGTCGTCTTGGCGATATGCCACGCATCAAAGAGCGCGCAGCCCTCAAGGCTCGGCGAGGATGCCGCGGGGGCCAATCCGGCCCCGATGCGCTCAAGGATGCCGGAGAGGCGGTTGAGACGGCACTCGATGGCAAGCAGTATGTAAATCTCGTCCTGGTCCAGCAGGCTACGATCAAAATTGAGATAGAACAGCTTTGAGCGGTCAATGCGCGCTAGGCTCATTTCGGACTTGGCAGCAATGGTGCGCAGGCGGGGCAAGTCGATCTCGCTCATCAGGGCGGCGGCATAACGCTCGATACCGCTCGGATTCTCGGCATGGTCAACACGGTAAAGCAGCGTCTCGATAGCATCGGGGAGCGGTGCCGTGTCAAAGCCCAAAAACACCTCGACCGGCTCGGGCAACTTTACGAGTTTGATCTTGTCGACAACGTTTTGCATGCCTGCATCGAGACCGTCGACGCCCGCCGTGTTCGCAATAGCGCTTTCGGAGTTGGCAAATATCACGTAGCGCAAGAACATCGAGGCCATGAACTCGCCGAAAGGAAGGGCGCGGGTCGAATTCCATGTCTCGTGGTCGGACTGCTCGCGCATGGGGCCTTCGGGAGAGCCGGCAGTTCGCGCACACGCGCGCATTGCACCGTTAGCTTCCCTCACCATAATCTCGCCAATACTGGAATCGGACTCGTGAAGGACCAGCTCCATGTCAGGGTCCTCGGGCAACGGTACTTCCCGAACAGGACGATCAACCTTATAAACCTTGCCCGACACGCTCACGTAGCCCAAGAGCGATATGTGAGTTTTGCCGACGAATTCGACGACATAGC
The DNA here is from genome assembly GCA_019419645.1 of Collinsella sp. Lineage (GTDB taxonomy): Bacteria > Actinomycetota > Coriobacteriia > Coriobacteriales > Coriobacteriaceae > Collinsella. The sequence continues at coordinate 373 of DXZN01000043.1, read as the reverse complement.
ACGACTCTTTGGGGTCCTCGCCAAAGACTTTCCAGACAACACCATATGAGCGCCCCGCAGGCTGCTCTGGCATCGATGGAAAACGCTTTTTGGGGTCGAGAAACCTGAGCTTGTATGTCGGACGCTCTGCCACGAAATATCACCCTGATCAGTCGTTGAAAGAAGGAGTGGTCGCGGATGGGCCGCGACACCTACTCGGAATCTTACACGAGTCGATAAGAAATAGTCCGCTTCACGCTCGCGCCTCGACCGAGGTTCGAATCCATGGGATGCCGGCGTAAAAGAAAAGCCCCCGTTGCCGGAGGCTTTAAGTTCAAATGGTGCGGCGTATAGGATTCGAACCTATGACGTTCTGATTCGTAGTCAGACCCTC
>DXZN01000042.1 GCA_019419645.1 Collinsella sp. | reverse complement strand
CGGTTACGGTGGTGACATAGGTGCTGTTGGCTTCTTCGGAATAGCCTACGTACAGCTGGTTCCACATAACATGGGCGTTGGCAAACAACTCAATGGCGGTTAGTGCCAGGAGGGGCATGATGACGACGGGGCGATAGGCTTGACGCAATTTGGGCTGGTTTTTGAGCGCCTGCAGCGCGTGTCCTGCGGCCCACAGCGCAAAGAAGCTCAGCAAAAAAGCCGTGCGCGAGTAGAAGCCGTTGGGAACGCGCATGCCGCACCAGATGTACTCGAGCGGGCTCAAAACGGAGCTTGCGACCAGGATTATCGTGACGACGAGTGTTGCGATGCGCGTCTTGATCGAAACCGTGCGGTTAACCAGCAGGCTCACCGCAAGCAGCATCATGACGATGCCGCAATAGAACTGCGGTGTGCTTTCGTTGCTTACCCACATGCAGGGAAGAAAGCCCCTGATGAGCGACTTGAGGCTGGTTTTAAGTAGGGGGCCGAGTGCTAGAACGGGACCGCCCTTGGACATGGCAAGGATGGTCGGCAAAAAGGTCCAAGCGGACAGAAGCAGTCCGAGCGCGATAGCTCCGGCGAATCGCAGGGCCCGATCGAGCATGAGCTTCCAGCTAAAACCTTCTTCTGCAACATAATCGACAAATTCGACCAATACGAAGATGCAGAGGAACAGGATGCTGATGTAGGCCGTATACCAGCAGAACATGACATTGAGCGCCGTTGCGATGACGAGGCGGATCATGCGCTGCTTGCGGATGAGCTCGTAGCATCCGTAGGCGCAGATGGGCAGCAGGATGAGGCAATCGATCCAGAGTGGGTTGCGCAGGTTGCTGATGGTCCAGCTGCAAAACGTGAACGAGAGGGATAGCAAGAATGCGGCGGGCTTGGAAAGGTCAAAGCGCTTTTGCACATACCAAGCGCTGCTGATGTGGATGCAGCCAAGCTTGAGCGCGGTTATGGCAAATACGAAGAGCGTCAGCTTGTCTGCGGGAAACAGCACGCAGAGCAGGTTGAAGGGGCTGGCGAGGTAGTAGCTATAGAGCCCCCATGTGTTCATACCGAGGCCCTGTGAGAAGGAATAGCGAAGGTTTGCCTCGCCTAAAAGGACGCGGCGAAACCACGCGAAGAAGTCGATGTATTGGTATTTGAGATCGTTGGTGAGAAACGAGTTGTCGCCAAAGGGGTAGACATGCCCCGCCTCTGCAAGTGCGACAAATAATGCGATGGAAAACGTGAAGCAGGCGGCGTAGAACGCCACATTCTTGAGCGTGCTGTTATTGGGCCGTGTCATCAGATTCCTCGTTGGATTCTCGAATGATATAGATGGGGCGGTGCTTGGCCTCCAAGTAGGCTTTTGCTAGGTACTCGCCAATGATTCCCAGGCACAGGAGCTGCATGCCGCCAAACAGCGTAATGAGGCAGGCAAGGGAGGGCCATCCGCCTACGGGATCGCCCCAAACAAGCGTTTTGACCAGGATGACGATAAATCCCATGATGGCGATGAGGCAGAAGACGATACCCGTGAGGGCGGCGAGGGAGAGTGGCGCCGTGGAAAACGCGACGATGCCGTCGATGGAATAGAGGAGCAGCGACCAAAAGCTCCATTTGGTCTCACCGGCCACGCGGTTGACGTTTACGTAGGGGAGCCATTTGGTCTTGAAGCCGACCCAGCCGTAGATGCCCTTGGAGAATCGATTGTATTCGCCCATGGAGATGATGGCGTTGACCATAGGTCGCTTCATGAGCCTAAAATCGCGTGCTCCGTCGACGATGTCGGCCTTGGAAATGCGGTTGATGATCTTGTAGAACATACGGGCGCAGAACGACCTGATGGGAGGCTCGCCTTCGCGGGTGGTCCTGCGTGTGGCAACGTTATCGTAGTCTTCGGTTTGCAAGATCTCGTACATCTGCGGCAGGAGCGAGGGCGGGTCCTGCATGTCGGCATCCATGGTGGCGACATAGTCGCCCTTTGCGTGCTGGAGTCCGGCGAGTAGTGCCGCCTCCTTGCCAAAGTTGCGCGAGAAAGAGTGCCAGCGGATGGCGTATGGATGCGCCGCCGCAGCTTCTGCCTTCATGACGGCGAGCGTTTTGTCTGCCGAGCCATCGTCGATGAGGACGGCTTCAAAGGAGATGCCGGGGTCTTGCCGGGTCATGATGCGAACGACGCCATCGAGCTCTTTGAGAAAGATCGGAAGTGATTCCTGCTCGTTGTAACACGGCACGACGATGGAGATGAGCGGCATGGTGGTTTACCTCTCGCTTGGCTTGGAAGTAGGGTGGCCGGGCTGGTCGTCGTAGGCGTACTTGCTATATACGTTGACCTCCCACTGCTTTTTTTCGACCTTTGCTACAGAATCCAGGATGAATCCGGTTGCAAGGCTCAGGCCGCACAGGAACATAAACGACGCGGCGAGCATGGCGGTGGGGAAGCGCGGAACGAGGCCGGTCTGGAAATACTCGACAACGATGGGCATGCCCAGGGCGAGGCCGATCACCGCAAACAGAAGCGCGACGAGGCTGAAGAACTTCAGCGGGCGGTAGTCCTTGAACAGCGTGCCGATCATCGCGACGACTTTAATGCCGTCGCTCACGGTATTGAGCTTGGATTCGGAGCCTTCCGGACGGTCGCGGTACTCGATGGGCACATCTTTGATGCGCCAGCGGTGGTCGACGGCGTGGATCGAGAGCTCGGTTTCGATCTGGAAGCCCTCGGAAAGCACAGGGAAGGTTTTAACGAACGGGCGGCTCATGGCGCGGTAGCCGGTCATGACATCATCGAAGCTGTAGCCATAGATCCACTTGATCATGGCGCGGACCAGATTGTTGCCAAAGCCGTGGAAAGCACGCTTGTTTTCCTCGGCGTAGGTGCCGTTGGAAAGGCGGTCGCCTACGGTCATATCGGCCGCGCCGTTGAGGATAGGCTCGCAGAGGGCCTTGGCCGCCTCGGCGGGGTAGGTGTCGTCGCCGTCGACCATCAGGTAGCAATCGGCGTCGATATCGCGAAACATCTGGCGGCACACGTTGCCCTTTCCCTGACGGGGCTCAAAGCGGACCGTGGCGCCGTGCTCGGTGGCGATGCGTGAGGTATCGTCCGACGAGTTGTTGTCATAGACATAGACCGTCGCTTGCGGAAGCTCGCGGTGAAAGTCGTCGATGACTTTGCCGATCGTGAGGGCTTCGTTGTAGCAGGGGATGATGACGGCGATGGATTCAGAATTCACTCAATGCTCCTTATACATTCAATTCTTGAAAGTATAGCCGTTTGGGCTTGGCATCCTAAGATGTGGGTTAGTTCTCCAGTTTTGTTGCGCGAATCGTTTGCATGGCCGTCGGGTCTATACTGTTCGTTTGTCAACGATTACGAGTAAAGGAGTTGCATCCGTGTCGGATCAGACAAAGCAACAAGAAACTCGCAGTCTGCCTGCGACGTTTGCTAAGAACGAATTTGAGAAGGACGCGTTTATCCTTCGTCAGCTGGTTACCAAGGATTTTAAGATCAAGTATCGCCGTAGCGTTCTGGGCGTCGCATGGTCGGTTCTCAACCCGCTGCTGATGATGATCGTCATGGCCATCGTGTTCTCGACGATTTTTGGCCAGGGCCGCAATGGATCAATGACGCCCGAGATGTACCCGCTGTACTTGATCGTGGGTAACGTTACCTTTGCCGTCATGTCCGAGTCCACGAACCAGGCCCTAACGTCGATCGTGGGTGCTGCCCCTCTGCTCAAGAAGGTTAAGGTGCACCGCTGGGTCTTCCCGGTGCAGAAAGTGCTTTTCTCGCTGGTGAACTTTGCCTTCTCGCTGGTCGCCGTCGCCATCGTCATGCTGTGGTTCCGCGTTATGCCTTCTTGGCACCTGATTCTGCTGCCGGTTTGCCTGCTGCTGCTTATGTGCTTCTGCATGGGCCTGGGCATGATGCTCTCTGCCCTTACGGTCTTTTTCCGCGACGTTATGCATCTGTGGAGCGTAGTCATTACGGCGTGGACTTATATTACGCCCATCTTCTGGACGACTGACTATATTGCGCAAATGCCGCATCTCGTGCGTATCTTGATGTATGCGAACCCCATGTACAACTACCTGCAGTTTATGCGCGATATCTTTCTGTTCCAAACTACGCCCTCGCTTATGACGTTTGGTATGTGCGCTGCTTGGGCGGTCCTTGCGCTTGTTATTGGCTATACCGTGTTCCATAAGTCCGAGCGCAAGTTCATCCTCTACATCTAAGGAGTGCTGTGATGACTGAATCTGTTGTTGATTACAGCGAGCAGCCTCTGGCTGTCGAGGTCCACGACGTCACCATGATCTTTAACATGGCGTCCGAGTCGCTGACCAACCTCAAGGAGTACTTCATCAAGCTTGCCAAGCACGAGTTGTTCTTTGAGGAGTTTAGGGCGCTTAAGCATATTTCGTTTGATATTCATCGTGGCGAGGTCGTGGGTCTGGTTGGCACCAATGGCTCCGGCAAGTCTACGATGCTCAAGATTATCGCTGGCGTGCTTGAGCCAAGCGAGGGCAGCGTTAAGGTGCACGGTAACATCGCGCCGCTGATTGAGCTTGGTGCCGGCTTTGATCCCGAGCTGACCGCCCGCGAGAACATCTATCTGAACGGCGCCCTGCTCGGCTATACCAAGGAGTTCATCGACGTCAACTTTGACGGCATTATCGAGTTCGCTGAGCTTCAGAACTTTGTCGACATGCCGCTTAAGAACTTCTCCTCGGGCATGGTTGCGCGTATTGCCTTTGCAATCGCGACGATTACCGAGCCCGATATTCTGATCGTTGACGAGACGCTGTCCGTCGGTGATGTGTTCTTCCAGCAGAAGTGCGAGGCCCGCATCCAGCACTTTATCCAGAGCGGCGACGTGACGGTTCTGTTCGTTTCGCACTCCATGGAGCAGGTTGAGCGCATCTGCCAGCGTGCCGTTTGGATTGAGAAGGGTGACCTTCGCATGGATGGCCCGGTCGATGAGGTCTGCAAGGCGTACCGCGAGCAGTTCAACTAGGTTATAATTATCTGCGCCTGACAGGCTTGCGCTTGCTTGGGCGTGCGGTTATTTGCTCCATTAGCTCAGTTGGATAGAGCAGGGGACTTCTAATCCCAAGGTCGACGGTTCGAATCCGCCATGGAGCACCATCGTTTATTAAGCCCGGACCGCTTGGTGGTCTGGGCTTTTTTCGTCTTGTGTGCTGCTGTTTTGAAGGGTTTGTCATGGGAAGCAAAAGGCTCGACTGGATCGATATTGCAAAGGGGATTGCAATTATTCTGGTCATTGTGGGGCACACCGTCCCAAATCCTTCTCCTTTGCGACACGCGATCTTCTCGTTTCACATGCCGGTGTTCTTTATTCTTGCCGGATATACGTTTAGGCCAAAGCCGTGGCGTGAACTGTTGAGTGGTTCAGTGTCGCGTTTGCTGGTGCCGTATGTGGTGCTTGCATTGGCTTGGCAGGTGCCGACGTTCTTGATGAGCGGCGCTCCGTTGACGAGCGGAACTCTGGTTGCGGGGCTTAAGACGCTTGTGTTTGCCTCGGGCGTTGATGTGCCTGGGCTTGGTGTTACCGCTGTTGGCATGGCATGGTTTTTGGCGGCGCTGTTTACATCGCGCCTGCTGTTTAATGCGCTCGTGCGGCTGTTTGATCGCCGCGGGATTGGGGTTGTTTGGCAGGGCTCGATCTGTGCCGCGATTGCCTTTTGCGGTTTGAGCGTGTCTCGATTTATGGGTGCTTACGTGCCGCTCGATCTGGATCTGAGCTGCTACATTGTGCTACTGATGTGGGTTGGCTATACGGCGCGTCAAAAGGGGTTGGAGCCGAGCGTGAGCAAGCCCTTGCTGTTTATTGGAGCCGGTATTGCTTGGCTTGTCCTTGCCGCGCTGAGCGGGCTTGAGCTTTCGAGCCGCCGCGTGGATGGGTTTGTGGTTGCGACGGTTGCCGCTCTTGCCGGCAGCTACTGCGTGTGCTGGGTTTCCATGGCGCTGGAGAAGCTGAAAGACGTGCCGGTTTTGGGGGCTTTTGAGCGAGGGCTCGTGTTTTGCGGACAAGCCAGTCTGGCGATCTTTGCGATCCATGCGGTCGATTGGTTTATTCCTTGGCAGACCATGCCTCTGCTTATGACGCTGCCAGCATCGTGGCTCTTTGCAGCACTCGTGCGTTGCACCTGCGATATTGGATTGGCATACGTGATCAAGAAGGCGTAATAACAGCGGGGAGGACCAACTTGGCCCTCCCCGCTGTTATTTATTCAGTAGTGTTGCAGTCTTACTTTTCGAGATGCTCCCTCAGCAGCTCCAGCGCGTGGGCGTAGCCCTGCAGGCCCTCGCCGGTGATGGTGGCGAAGCAGGCTAGGCGTGCGTAGCTCACCTGGCGGAAGTCCTCGCGCGTCTCTACGGCGCTGATGTGCACCTCGACGGCAGGGATGGCGACGGCCTTGAGGGCGTCAAGGATTGCCACGCTGGTGTGCGTGTAGGCTGCCGGGTTGATGACGATGCCGTCGACCTTGCCGTAAGCCTCCTGGATCTTGTCGACGATGCTGCCCTCGTGGTTGGACTGGAAGACCTCGACCTCGTCGAAGCCCTGTGCGGCGCCCGCTTCCTGGCAGATCTGCACTAAGCGGTCGTAGTTGTCGCTGCCGTAGATGCCCGGCTCGCGAATGCCGAGCATGTTGAGGTTGGGGCCGTTGATGACGAGTGCTTTCATGGTTGCTTCCTTTGCGATTGGAAAACCACCGCAAAGGTGCTTGTCCCTTTGTGGTGGTTTTGGTTAGAGAGCGGGTGGGAGGGTGTCAAGGAGAGCTTGGGCGGTGCTGGCGGCGCTGTCGCGTGAGTCGATGATATAGTCAGCCCAGGCGCGGTAGCGTGGCATGCGCTGTTCGGCGAGCTTGTCGATGCCATCGCGGGCGGTGATGGGGCGCCCCTTATGGGCGAGTTCGTCGAGCTTGCGGTTGAGCATTACGATCTGGCTATTCTGGTGCAACAACGGATAGTTCTCGTCACGCGTGACCACGCCGCCGCCGGTGGAGAGCACCAGGCCGCTGCGCTTGGAGATGTTGGCCAGCGCCGCCGTCTCCTGCTCGCGGAAGGCCGCCTCGCCGCGCTCGACGATAAAGTCGGCACAGGGCATGCCCAGACGCTTCTCGAGGGCGCGGTCCAGATCGATGTGCTCGCGGCCCGTGAGCTGGGCGATCTGCTCACCCACGCGGGTCTTGCCCGAACCCGGCATGCCGATCAGCGCGATGTTTTGTTCGCGGCGGGACAGACGCTCCGTTACGTCCAAGATGCGCTTGCGCGGGGTGACCTGGCCGGTATAGCGCTCAACGGCCTGTGCCGCCTGTGCCACAAGCATGAGCAGACCACCGATGCAGGGGATTCCGCGACGCTCGGCCTCGAGCATCAGGCCCGTGCGGGCGGGGTTGTAGACAATGTCGATAACGCCTTCGAGCGCATCGAGGCCTTCGAGCGTGCAAGGCGCGTCGGGGCAATGGGGGAACATGCCGGCGGGCGTGCAGTTGACGAGTAGGGAGGCGTCGGACTGCTGCGCGATATTGTCGTAGTTGACCTCGCTCGTGCGACCCACGGGTACGACGATGGCGCCCATGTCTCCCAGCACCATACTTGCCGTGGTGCCGGCGCCGCCGGTGGCACCGAGCACGAGGGCCTTCTTGCCGGCAACCTCAACGCCCAACTCCTCGACCAGGCACTGGAAACCGAAGTAGTCAGTATTATCGCCGTGCAGGCGGCCGTCGGGCAGGCGCGTGATGGTGTTGACGTTGCCCATGCGCTCGGCGAGCGGGCTCAGCTCGTCCAGATACTCCATGACGGCGCGCTTGTAGGGGATGGTCACGTTGGTGCCCTCCCATTCGTCGCCCGTCATAAAAGCCTCAAGATCCTCGGGCTCGCGCTCAAAACGCACGTACTCAAGCCCCGCCAGCTCCTTGTAGATGGTCGGGGTGTAGCTGTGGCCCAGCACGCGGCCCAGCACGCCGTAGGGGCGGGTTGCGGCGGTATCGGTCATCTAGAGCACCTCCGTGTAGCTGCCAAAGTAGGTGAAGCTCTCGCATACGTCGTCGATCGAATCGAGCAGGTCGTCGAGGGCCTTGCTGCCAAAGGGACAGTCCAGGTCAAAGTAGAACATAAACTCAAAGTCGCGACCGGGGATGGGGCGGCTCTCGAGCTTGATGAGGTTGATGTTGAGTGCGTAGAAGCGCTCGAGCACGCGATAGAGGGCGCCCGGCTCGTTGGCCGTGGTGATCATGAGCGAGGTACGGTTGGCACCGGGATAGACGCGTGGCTCGCGGCTGATGACGACAAAGCGCGTGTAGTTGTTGTCCGAGTCCTGGATGTTGGACTCCAGCACCTCCAGGCCATAGAGTGCCGCGCAGCTGCGCGATGCGATGGCGGCAACATCGGTGCGGTCGGAATTGGCGACCATCTCGGCCGACATGGCGGTGTTGGGGTACTTGGTGGCGTGCAGGTCGTGGGACTCGATAAAGCCCGCACACTGGGCAATGGCTTGGCCGTGGCTGTAAACCTCGCGCACGTCGGCGAGCTTGGTGCCGGGCTTGACGAGCATGTTGTGGTCGATCTTGAGGCGAAGCGAGCGCACGATGTGGAAGTCGAACTGGGCGAGCAGGTCGTAGACGGCGTTGACCGAGCCGGCGGTGGAGTTCTCGATGGGCAGCACGCCAAACTCGCAGAAGCCGTCGCGCACAGCGCGCATAACGCCTTCGAAGGTCTCGAAAAACGCGATGTCGGGCACGTCGAAGAGTTTGCACGCGGCGATCTGGCTATAGGCACCTTCCACGCCCTGGCAGGCAACTGTGGCCGTTTGAGGGAAGGGCGTGTCAAAGGCTGCAGCCGTGGCGTGGGCCTTTTGCGAGACGGTGATGCCCTTGAGCTCGTTGATGTAGCGCTGCTGCTCGGCCTTGCTCATGCTCATAAGGAGGCGGAACAGGGTGATGGTCTGCGCCTCGTAGCGCTCGGGCGCGCGGCTGGCGAGGTTGTTGAGTTTTGAGCGCTCGCGGGCGGGGTCAAAGACGGCCTTGCCCATCTCGATCTTTGATTTGGCGACCTCGGTGGCAATGTCCATACGCTCGACAAAGCTATTGAGGAGCGTGGTGTCGATGCCATCGATGGTCTGGCGAATATCGGCAAGGTCCATGGAGGCCCCTTTCACGTAATGGCAGAGTTGACAGGCAACCCAGGTGAGTCGGGTTAGAGCTGGCCTGCGTCCTCGAGGAGGGCGTCCCAGATGGCCAGCGCTGCGGCTGCTTCGGCTACGGGGACAGCTCGGGGGACGATGCAGGGATCGTGACGACCGTGGACCGAGAGTTCGACATTTTCCATGGCGTCCATGTCCACGGTCTGCTGCTCGCGGCCAATGGAGGGCGTCGGCTTTACGGCCATACGCCACATGACGGGCGCGCCGGTCGAAATACCGCCCAGGATGCCGCCGGCGTTGTTGGATTCGACCTCGATCTTTCCGGTCTCGGCGTCGATGCGATACGGATCGTTGTTCTCGCTGCTGCGCATGGCGGCCACGGCAAAACCCATGCCAAACTCCACGCCCTTTACGGCGGGAATGCCAAACGCGATTTGCGCGATGCGGTTCTCGATACCGTCGAACATGGGGTCGCCGATGCCCGCGGGAAGCCCGTAAATGCCGCACTCCACGATGCCGCCGATGCTGTCGAGTTCGTCGCGCGCGGCTAGGATCTCCTCGCGCATGCGGCCGGCTGCGGCGGCGTCAATGCACGGCAGATCGTTCGTAAGGATCGCCTTGCGGTCGGCCTCGCGATAGACCATATCGTCCATCGGCAGGTCGGAGATGCCGCCGATCTGCGCGACGTGCGCCATGACCTGAATGCCGCGGGCCTCGAGTGCCTGCAGCGCAATGCCGCCGGCGATGCACAGGGGTGCCGTTAGGCGGCCGGAGAAATGCCCGCCACCAGCGACATCGTGCATGTTGTGATACTTCACACGCGCCGGGTAATCGGCATGTCCCGGACGGGGCTTGCGGCGCAGCTCGGAGTAATCCTTGGAGCGCGTGTTGGTGTTCTCGATAATCGCGGCAATGGGCGCGCCGGTGGTATGTCCATCGACAACACCGGCGATGATGTGGGCGGCGTCGGCCTCGCGGCGTTTGGTCGCGGTCTCGTCGCGGCCGGGGGCGCGACGGTCGAGGAAGGCCTGCAGCTTCTCCTGGTCCACAGCGATGCCCGCCGGGATGCCATCGAGCGAGCAGCCGATAGCGGGGGAGTGCGATTGGCCGAAGATGCTTAAGTGCAATACGTTGCCAAAGGTCGAGGACATGCTATTCCTCCTCGAGTGTGACCTTGCCGCCCAACAGGCGGTAGTGGTCGAAGAAATCGGGATAGGACTTGTTGACGGCCTCGGCGCCGTGGATCACGACCTCGCCGGTGGCACGGCTCGCAGCGATGGCGGCCATCATGGCGATGCGGTGGTCGTTGTGCGAATCGACCTCGCCGCCGGTGAAGGCATCGACACCCTTGATGATGAGGTCGTCACCGGCGATGCGCACCTGTGCGCCCAGCGCGGTGAGCTCGCGGGTGGTGGTGACCAGACGGTCAGATTCCTTGATGCGCAGGCGCGCACAGTCACGGATGAACGTGCGGCCCTGAGCCAGCGAGGCCACGGCCGAGATAACGGGTACCAGGTCGGGAATGTCGTGGGCGCTCATCTCAAAGCCGGCGAGCTTGTCGGACTGCACGGTGGCGGCGTTGGTGGAGCGCACGATGCGGGCGCCAAAGCGCGAAAGCGCGGCAAGCACGTTGCGGTCGCCCTGCGCGGAGCTCAGCGACACGCTCTCCACGGTGATGGGGTCGGTGCCGATGGCGCCAGCGCACAACCAAAAGGCGGCGTTGGACCAGTCGCCCTCGACGGCCACGCTGCCGGGCGTGCGGTACGAGCCACTGCTCACGCGGAAGTTCGTGACCTCGGGCTGACCGTCCTTGGCGGGAATGCGCTCGACGTTGACCTCAACGCCAAAGGCCTTCATGGCCTGGATCGTTAGGTTGATGTAGGGGCGGCTCTCAATGAGGCCGGTCACCTGCACACAGGAGGGCTGGGCGAGCAACGGGGCCGCCAGCAGCAGGCCCGAGATATACTGCGAGCTCACGTTGCCCGGCAGCACAAAGGTGCCCGGGCGCATGCGGCCGCTTGTCTTGAGCGGAAAACCGCCCAGACCCTGCAGGTCGCAGCCGGCGGCGATGATCTCGTCCGAGAGCGGGGACAGCGGGCGGGCGCCCAAGCGTCCCTGACCCACAAAAGTTGCTTCTGCGCCCAGCGCGCAGGCGACGGGCAACATAAAGCGGAGCGTGGAGCCGCTTTCGACGCAGTCAAGCGTTCCGCCGGCAAGTGCCTTGAGCAGGCCAAACTCAATGCTCTTCATGGTAGGGTGGACCTGGAAGCCGTCCTCGACGGTCTCGATGCGGGCGCCCAGGGCCGTAAGGCAACGCACCGTAGCCTCGATGTCGGCGCAGGTGGTGTTGCAGGTAACGTGCGTCTCGCCGTTGGCAAGCGCAGCGCAGATGATCAGGCGATGCGCCATCGACTTGGACGCGATCGCGGGAACGGTGCCCTTGAGCGGGGAGGGGGTGATGCGGGCTAGCATGCGAATGCGTCTCCCTTCTGGCCGAGGCCCTCGGCAATGAGTTCGTGGAAAGTGGAAAGCGGCGTGCGGTCGATGCAGCAGCGGCCAATGCCGTGCGGAATCACCAGGTCGATGGTGTCGCCCGCGCGCTTCTTGTCGTGGAGCGCCTCGGCAAAGACGGCATCGGCATCTAGGTCGCAGCGGGTCTTGAGGCCATGGCGGGCGCAGAGCTCCTCAATACGACCGGGCAGTGCAGCATCGCAAACGCCGTGCAGGGCCGCGGCGCGCGTGATAATGCCCATGCCGATCGACACGCAGTTGCCGTGTCCGAGCTCAAAGTGCTCGCAAGCCTCGACGGCGTGTCCGGCGCTGTGTCCAAAGTTGAGGAGCTTGCGCTGGTTGGTTTCGCGCTCGTCGGCGACGACCACGGCGCGCTTGATGTCGATATTGCGGGCGATGATGAGCGCTACGCGGGCCACATCGCGGTTGAGTAGCTCAAGCGTAAGCGGGGTCTTCTCCAGTTCGGCGAAAAGCTCCGGGTCGGCGATCACGGCATGCTTGATGACCTCGCCGCAGCCGTCGGCGAACTGCTCGGGCGTGAGGGTGGCCAGGCACCCCACGTCGGCGATAACCACGCTCGGCTGCCAAAAGGCGCCGGCCAAGTTCTTGCCGGCAGCCAGGTCGATGGCGGTCTTGCCGCCCACCGACGAATCCACCATGGCGAGCAGACTCGTCGGGATCTGCACAAACTTGCAGCCGCGCATGTAGGTGGCGGCCACAAAGCCCGCCACGTCGCCCACGACGCCGCCGCCGAGTGCCACGATCACGTCGGAGCGCGAAAGCTCGTGCTCGGCCACAAACTCTAAAATGGCAACGTAGGTCTCGGCGCGCTTATGGGCCTCGCCAGCCTCGAAGGTGCAGATGCTCACCTCGTAGCCTGCGGATTCGAGGCTCTGCTTAACAGGCATCTGGTAGAGGGGGCCTACGTTGGTGTCCGTCACGATGACGGCCTTGGTGCCGCCGGCGGTGGCGCGGACGAGCGGGCCTGCCTGCTCCAGCAAAAACGTGCCCACATGCACCTGATAGGGGCGTGCGGTGTCGATATCGATGGTAATCGCCATAAGCTTCGGTCCTTTCGACCTGGCGTGATGGGTGGTCTAGTGGGAGGCCTCGTCGTCGAGTGCACGCTTAATGTGGTCGCCCTCGGCAAGGAGATTCTCCAGATAGCGCTGGTCGCGGTCCTTAAGGGCGCGGCTGTAGGCGCCGAGCGATTCGATTAGATGGTCGATCTCGAAGGCGAGCGCGTCGGCGTCGTCGATCATGAGCTCGGACCACATCTGCGGGTTGAGGTGCGCCACGCGGGTGAGGTCGCGGTAGCTGCCGGCCGAAAAGCCGTGGTGGACCTGAGCGGTCGGGCTCTTAACATAGGCGTTGGAGACGACGTGCGCGAGCTGACTCGTAAAGGCGATGACGCGGTCGTGCTCAGCGGCGCTGGTCACGCTGAACTCGCCAAAGCCCAAGGGGCGCACCATCTCGCGCACCTGGCCCAAAAGCTCGAGCTTGAGCGCATCGTCCACTGCGGGCGGCACGAGCACGAGTGGCGCGCCCTGGAACAGGTCGGCGCGGGAGTGCGCATAGCCCGAGTACTGCGTGCCCGCCATGGGGTGCGCGCCCACAAAGTAAAAACCGTGCTCGCGGGCAAGCTCAAAGGCGCGCTCGCACACAATACCCTTGACGCCCACCGTGTCGATCACCACGGGGCCCATGATGGCCTCGGTATCGGTGGCGTCGGCGAGTGCCTGGGCATGTGCCTCGAGCCACTCGATGCAGGCTTCGGGGTAGCATGCCAGGACGATGATGTCGCATTCGCCGAGCGTCTCGTCGTTGAACTCGCCGGCGACGGTGCCCATGCCGGCGGCCGTCATGACATCGTCATCGGGGTCCCAGGCCAGCACGCGGACGCCCGCCTGCGCATAGCCGCGGGCAAAGCTGCCGCCGATGAGGCCCAGGCCGACGATGCCGGCGCACTTGGGGCCGCCCTGGTTAACGCGTGCGTTTCTTACCGTACCCATGGGCTACTCCTGAACGGTTTCTTGACAGACAACCTCGCGGATGGCGCGGATGCGGCGCATGGTGTCGTCGAACTGGTCGGGGGTGAGGGCCTGAGCGCCGTCGGACCAAGCGTGGCTCGGGTCGTCGTGGACCTCGATCTCCAGACCGTTGGCGCCGCAGGCAGTCGCGGCGAGCGCCATGGGCTCGACATAGCGGGTGTAACCGGTGGCATGGCTGGGGTCGGCGACGACGGGCAGGTGCGACAGGTGGTGCAGCACCGGCACGGCGTTGAGGTCGAAGGTGTTGCGAGTACGGGTCTCGAAGGTGCGGATGCCGCGCTCGCACAGGATGACGTTGTCGTTGCCCTCGCTCATGATGTACTCGGCGGCCATGAGCAGCTCATCGATCGTGCCGGACATGCCGCGCTTAAGCAAGATCGGAGTCTTGGTCTTGCCGACCTCTTTGAGCAGAGGGAAGTTCTGGGCGTTGCGGGCACCGATCTGCATGACGTCGATCTTCTTGTCCAGGAAGACCTGCACGTCGCGCGGGTCCATGATCTCGGTGACGATCGGCATGTCGAGCTCGGCAGACGCCTCGCACAGCAGGTCCAGACCGGCGGGGCCCATGCCCTGGTAGGCGTACGGGGAAGTGCGGGGCTTGTAGGCACCGCCGCGCAGCATCGTGGCACCGGCGGCCTTCACGCGGCGGGCGATGCGGATGAGGTTCTCGCCCTCGACGGAGCACGGGCCGGCGATGACCTGGAACTGATCGCCGCCGATCTTGACGCCGTGACCGCAGTCGATGACGGAGTTCTCGGGGTGGAACTTACGGTTGGCGCGCTTGAACGGCTCGGAGACGCGCTGCACGCGCTCGACGACGTCCATGGACTCGAGCAGGAACGGGTCGATCTTGGTCGTATCGCCCACCAGGCCGATGATCGTCTCGTTCTCGCCGCGCGAGACATCGGTCTTGAGACCCTTTTTCTCAATCCAGCTGACGATATGGCTTACGGCCTCGTCGCTGGCGCTCTGCTTTAAAATTGCAATCATGGTGTGCCTCTCACCTCGATGGATAACTTTTGCAAAAACGGCCCGCATCGCGAGCCGTGTATATATGGTGCATGAGAGTTTATACTATCTGACTCGCTTTTGCCTTCTAAAGTGGGCCGTTGCGTTGCGTCTTCCTCGGAATTGCAAAGCTTTTTCTTTTATTTTGTTAGCCCGTGGCGCACTTGGGTATAATGCCAAACGTTGGCCCTATTAGCTCAGGGGATTAGAGCGTCTGCCTCCGGAGCAGAAGGCCGTTGGTTCGAATCCAACATGGGGCACCATCGAACGTGAGACCGTCCGAACCTCGCATGGTCCGGGCGGTTTTTCTTATACCGACGCGACGTGATGGGACGTGGTATGGCAGCAACGGATATCGAGCGCGGACTCTCGACCGCCGAGGTCGAGGAGCGCATCGCCGCCGGTAAGATCAACCGCAACATGGAGCTCAAGACCAAGTCGGTCAAAGAGCTCATCATCGAGAACCTCTGCACGCTGTTCAATTTGATCAACGTGATCTTGGCGTTCCTGGTCATTTTGACCGGTTCGTTTAAGAATCTGACGTTCCTGTTCGTGGTGTTCCTCAATACCGCTATTGGCGTCATTCAGTCCATGCGTTCCAAAAAGATGGTCGATAAGCTCACGCTGCTGACCTCCAAGAAGGCCATCGCGGTGCGCGACGGCTCCGAGGTGGAGCTCGACCTGGACCAGATCGTGCTCGACGACATCATCCGCCTGGGGCGCGGCGACCAGATCCCCGCTGACGCCGTGGTGGTTTCGGGCGAGGCGCTCGTGAACGAGAGCCTGCTGACGGGCGAGAGCGATCTTATTAAGAAACAGCCCGGTTCCGAGCTCATGAGCGGCAGCTTTATCGACTCGGGTCTGCTGCGCGCCCGCGTGATCCATGTCGGCGCCGACAACTACGTGGCCAAAATAAATAACGAGGCCAAGTACGTCAAAAAGGTCAATTCCGAGATCATGAACGCGCTCAACGCCATCGTGCGCTTTGCGAGCATCATCATGATCCCGCTCGGTTTGGCGTTGTTTGCCTCGAGCGTGAGCGAGCTGTGGGATGCCGCGGGAACCCCAGGCAATAGCGCGCTTTCGTGGTGCTTCTCCGAGCTGTTGGCTGGTCATGTGCCTTCGTCGGCGCTGCTGTCCACGGTGGGCGCCCTGCTGGGCATGATCCCGCAAGGCCTGGTGCTGCTGACCTCGTCGGTGCTCGCCATCGCCACGGTGCGCCTGGCCCGCCGCAAGGTACTCGCGCAGCAGCTCTACTGCATTGAGACGCTCGCGCGTGTCGACGTGCTGTGCCTGGACAAGACGGGCACCATCACGTCGGGCCGCATGGAGGTCGAGGGTACCTATCCGCTGCCGGTCGAGGGTATGGGTGCGGGGGAGGGCGACGCCGCCGTTCCCGTCGATACCACGGTGCTCGATTTTGCGCTGGCTAACGTCGCACGTGCGACCTCGGCCGATGCCAACGAGACCTGTCAGGCGCTGCTCAACTATTACGCCGACCGTCCGGTCGAGGTGTCTGAGCCGCTGTCGGTCATTCCGTTCTCGTCTTCCAAAAAGTGGAGCGGCGCGTCGTTTGCACAGGGCTCATATGTGATGGGTGCGGCGCAGTTTGTGCTCTCTGATCGTGCGTTTGCCCAGGTCGAGAACCGTGTCGCCGAACTTGCCGACACCTGCCGCGTGCTTGTGGTGGCCTGCGTGGACGGCTTTACGCCCGATGGCGATATGGTGGGCGAGGCCGAGCCCGTGGGCTTTGTGACCATTCGCGACGAGATCCGCACCTCGGCCGCCGAGACCATCGGGTACTTTAACGAGCAGGGCGTGACCCTCAACGTGATCAGTGGCGACGACCCGCGTACGGTGTCGTCGATTGCGCGCGTGGTGGGCGTGCCGGGGGCTGACGCTTATGTGGACGCCACGACGCTCGATACGCCGGCCAAGCTCGATGCCGCAGTGGACCGCTACCATGTCTTTGGTCGTGTGACCCCGCAGCAGAAGCGCGAGCTCGTGCAGGCACTCAAGCGCCGCGAGCACACCGTGGCCATGACGGGCGACGGCGTTAACGATGTGCTAGCGCTCAAGGAGGCTGACTGCTCCGTCGCCATGGCGGCTGGCTCCGACGCCGCGCGTAACGTGGCCGAGATCGTACTCGTCGACAACGACTTTGCCTCGATGCCCGCCGTGGTGGCCGAGGGCCGTCGCTCCATCAACAACCTGCAGCGCTCCGCGGCGCTGTTCCTGACCAAAACGCTGTTCTCGATGGGCTTGGCGGCGCTGTGCATCGCGCTGCCGCCGTACCCCTTCGAGCCCATCCAGATGACGCTCATTAACTTCTTCTGTATTGGCGCGCCGGGCTTTGTGTTGGGCCTGGAGCCCAACAATGCTCGCGTGAAGGGATCGTTCCTGACGAACGTGCTCAAGCGGGCACTGCCGGCGTCGATTGCGGTCATTTTGGCTGCAGCGCTCGATATCTTTGTGGCGCGGGTGTTTGGCTTTAGCCAGCTCACGCTGTCTACGATGTGCCTGCTTACGTCGTGCGCGGCGAGCGTCAGCCTGATCTGGCGCATCTCGCAGCCTCTCACGCCCTTACGTGTGGTGCTCTTTGTGTTTGTAGTCGCCGGCATCCTGGTGGGCGTTATCGGATTCCCGGAGCTGCTGTCTATTGCCAACCTGACAATGGGCCAGATGGTTATCTTGGCTGCCGTCGTGGTCTTTACCTGCTCGGTGTTTTTTAAGCTCGCCACGATGATGGATTCGCTCAAGCCGCGTCGTCGTCATGCCGCAACTGGTTTTGGCCGCGGTGTTCGCGTCCGCCTGGGTCGCGGTGGCGGCAAGGTGAGCTCGACGGGTTCGACGGCGGAGCGTTTTGCCAAGCGCGTCGCCGCCGACATGGCGCAGCGCCGCGAAGCTCGCACCGTTCGTGAGGCCGAGGCCCGCGCACTCGAGGGCGTGGCCCAGGCCCAGCCCAAGAAAAAGAAGCCCACGGGCGCCAAGCGCTCCCGCGTAACCAAGTCCGCCCAAGGCATCAAAGTTTCGATGCCAAGCAAAAAGAAGAAGTAGCTACGCGCCCTGGCGATGTTGAATTGGTGCCTTGCTCCTGTGGGGCCGTGGCGATGTTATGCTCTAACCTCGATTGTTTGAATTGCTTCGAAAAGAGGATGCCGTGATCTGCCCGCATTGCCTTAAGACTATCGAGGACGGCGCCTCGTTCTGCCCCTACTGCAACGCCTATGTGGGTCCGGGCGATGGTCCCGAGCACACCGAGTTTGTGTTCTGTGAGGGCTGCGGTGCCCGTCTTTCTCCGCATGATCGTACGTGCCCCAAATGTGGACGCCCCGCTCCGGGTATCCTCTCCGAGGACGCGGCAGCATCCGACCTGGCAGCGGGCCGCACGGCGGGCTTTCCGCGCCTAACGCAAGAGCAGATCGATACCGAGGTGCCGCATGCGCCGGCCTCTGCCGCTGCGGTGCTTTCGGACGCCGCCGACCCCAATGAGACCTGCGTGCTGCCGGCTTTCGATAAGGATTTCGGTATCCCCAAGGTCGATATTCCCACGCCCGTTTCCCTGCATGACGATGCTCAAAAACCCAAGCGCAAGGTGCACCCCGACGAGGACGCCTATCACAAGCATAAGCGTCATATCCCCAAGCCGCTCGTCGTCATCGCGGTCCTTGCCGTCGTTTGCGGCGGTGCCTATTGGTTCGTGACGACCGATCCCATGGGTGTCATGCCCGGCTTCTACGACCAGTTTGGCCAAGCTGCACAGACCACCTTCCCCACGCGCCAAAAGGGCGAGGCCACTGAGGACGATACCAAGCAGGACGATTCTGCGGAGGTGGTCCAGGAAGAAACCGTGCTCACCGATGATCAGCTCTATACCAGGCTCGACGGTCTGTATC
>DXZN01000041.1 GCA_019419645.1 Collinsella sp. | reverse complement strand
CGGGCGCAAGCCCCCGCTCCCCGCCGGCTCTTACACCACATCTGTGCGCACTACCCGCTCATTATTCAAACGTCCGATAATCCACGCTCGTGTGTCCGAAAATCCACGCTCAACCAAATCGCGTCTAAATTCCCACGCTCATCCGTCCGGATTTCCACGCTCGTGCAGCCTAACGCCCTGTAACCGTCTCAGCAGGCACGCGGCACGCCGGCGACCTTGAGCTTGCGATCGAACTTTGTCGGATCCCTTAGATCATCCCAGCACAAGCGCACGATCTTGCAGTTATCAAGCAGCGAAAGCCTCGACTCGCGCTGGCGCTCATCGAACTGCGTCTTCGCGAGCTTGCCCTCCTCCGCTGCCTTCTCGCTTTTAACAAATCCGTCGAACTCCCCGATAATCAGCCGGTCGCCCACGCGCCACAAGTAGTCGACGCGATACGGTCGTCCCGGCTCAACCGGGTCGAACAGCTCAACTTGCAACTCCGGCGTCTGCCAGCCGCGCTCGATCATCAGGGCACGCGCCTTGGACTCGCCGCCGCTTTCCGACAGCCCATCGGCACATCGTGCAACCCTGCGCGCCGTCACAACACCGCGACGATTCAGGCCAAGCTTGTCGACCGTCTCAACGAGATGCTCCTTCGACAAAAGTTGCTCATGGAGCGCCGAATCCGCGATGATCAGTCCCTCGACAAACGATGCATCGACCAAGCAATCCGTAATCGTTTGATCGATATCGGTTACGGCGATATCCATCTGGGTGGCCCGTGTTTGACGAGCATAGCGATGACGAATGACCTGAGAGCCCGGCGTCGTCGATTGGGGCGGCATCGCGGCGATATGGATGTGCGTCAAATTGGCATGCGAAACCGAAAGGCCATAGATAACAGCCGCCGTATAGGAGCAAAATGTCCAGTCGGGGTGCTTTTGCGCAAGCGCCCGCACCCGATGCAGATAACGCTGCCGAAACTTGAGCTCGGACCAGTATTCCGGACGCGCATACAGCCCCGGCATGACCGCTTCGAGACTTCCCGCCTCCGCCCGCCGCTGAATCTGCTTTGCCTCCGCCGCCGTGCGCGCGTACACGCAGCTCATCTGCTGTTCGCATGCTTTAATGTGACTTGCAAGCCTTTGATTCGCCGTCATGTTTCCCATGTCGCCTCCCAAATCTTGGAACGGCGCAAACGTACCAGACGGTTTCATGCGAAGTCTGACCAAATACCGTCCAGGCGCTGACCAAATGCTTGACGGTTTTGGACGTTTTAGGCTGATGGCTTATATCTGCAGGCAGGGCGGTTGTCGAGAGGTCCCTGTCTCCACATTTTGAGGCCTTGGTCCATCGGATTATCAGAAAGAAAAACCCGTCGAGATTCAAGACTACGCCAAATGCGACTTTGCCTCTGCACGCACCGTCGCTTAGCCGAGCCATCGGCATCTACATGCCTAAAAAATGAGCGTGGATAATCTCCCGTTTTGAGCCTAGTTTCAAGCCAAAAGTGGGAGATTATCCACGCTCGATTTGTAAATGTCCGAAAATCCACGCTCGTCCGTCCGGATATCCACGCTCGTCACGCCGCCGGCACAGCAGCAGCCGTAGCCTAGTGCTCCTCGCCGGCGCGAGCCAGGTCGTAGGGCGTGGTCTGGTAGACGTAGTAGTTGAGCCAGTTGGTGTAGAGCAGCTGAGCCTGGCTGCGCCAGACGTTGCGCGGCTCGGCGGTGGGGTCGTCGTTCGGGAAGTAATGCGCCGGCACCTGGGGGTTGAGACCGCGCTTCACGTCGCGCTCGTATTCCAGACGCAACGTGTCGGTATCGTACTCGGGGTGGCCAAATACAAAGAAGCGGCGGCTGTCGATCGATTTGACGATGTACAGGCCCACCTCGTCGGACACGGCCACGACCTCAAGCTGCGGCTCGGCCTCCACGTCCTCGCGGCGCACATCGGTGTTGCGCGAGTGCACGGCATAGAAACGGTCGTCGAAGCCACGGACCAGCGGGCTTTGCGGCTTCACCAGATAATGCTCGAACACGCCGCTCGCCTTTGCCGGCAGGTCGTACTTCTGGATACCGTAATGATGGTACAGCCCGGCCTGCGCGCCCCAACAAATGTGCAGCGTAGAGTGCACGTGTGTGGTGGACCAATCCATGATCTGGCAGAGCTCGGGCCAGTAGTCGACCTCCTCGAACGGCATCTGCTCCACCGGCGCGCCCGTGATGATCAGGCCGTCGTAGTGGATGTCGCGGATGTCGTCGAACGTGCGGTAAAACGTCTCCAGGTGGCCGGCGCTCACGTGCGTGGCCTCGTGCGTCTTGGTGCGTAGCAGGTCCACCTCCACCTGCAGCGGCGTGTTGGAGAGCTTGCGCATGATCTGCGTCTCGGTGGCGATCTTGGTGGGCATGAGGTTGAGGATGAGCACGCGCAGCGGACGGATGTCCTGATGCAGTGCGCGGTACTCGGTCATGACAAAGATGTTCTCGCTCTCGAGCTGCGCGGCGGCAGGGAGGGCGTCGGGAATACGAATGGGCATGGATGCTCCTTACGAGTCAGTTGCAGCTATGGTACAACGAGCGGCCCCATCCGCGCGAGCACATCGCCCCGCGATGCCGTCAGCGGCCCAAATCACTCCAAAAGTAGAGATTAAGGCATGTCCCAAAAATCTACGGCGCTTTAGTCTAGCAAAGTGGCAGCAGGACGTTACAATAGTCCGACGCGAAAAACTCGGCCGAAAGGATACGTATATGTACCAGACGCGTAAGATCGGTGTGGTCGGCCAGGGCCACGTGGGAGCACATGTCGCCAACAGCCTGCTTATGCAGGGCATTGCCGACGAGCTGTACCTGTGCGATATCAACGAGGCCAAGGTGACGTCCGAGGTCCAGGACCTGCGCGACTCCCTTTCGTTTGTCCCGTACAACACTGAGATCGTCAACTGCTACGACCATTACGAGGAGCTGGCCTGCTGCGACGTCATCGTCAACGCCGCTGGCAAGGTCGCACTGGCCGCCGGCGACCGCGACGGCGAGCTGTTCTTTACCACCGACGCCGCGCGCACCTTTGCCAAGCGCATCGTCGACGCCGGCTTTGACGGCATCTTCGTGAGCATCTCCAACCCCTGCGACGTCGTGTGCACCGAGCTGTGGCACCTGACCGGCTACGATCCCAAGAAGATCATCGGCTCGGGCTGCGGCCTGGACTCCGCCCGCCTGCGCACCGAGATCTCCAAGAAGGTCGGCGTGAGCCCCAAGTCCATCGACACCTACATGATCGGCGAGCACGGCTTTAGCCAGCTTGCCGCCTTTAAGGCCGCAACCATCGCCGGCAAAAACCTCAACGAGCTTCAGGCCGAGAACCCCGACAAGTACGCCTTTGACCACATGGAGGTCGAGGAGCTCGCGCGTA
This sequence comes from Collinsella sp., assembly GCA_019419645.1. Taxonomy (GTDB): domain Bacteria; phylum Actinomycetota; class Coriobacteriia; order Coriobacteriales; family Coriobacteriaceae; genus Collinsella. The sequence goes on along the minus strand of DXZN01000041.1, from coordinate 15,393 downwards.
AGGGCGGCTATGTGACCTACCAGGGCAAGCAGTGCACCGAATACGCCGTCGCCAACTCCGCCGCGCGCGTCTGCGCCGCCGTGCTGCACAACGAGCACGCCGTGCTTTCCGCTTCCACGCTCATGACCGGCCAGTATGGCGAGGAGGGTATCTTTACCTCCCTGCCGTGCGTGATCGGTGCCGAGGGCGTCGAGGAGGTCTACACGCTCGACCTGTCCGAGTACGAGCTCGAGGGCTTCCACAAGAGCTGCCAGCACATCCGCGACAACATCGCCCAGCTCGACTGGTGGGACACCGAGGCCTACGACGCAAAGTAGGCCGCTGGCTGCCGCAACCTTGCGAATCTAAGCGCGATACTAAGCGGGCCGCGCCGGAAATCCCCGGCGCGGCCCGCTTTTTTGACTCACGCAGTGCCCTTGCGAATCGAAGGTGAATGGTTTTCCCGTTACCTAGTACTGCTCGATGCCCATGTAGCGACGAATCTCGGGGCTGTGGTCGAACACCTTGCCGCGGGCTGCGCGCAGCTCGCAGCTCATCGCGTAAAAGAAGATCGGCTCCAGGTACGAACGCACGCTGGCGGGCACGTCGCCCACGCCGTACTCGAGCGCATCGAGCACCATGATCGTATCGGTGTGCGTGTTGAGGAACGCGAGCGCGCGTTCCTCCATGGGGCGGCACTCGCCCGATCCGAGCTGCACAAAGTAGAACACGCCGGGCTCGGTGGCCTCGAAGGGACCGTGGAAGTACTCGCCGGAATGGATGTAGCAGCAGTGCTGCCACTGCATCTCCATGAGCGAGCAGATGGCCATGGCGTAGGTCTGGCTAAAGTTGGGGCCGGAGCCCAGGATGTAGAAGAACTTGTGCTGCTGGCAGAGCTCGGCAAAGCGATCGCCCAGCTCGGCGTTGACCTTTTCGCGAGCAGCGGGCAGCAGCACGTCCATCTGCTTGAGACCGGCGTACATGTCGGCGAGCGCCTCGTAGCCCTCCTGCTGGTCGAGCAGCTCGGCAGCCATCAGGACGCCGATACCCTGCGGTACCTCGGCCTGTGACACACCCTCGCCCCACGGATAGACCCAGGTGGTCCACTTGCCGTTATCAATCTTGGAGCCCTCGCAGTCGGTCATGGCCACGACCTCGGCGCCGGCTGCCAGCGCCATCTCGCAACCGTCGACGACCTCCTGCGTATTGCCGCTGTGGCTGCAGGCGATGACGAGTGACTTCTCGCCAAGACTCTTGGGGGCCATCAGGCAAAACTCGCGCGCCGTGTAAACCGTCGAGGTAAACGTGGTCGCCTCGCGCTTGAGCAGCTCGTTGGCCGGCATCAGGTCGATCATCGAACCGCCGCAGGCAATCCAAAAAACGTTCTCAATCTTGCCCTTGCGCTCGATAATTTCCTGAACCAGATCGTGTGCGTTCACGGTGACGCTCCTCCTTGTGTGGCGGCTTTGGACGACGGCAGCTCGTACCTGCAGTCGTTCTATGTTGTTCTATTTATAGCATGCGAGCTGTCGCAGGTGAAGTCATTTCAGCAAATTTGTTCTATGTTGTTCTATCTATGGACGTTAGATGTCGAACACGTAGCGCGAGCCCACGATCTTTTGGCGCCCGAGCAGCAGGGGCCGCTCGTCCTCATCGGTAAAGTACGCCTCCATATAGAAGAGTGGCTCGCCGGCCGGCACCTCCAACAGCGGGGCCGCCTGAGCATCGGCAAGCGCAATCTCCACGGTACAGGGGTCGGACTTGAGCGGCGCGCGGCCCGAATGCTCGGCAACGAGCGCAAAGATCGAGTTATCGGCGAGGTCCTCGTCGGCAAGCGTCTGCAGGTAGGGATGGTCGGCCAGCACAAAGGCGTTGTTCTCGAGCATGACGGGCACGCCATCCGCCGTGCGCACGCGCTCGACCACGATGAGCTCGCAGCCGGGCTCCACGCCAAAGAACGCCGCATCCTCGCGCGTCGCCGCGACCACCGTACGCGACACCAGACGCGCTCCGGCCACCATGTCGTTGGCGGCACAACCCTCAGTAAAGCTCTGGACGTCGCCTTTCTGGACAATCTTGCGCTTGAGCTTGGGAGCGCACACAAAGGTGCCCCTCCCCTGCTGTCGGTTGAGATATCCCGCGCGCGACAGCTCCTCGATGGCGCGACGCACGGTGATGCGTCCCACGCCGTAAGACTTCGCGAGCTCCATCTCGGAAGGAATGCGCGAGCCGGCCGCATACACGCCGCGCGCGATCTCGCCCTTCAGGTCGTCCATAACCTGCTGGTACAGCGGCACAGCGGACACCTCAGTGCGCTCGGTTTTATCGTCGGATGACATCGTTATGCTCCATTCCGTGCATGCTCGGACTCAAACTCTTCAATCGCCGCCATAAACTGCTCGCCAAAGGCATCGGCCTTTTTCTCGCCGATGCCGTTGACCTGAATCAGCTCGTCGCGCGTTTGCGGGCGCAGGCGGCACAGGCCGCGCAGGGCCTTGTCGGAAAAGACCATGTACGGCGCCATCTCGAGCTCGGTCGAGATCTCCTTGCGCAGGGTACGCAGGCGCTCGAACAGCTCGGCATCGTCGCCCACGCGCGGGCGCTGATCCAGCTCGGCCTCCTCGCGCAGCAAATCCACCGCACGGCGGGCGCGGACCGAGGCCTTGCGCTTGGACGCACGACGCTTGACGGTAAAGGCGAACGCCTCATCCTCGACCTCGACGGCACGCGGGCCCAGCCCCACGACCGGGTACTGCCCCTGCGAGGTGGCCAAATAACCACGGCCGCACAGCTGGCCAATGATGTCCTTAATACGCCCGACCGATTCGCTCGACAGCTCACCATAGCCACGGTCCTGATCCAGGTTCATCTGGCGAATGCGCTCGGTATTGCCGCCGTGAAGTACATCGGCGATCAGCGACTTGCCAAAGCGCATGGGGCGCGTGGCCACATAGCGCACGGCAGCGCGTGCCATATCGGTGACGTCCTCGACCTCGAACTGCGTGAGACAGTTGCTGCAGTTGCCGCAGCCCTCGGCGTCGTCCGTGGCGGTGGCGCCCGCACCAGCCGCGGCAGCATGCTCGGCCGCGGTCTCGTCGCCAAAGTAGCGCAGCATGTATTCGCGCAGGCAGCCGGTGGTATTGCAGTAGCCCTCCATCTGGCTGAGCAGGCGATACCGATTCTGGAGCGCCCATGCGCGCTGCTCGTCGTCGAGCGCCTCGTCGCCCGAATCGCCGCGATCGATCAAAAAACGGCGCATGCGAAAATCGTTGCCGTTCCACAGCAAGTGGCAGCTGGCCGGATCGCCATCGCGGCCGGCGCGGCCCGCCTCCTGGTAGTAGGCCTCGATGCTCTCGGGCACGTTGTTGTGGATAACGTAGCGCACGTTGGGCTTGTCGATGCCCATGCCGAAGGCGTTAGTGGCAACCATCACCTGGATATCGTCATCGATAAAGGCGCGCTGGCTTTGACGACGGGCGTCGTTGCCCATGCCGGCATGATAGCGGCCAACGCGAATGCCGCTGGGGCCCAGTGCCTCGGCAAGCTCGCCTGCCAGCGCATCGACTGTCTTGCGGGTCGAGCAATACACGATGCCGCTCTCGCTCGAATGCGCGATCACATAGTCGCGCACCCACGCGGCCTTGGCCTTGTCGCCCATCTCCTCGCAGCCAAAGTAGAGGTTCTTGCGATCGAAGCCCGTCACCACCGTCGCAGGATTTTGCAGGCCGAGCATCTGCTGGATATCCGCGCGCACACGCTCGGTCGCCGTAGCGGTAAAGGCCGCCACGATGGGGCGCTGCGGAAGCGAATCGATGAACTCGCGAATCTGCAGGTAGGCGGGGCGGAAATCCTGGCCCCATTGGCTCACGCAGTGGGCCTCGTCAATGGCCACGAGCGGCACGCCAATGCCGCCGTCCGCCGCGGCCTCCTGCGCAAAGGCTAAAAAGCGCAGCTCGAGCAGGCGCTCGGGCGCCACGTACATAAGCTGGTAGCGGCCCTCGCGCGCCCGCTTGAGCACAGTGTTTTGCTGGGCCGGGGTAAGGCTGGAGTTGAGATAACTGGGCCGCGCACCCGCCGCGAGCAATGCACGGGTCTGATCCTCCATAAGCGACAGCAGCGGACTCACCACAAAGGTGATGCCGGCCAGCATGAGCGCGGGTACCTGGTAGCAAATGGACTTGCCGGCGCCCGTGGGCATAACACCCAGCGCATCGCGTCCGGCAAGAATCGCATCGACCATGCGGTCCTGTCCCGGGCGAAACGAGGTGTAGCCAAAATAGGCGCCGAGCGTGTCGAGCGCCATCTGCCGCATGCTATCGGTCATGGTTTCCTAACGTCCAAGTCATCTGCCGCCGATTATACGCCGCCACACGGACCGACGTCGCCCGGCTGCCGGCGACGGGTAATGTAATCCGATGGGAACGAGCGTGGATAATCTCCCACTTTGAACCCGTACACAGGCCAATGACTACCACGGCAACGCCAATGTGTTGGCAAAGTCAGCGAAAGCCCGCCAGGGCGAGCAAGGTGCCTTGAAACGAGGCGGCATTGACCTTTTGGTCATGCCGCCGAAGTTGAAAGGCAGATTGCCGCTCTGGCGGGCTTGCAGCGTCGAGCCGTTACGCGGTTTGGTAAAACCGCGTAACTTACATCACCATAACGTAGCGCGATCCCACGTAGTACTGCTTACCCATCAGGACCGGCTCGCCATTGGGACCGATAAAGCCGGCACGCAGGTTGAGCAGCGGATCGTGCGGAGCAATGCCCAGCTCGGCCGCCTGCTCGGCGTTAGCTCGAACGGCCTCGACCGTACGGTAGCCAACCGAGACAATCGGCGTTCCGCCAACACGCTCGACCTCGGCAAAAATCGACTTGTCCTCAAGATCGGCCGTCAACAGCTCACGGTAGGCGTCAAACGGCACAAAGATGTTCTCCTCAAATATGGGCTCGCCGTCGGCCGTACGCACGCGCTTGATATGCAGCAGCAGCGCATCCTTCTGCAGGCCAAAGAACTCCATCTCGTTTTGGCGCGCCGGCACAATCTGGCGATCGACCACATGTGCACCGGCCTTCATGCCGTTGCCGGCACACAGCGCGGTAAACGTCTGCAGCGTCGAGGCGTGAAACTGGCGGTTGATGTGCGGCGTGGAGACAAAGGTGCCACGGCCCTGCTGCTTAACCAGGTAGCCATCGGAGCACAGCTCCTCAACGGCGCGACGCACCGTAATGCGGCTTACCTCGTACTGCTCGGCAAGCTCAAGCTCGGACGGGATACGCTCCTTGGGTGCATAAACACCTTTCTCGATCGCATCCTTGATTTCGTCGTAAATCTGCTGGTAAAGTGGTGCATTTTTGGGTGCGGGCATATCTGATCACTCTTATCAAAATAGCGAAATAACTAATACGTATATAACGTCTTTTTATATGTTATCTCAGTTTGATAAAACGATACACCACATACAGCAAATCCTTACTTGCCGTCGTCCTGCTGCAGACTGTCCTGCTCGCTGAGGCGCGCCTGCCTGCTGGCCATGCGCGCGGGCTTGTCGGGATCGGGTACGGCCGTGGGCATGGGCTCGTCGACATGGCCGCCCCACCAGCCGCCCACGAAGTTGAGCGTGTGGAACACATTGATCACGGCGCCGGGATCAATATCGCACACCAGCTTGATAATGTCCTGGCTCTCGTAGGTCGAGACAACGGCGTGCAGCAGATACATCTTTTCGCGGCTGTATCCGCCAATGACCTCGGCGCAGCTAATGCCATGCTGAAAATGGTCAACATAGGCTGTCATGACCTCGTCTGCCTTGCGTGTCGTGATCTGCAGCGTCACACGGTCGTAGCGTCGGTAGAAACTGTCGATGGTCTTGGTCGAAATAAACTGGAACACGATGGAATACGCCGCATTGTCCCAGCCAAACATAAAGCCAAAGATCGCCAGGATAAAGCAGTTGAAACCAAAGATGACGCCCCAGATGGTCTTGCCCGTGTGGTTGGAGACCCACAGCGCGATAAAGTCGGTGCCACCGGTAGATGCGCCGGACTTAAGTGCGATGGCAGCGCCCAGACCTGAGACCACGCCACCAAAAATGATGAGCATAATCTTGTCGCCCAAAAACGGGGCAAAGTGAAAGATGTTGAGGAACAGCGATGAGAGCACGACCTGCATCATCGAGAAGATGACGAAGCGCTTGCTGATGCCGTTCCAGCATAGGAGCGCCACGGGGATGTTGAGCGCGAGCATACCGAGCGAGATATCGATGTGAACGCCGCCAAGCGAGGTAACGCGATCGAGCAGGACCGCGACGCCGGTGAGACCGCTCGGAAGCAGATCGGCGGGCTGAATGAACGCCTGGATCAGAAATGTCTGGAGAATGGCGGAAATCGTGACCGCCACGGCAGTAATGGCGCGGCGGACGATGGTGAGACGGCCGAGTACGAGCACTCGGTCCGTGAGCTGATCGATGGCGTTCGCCACGTAGGCTCCCTTCGAAGGCAGATGTAGTTGTGGGGTATGCCCGCGATTGTAGCATGGAGCGTGCGGGGGCGCTTCAATTCACCCCCTCTCGACAACCAAAACGGGACCAGCAACTCCTACGACCAAAGGGCAAAAATCTAAGTGAGTAGACTTTTTACGATCTGCCGAGCACACCCAAAAATAGCCACCTCTGCGACCTGCGGTTTTACAAAGGAAGATATGTTTTGTGCTCCACCTGCGCCAAAAAGTCTACTCACTTAGCCCGAATCGAAGCCAAGCGGATCAAAATCGAAACCAAATCGAGCCAGTCCACCGCAAAAAACGTTTGAACCCGTACTTTTTGCGGTGAATCAACGCTACAGAGCGGCCAAAATGTCGATCAGATTGTCGATAACGGCATCGGCTCGCGATTGATCCAGGTTGACGCCCTCGTTCGGACGCAGTGCCAGGACGCGGGCGCCGGAGCGCTTGCCGGCCTCGATGCCCAAAGGCGAGTCCTCGATAACCAGGCACTCGGTAGGCCCCACCCCCAGCGCCTCCATGGCACGCAGGTAGATCTCGGGGTCGGGCTTAAACGCGCTGCACTCGTGACCGCTGATGGTGTAGTCCAGCACGTCGGCGATGCCGGCAATCTCCACCAGCTCGTCAATGAGCTCGCGATAGGACGAGCTCGCGATGGCACACTTCACGCCGCGCTCGTGCAGCTCACGCATCACCGGCTTCGTCTGCTCGTTGAGCAGCTCGGCATACGGAACGGGATGGTCCGGGCTGTAGACCTGCTTGTACTCCACGCGCAGGCGCTCGCGCAGCTCAACATCGTCGGGCACCAGCGCCTCCCAAATGGCAGGCTCGTTAGACCCCGAAAGATCGGGGATCTCGTCAAAGTGGAACCCTTTCTCTTCCATAAACGCCACGCGACGACGGTTGTAGAACCACTCGGTATCGACCAGCACGCCGTCCATATCAAACAGCACTGCCTTGATCATACGCATCTCCTCCCACCTGCCAAAAAGGGACAGGTTTATTTTGGTAGGTTTTATCTGGTGTTTTGCGGCGCGTGCGCGCACGCCCTCCCCAGAGCAAAAAGGGGATGGGGCACAAACCCCATCCCCTCTCAATCAACCCGTAAGGTCTACTTACTTGTGATTAGTAGGAAAGCTTCCACATGTAGCGACGCATGGTCAGCGGGTGCTGACGGGCCTCGGCGATCTGGTTGCCGTACTCGCGCATAACAGCGAGGTGCAGCAGCGGGTTGAAGTAGGTGACAACGCTCGCGGGCACGGCGTCGGCCAGGCCGTAGTCCTTGGAGTCGATCAGAGCGACCTTGGCGCCCATGCGCTTAAGGAAGGTGAGGGCGCGGGCGTCCATCGGACGGGTGGCACCATCGGACATGAAGAAGACGTAGGGCTTACCCTCGGTGGAAACCTCGAACGGGCCGTGGAAGTACTCGCCGGTGTTGTAGGCGGCGGCGTCGATCCACTGCATCTCGGTGAACAGGAAGGCGGCGTGAGAATAAGCCATCTTCTCGGAGGCACCGGAGGCCATGAAGTAGATCATCTCGTCGTCCTTGAAGTCCTGGGCGAACTGCTTGGCAAGACCCTTGGCGGACTGAGCGGCGTTCTCGCAGAGCTCGAAGACGTTGGTGAGGCCGGTGATCATGTCCTCGTAGTGGTCATAGCCCTCGGTCTGCTGAAGGATCTCGACAGCAAGAGCGATGGCGTAGCCGGGCTTCTCGCACTTGGCAGCGTAGTTGGCGTGGAAGCCGTGAACGATGACGTGGTCGGCGTCGACGGTCAGAGCGGAGCCAGCCTTGTTGGTGAGGGAGACGACCGGGCAGTTGTGCTTCTTGGCGGTCTTGTTGGCCTCGACGGTCTCGGGCGTGGAGCCACCGAGGGAGCAGGTGATCACGAAGGTGTGCTCGTTGACCCAGGAAGGCGTGTCGTAGTTGAACTCGTTAGCGGTGAAGATCTGAACGTTCAGCTTGTCCGTGTTGTTGGCCAGGAAGTACTTGGCGGGGTAAAGGTCGGACATGGAAGCACCGCAGCCGACGAAAGCGACGCTGTGGATCTCGTGGTTGGACAGGACGTCAGCGACGATCTGCTTAGGGAGGTTAAGGTCGATCTCGTACATCTGACACATTCCTTTCGATTTGTTGCGGCGTCACATTGCCGGGCGCTCGCAGGGTTACCGTGGTTTGGGCCGAGTCGCCGGCCCGTTGAGGATGCGACAAAGGGACTGTCCCATTGTCGCATTTTGGGGATGGAAGCCTGCCTGGGGTATGGGATGCCAGGCAGGCCCCCGGGGGAAAGCGGTTAGGCGCTTAGTCGCGACTAAGCCAGGATGCCGACCGCGGAGAGGGCGATGCCGCCCACAATGGCGATCACGAGAAGCCAACCGGTGTTGACGTTCTTCTTGATGAGCCAGTACATAAGGCCGGTGAGGCCAAGGGAGATCATCTGGGGCATCATGCTGTCCAGGATGTCCTGGATAACGACAGTGCCGTCAACGAACTGCAGCGGGGTGGTGGCGCCGATGAGCGTGGCGATCATGCCGCCCACGGACATAAGACCCACGATGCCGCAGACATACATGAGCTTCTCCATGAGGTCGCCGCCCTGAAGCTTGCTCAGGTACTCGTGGCCGCCCTGATAGCCCATCTTGGCTGCGAACCAAGTAATCAGCACGGAGGGGACGATGGAGATGAGAAGGGCCAGGATCGGGCCCATGATGGAGCCCTGCTGAGCCAGCTGAACGCCCAAGCCAAAGGCGATAACGCGGATGGTGCCCTGGAAGAAGGAGTCACCGATGCCGGAAAGCGGGCCCATAAGGGAGGTCTTGACCGCGTTAATCGAATCGGGGTTGAAGTTCTCGGGATCCTTGGCGTACTCCTCCTCCATGGAGGCGGCGAGGCCCAGGATGAAAGCGCTCGTCTGCGGGGTGCAGTTGTAGAACGCCATGTGACGGTGGTAAGCCTCTTTCTTAGCAGCAAGCTGCTTGGGGTCGGACTCGTCCGGATAGAGGCGATCGAGCGTGGGAACCATACCGTAGAGGAAGCCCATGTTCATCTGACGCTCGTAGTTCCAAGAGGCCTGGATGGCCCAGGAGCGCCAGAAGAACTGGCTGACCTTCTTGTTCAGGGACACGTCCTTGGTTGCGGTTGCCATAGTGTGTTCCTCCTTAGTCTTCGTCGTCTTCGAGCGGATCGTAGTCGGAATCGACACCGGCGGCTGCATGGGAACCGTTGAACTTGAAGCCCATGAAGACGACAGCCAGGCACACACCGATCAGAGCGACCGCGATGACGGACAGGTTGAGGTAAGCGGCGAGCAGGAAACCGATGAACAGGAACGGAGTCATACCCTTCTTGATCATCATGGTGAGCAGCAGGGCCAAGCCGTAGGCGGTCATGATCTTGGTCGAAACGTTAAGACCAGTGGACAGCCACTCGGGAACCATGTTGACGATGGCCTGAACCAGGTCGGTGCCAACAAAGACGGCGAGGAAGATCGGCAGGAAGTACATGATGGCGTACAAACCGGAGCCGGCGCAGATGTGCATACGGTAGGCGGTCTTGAACTTTCCGTTATCAATCGCGTTATCTGCCACATGGGTGAGGACGGCGATGATGGAACGGAACACGATGCCGAGGAGCTGACCCAGGACGGCGACCGGGATGGCGATCGTCATGGCGGTCTCGGCGGAAGCATCGGTCAGGCACGCAAAGGCAGCGGCCACGATGCCGCCCAGGACCATATCGGGCGGAACGGCGGCGCCGACCTGCACCAGGCCCATGGACACGAGCTCGACGGCGGCACCGACGGCAAGGCCGGTGGGCACATCGCCCAGCAGCAGACCGACGAGCGTAGCGCCAACGAGGGGCTGCTCGAAGTTAAGACGACCGAGCAGGCGGGAGTCCCACATGCAGAACACGCCGACGAGGCCGACGAGCACCGCACTGATGAACGTATTCATACCCTTCTCCTTTCAGTCAGGCAAAAGCCTGGTTGATTACAGCTTGGCGTCGATGTCGACGCTCTGATACGTAGGGGTCTGCTGGACGTAGAGCTTGATGCCCATGTCGAGCAGCTGGTTGACGTCGGCCTTCTGGGTGGCGTCGAAGAAGACGGAGCTGTCCTTACCGCCGACCTGCTCGGCACCGTCGTGGTTGGCGGTGGCGCCCAGGTTGATGGCGTCGAGCTTGTAACCCTGGCAGAACTGCAGCATCTCGGCCGTGTTGCCAAAGACGAACATGACGCGCTCGCCGAGGGTGTTGAGCTTGTCCATCTTGGCGAGGGCACGCTCGACGGTGAAGACGTTCAGGCGCACGCCCTGGGGCTTGGCCAGCTTAAGAGCGCCCTTCTTGATGTCATCGTTGGCGGCAGCGTTGTCGACGACGATGATGCGCTCGGCCTGAACCTTGGTGGTCCAGGTAAAGACGACCTGACCGTGCAGCAGACGGTAGTCAAGACGTGCGAGGACGATCTTGGCGGGACCGGAGCTGTGACGGGGCGCCTTAGCCTTCTTGGCGGGAGCCGCGGCAGCCTCGACCGGTGCGTTGGGGTTGGTCAGACCGGTGCGGGCCTCGTTGATGAGGGCCGCGAGCTCGGCACCCTTGACGGGGGCGGGGCTCATAGCGAGCGTCAGTGCCAGCGGAATGTTGAAACCGCTGATCACCGTGAATGCCGCACCGTTGCGGGAAAGCTCGACCATGCTGTTGTTGACCGAGCTGCCGAGCATATCGGTCAGCACATAGACGGTGTCGTCCGCGTTGAACGTGGCGATCATGGCGTCCACCTTGTTGGTGATGGGCTCCTTGTCGTCACGAGCAAGCGACACGACGTGGACGTTCGACACGTCGCCGAGAACCATCTCGAGCGTGTCTTTGGCGCCTGCTGCCAGGCCGCCATGAGATGCGAGAATGATCTGATTCATCTTGCCTCCTCCTTTTCGTTATGGTCATTATAACGTCTTATACGTTGCGGATATTGCTAATTAGTATAAAGACCGTTCGCGGGTGAAAATCGACCGTTGACGGGTTTAACGTACTTGAAACGTTGGGGCTGGACAGGCCGGCACTGGCGGGATAACCCCAAGTCGGACCCTGCGTGCAATCCCCTATCGCACGAAGTACCAGGGGCTTTCCTGCACGGTGGGCTCCAGCGTAATGCCCGTGCGCTCGCGGAACAGATCCATGTCCTGCGATTTCTCCGTCCACCACGCGTTGGGCTTAAAGGTCATGCTCTCAATGACATGGCCGACAAACACACTGTTGCGCAGCTTGGAAAAGTCGGTGTTCATGATCACGATGGACGCGAGCACCAAAACGATGCCCAGAACCTTGATCGCACCGGCGGGCTCGGCGTAGACACCAATGCCCAGCAGCACGGTGACGACCGTCTCGAATGACATTACGACGGGAACTTTCGACGTCTCGAGCCCCATGGACAGACCCTGCATATATAAGACATAGGCCACGGCTGTGGGGATGAGTCCAAAGCCAAGGAACAGCAGCAGCAGCTGTGGCGACATTGCCGCGGCGACATCTGGCCACGGAGCCGCGATAGCCGCCATAACCGCACCGCCAAAAACAAGGCCCCAAAACGTGACAGCCAGCGGGTGGACCGTCTTGGTTGCTATCCGGCTAAACACCGCGAGCGACGCGCCACAAAAGCCCGCAATCACGCCCGACGTGACGCCCCAAACCGAAAAATGAAAACCGGAAAGGTCGCCATCGGTCACTGCAAGTACACAGCCACCGATGTTAAAAGCGATGGCAACGAGCTTGTTGGGAGTCACATCCTCGCGATAAAGTACGCGGCCGAGCATGACGCCAAACACCGGCGAGGTGTAGAGCAGCACCGAGGCCGTGGACATGCCCACCTCGCCCATGCACTCGTAATAAAGCGTGTTAGCGGTGGCGAGGCCGATAATGCCAAGAAGCGCACAAGGAACAAGCTCTTTAGGACTTGCCTTGAACAGTGCCAGGGGACCCGATGCCTTTCCCTCACGAGCACCTCCCTGGCAACCCATGAATGCCAAGACCGGAGCCATTAAGACGGCACCCGACAACAAGCGAAAGGCAGCCATACTCTGGGACGTAACGCCCATGGCCGAGATGCCGTTTACAAAGATTCCGATGCTGCCCCACATAAGCGCGGCGATCAGCACCAGCACATAGCCCAGATTGCTTTTCTTCAACGCAGCCTCCTCGGTATTGTTTCCAATATGTTTCACACTACGTTATAGTCGTTATATACATTTTTCAAGGCACAAATCGGCGAATGGAAAATCTCTCACACAAGGAGTGTCCCCAAGTGCCGGCCAAAACACGAGAGTGGATAATCTCCCACTTTGAGCCTACACACATGCCAAAAATGGGAGATTATCCACTCTCACTCTGCGGGCACTCATTTAAGTCTGTCCCCAATGAGTAGTCGTTTAAGAACGTCCCCAACGACTACCCCTCCCCACAGCAACGGCATCGTCGATGTTTTGGCAATGTCAGCGAAAACCCGCCAGAGCGAGCAAGGTGCCTTGAAGTGAGGCGGCATTGACCTTCTGGTCATGCCGCCGAAGCTGAAAGGCAGATTGCCGCTCTGGCGGGTTTGCAGCGTCGAGCGGTTACGGCGTTTGGTAAAACGCCGTAACTAATACTCAAGCTTCCACATGTAGCGGCGCGTCATGTAGTCCTTGTGGGTAACGGCAGAGAGAGCGCGCATGTACACGTTGTTGAGAATCGGGGCAAAGATCAGGTGGTTGAAGTACTCGCTCACGCTGTCCTTGATGTCGTTGAGGCCGAGCTCCTTGGCGTCGAGCTGATAGACGCGCTCGCCACCGTACTGGTTGACGAAGCGGATGCCGCGCTCGTCATTGCAGCGGCTGCGGCCGACGCTGATGAGCTGGAACAGCGAGGTGCGCTTGTCCAGAATCTCGAAGGGGCCGTGGAAGAAGTCGCAGGTGTTGATGGTGCAGGAGTCGATCTGCAGCATCTCCTGCACGTTGCAGATGCTAAAGACGTAGGCGGCACCAAAGAGAGGGCCCTGGGCCATGACGTTGATGCAGGGCTTGTCGGCGTTCTGCTCGGCCCACTTAGCAGCGAGCGGACGGGTGTACTCGACGGCCTTGCGATAGATGGGGTCGACCAAGTCGAACGCGGCCATAGCGGTCTCGTACTCGGCATAGCCCTCGGTCTGCTGCGTGAGCTCCATGGCGATCATGGTCACGACGGCGGAGTTGGTGCGGCCCATGCAAGACTCGTCAACGGCCAAGCTGTCGTACTGGATCTTGTAGTCGCAGACCTCGGTGAGGCCGGACTCGTCAACATAGATGGCGATGGTGCTGGCGCCGTGATCCTTGGCGACCTGAGCGGCGACGATGGTCTCCTTGGTGCCGCGCATGGACACGACGACGGCCAGGGTGTTCTCGTTGACGTAGGCAGGGGTGGCGTGCACAAACTCGTTGCTGGTGTAGCTGGAGCTCACGACCTGCGTGGCCTCGTGCTCCATAAAGTACTGGGCAGGATAGTTACCACCGTTAGATCCACCGGCGCCGATCCACACAACGCGCTTGATGCCGCCCTTGTCTGCCTTGTCAGCCAAAACCTGGGAGACGACATCCTTAACCTGTTCCTGAGTAGTCATCGTGCATCAGCCTTTCTTCTCGTTTGATGCTCTTGATGGCATACAAGTTACATACATGTTTTGGTTATGTCGACTAGTTGTATGCTATATTTGTCTTAGATATTTTGCTGGTAAAGTTTTCGGCAATCCATTATCAGCGGTTTTGTTGTCATGTTGGATACATGCTTGGTTCAGTAAGCATACAGGTTAGATACAGGTTGTTCGCATGAGCACTTCGTCGAAAAAGAACTTGGCCCAATACGAGCGTCTGGCGGGTACGCTGCGTGACCGCATCGCCGCCGGCATCTACGCGTGCGGAGACAAGCTGCCGTCTGAGATGGAGCTCATGGACGAATCGGGGCTGTCGCGCAGCACTGTGCGTCACGCGCTTAAGGTGCTTGTTGACGAGGGTCTGGTTCGCACCGAGCGCGGACGCGGCGCCTTTGTGGCTGACACGCCGGCGCTCCACGAGAACAACCTGGTGTTTTCGAGCTATACCAAGCAGGTCGAAGGCCAGGGTATGAAGCCCACCACGCGCACGGTGGACTCGGGCTTTGCCAAAGCAATGGGCAGCGTGGCCAAGTTCTTTGACGCTAGCGTGGGCAGCAAGCTTGTCAAACTTGTCCGCCTGCGTTACCTGGACGATGCGCCACTGTGCCTGGAGACCACCTATTTGCCGCCAAGCTTTGGGTCGCTCATCGATCGCGATATCAACGGTTCGCTCTACGCCACGCTGCGCCAGGAGTTCCATCGTGCGCCGGCGCAGGGGCATAAGACCTTTGAGGTGTGCTATGCCTCGCAAAACGAGGCGTTTTTGCTCAACGTTGAGCGCGGGCAGGCGCTGATCCTGATCACCGACTACGTCTACGACACCGACGGTCGCCCGCTCCATGTCTCCAAGCGCATCCAACGTACCGACCGCGCCAAATACACCGAGCCCATCGGCTAGCGCGCCAAACCAGGCAAAATGCACCTAATATACGTTTTACCTGCGGTTTTTATAAAATCTCAAACCAGCATGGCGCAAATGCCAGCATCGCCTGGCAACGCACGCCGTCCAAGCTCAACTGTTCCTGTCCAGAATATCCAGCACCGTAAACCTAAGTGAGTAGACTTTTCGCGATCTGCCGAGCACACCCAAAACAGCCATCTCTGTGACCTGCGGTTTTAGTAAGGCAGATGCGCTTTGTGCTCGCCCTGCGCCAAAAAGTCTACTCACTTAGCTCGCAAGGCGTCCCGAGGGGACGATTCAGGTCAAAATAGCATACGAACGCCGTGCTTCTTGCGGCGATTTGATGCCACAAGACAGCCAAAAAC
>DXZN01000040.1 GCA_019419645.1 Collinsella sp. | reverse complement strand
GCCTATGAGGGCCGCTTTAAGATGGTCATGATTGACGAGTTCCAGGATACCGACCAGATGCAGGTCGATTTGATTCGTTACCTGACCGGTGCGGGGGAGCGTGCGCTGTGCACCGTGGGCGATGCGCAGCAGTCGATCTATCGTTTCCGTGGTGCCGAGGTCGAGGTCTTCCGCCGCCAGGAGCGCAAGGTGGGATCGACGACGGCGTCCGAGGCGACTGCCGTGGCCGACGCCCCTGCTGGCGAGCTCGTTAAACTTGTGCGCAACTTCCGCAGCCATGACGAGGTACTGCGTTACGTGGCACGCGTCTTCGACGGCGATGACGGTGGCCTGATGCAGGGCTTTTTGGACCTTGAGGCAAGTAACGGCCGCAAGGATACGCTGGTGGCAGACGCCTCGCGTCGCCAGGCCCTCTTTGTTGCCGGCGGCAGTACGCAGGAGCGCACGCAGGCCAAGGCCCGCGCGATCGCGGAGCGGTTCCGCGCGCTTGCCGATGCCGGCCAGCCCCAGGGTGGCATGGTGCTGCTGCTGGGCCGCATGACCAACGCCGACGTCTACGCCCAGGCTTTCCGCGACCAGGGGCTCGACTGCGTGATCGCAGGCGGCTCAGTCTTTGCCCAAGCTGCCGAGGTGCAGACGGTGCGCGCCCTAGTCTGCGCGCTCGCCAACCCGGCCGATACGGCGCAGGGCCTTATGCCGCTGCTCGCCTCGCCGATGTTTGCGCTCGGCGCCCAGGAGTTCCTGGCGCTGGCGACCAAGCTGGACGACCAGACGGGGGAGACCTCGCGCCGGAATATCGACGCGGGCATCATGAGCGATTCCGATGTGCCGGGCCTGCAAGACCTGCCGCTCGTGACGCGCGCCCGCGAGGTGCTGCGGTATGCGCTTCGTCGCGTGGGCCGCGATTCGTTCGCCGCCATCGCGCGCGACGTGGTCAACGCTTCGGGCTGGTTCGTGCGTCTGGCGCAGCGTGGTCCCGAGGGCAAGGCCATCGCCGCCAACGTGCTCAAGGCGCTCGACGCCGTGGCCGAGGCGGAGGCCGAGTTCGGCAACTCGCCGCGCTCCATCGCGCTCGCCTTCGACCGCTTCCTGGCGGGCAAGGAGGCGCCGGGCGCGCTCAACGAGGAGGGTGACGGCGCGGTACGCATCATGACCGTGCATGCATCCAAGGGTCTGGAATATCCGGTCGTGGCGGTCGCCGAGTGCTTTGGCGCGCGTAAGTCCTCGGGTACGGCACAGATGGGTCGCGTCGAGGACGGAGCGCAGGTCGTGGCGCTGCCGGCACGCTTCGACGGCGTTAAGCTCGCCGACGGAACCTTTGTGAAGGGCGACGACGTCAAAAAACAGTTTGAGCATGCGTTTAAGGGCAAGGGCACGTCGCTATGGTTGCCGCCGGAGCTCATGGAGGACGTCTGCGCGACGGGCTCTCCCGCCGAGGCATTCGTTCGCCTGCGCAGCGACGACCTGCAGCTTTCGCTCGAGGAGCGGGCTCGTTTGCTCTACGTTGCCATGACGCGTGCGCGCGAGCTGGTGATCTTGGCGATGGATGCCGGCGTGAGCCGTGGCAAGGTGTGCGCGCCGACCTTCGACGTCGAGACCGATCTGACCTATGACGTGCTGCGCCGTATTTTGCCGACCGACGCGCAGGCCTTGCCGCAGCTCGATGCCGACCGCCTGGTGTTCGACAACTCTCAGCCGGGCGATTACGAGCTCATTTCGCTTTCGGACTTTACCTTTGGCGAGCAGGCGTTTGAGGCCAACGCTTCACTGGATGCCGAGGGCAGGCTTGTCCGCGGCGATGCGGAGCCGGAGGGTGCCGGTGCAGATGCCCGAGCCGCCGTTCCCGGTCCTGCCGACCCCGAGCCCGATGCGTTCGAGCTCGTGTATCCCCAGGCGGTGGGCGTGCGCATGGGCACGCGTCCGTTCCCGGCGCGTGATTCGTACAGCTATTCGTCGATCGCCGCGGCGCTCCATGCCGAGGCCGAGGACCGTGCCGCCGAGACGCGTGTTCCCATGGACGAGGCTGGCGATGATGCGGAGTCGGATGGCTCGGAGATGACGGATACGGACGTGGCCGCTGTCGAGCCCACCGGCAATCCCATGGCGCTGGGCTCGGCCTTCCATGCTGCCTGCCAGTGGCTCATCGAGATGGGTGCCGATGCGCTGCCCGCTGAGCGTGCCGATGCGCTGGCGCGCCTGTGGTGCCTGACGCCGGAGCAGCGCGAACGCTTCGACGTTGCCCTGGACCGCTGGCTCAAGTCGGCTGTTCGTGCCGACCTGCTCGCGTGGCCGTGCGTTCGCGCCGAGGTGCCGTTCTTCTCGCTGGGCTGCGAGGACGAGGACATCGCCCGCTACGGCGCCTATGCCGAGGGCGCTATCGATGCCTTGGCAACCGACCCGGCCGATCCGTCGCGCGCACTGGTCATCGATTACAAGACGGGTGGCACGCCGGATGAGACGCCGGACCAGCTGCAGGAGAAGCACACCCTGCAGGCGCGCGTCTACGCCGATGTTCTGCACAAGGCGGGCTTTGATGCCGTGACCGTCAAGTTCGTCCGCGTGGAGCAGGCCGATCCCGCCAACCCCTGCGAGCCCCAGGTGGTCACCTACAACCTCTAGTCCAGCTGGCGCCGCCCGCGCTCCATCCTCACCATAACTTGCGGTGGAATAGTTCCTGTTTACGGCCTAGATTGCCCAAACTGGAACTATTTCACCGCAACTCAATAGGAGCCGTGTGGGTTTGGCTAGGTTCGGGTGCTGTTCGTGCCGTGGGGTAAAATCGTTCAGTCAGAACACGAACCCGCATCGGAGCTCATTACATGGCATTCGTCCATCTGCACAATCACACTGTTTTCTCCATGCTCGACGGCGCAACCCGTATCCAGGATATGGTCAACCGTGCCGTTGAGCTTGGCATGCCCGCCGTGGCCATTACCGACCACGGCTACATGTATGGCGTGCCCGACCTGGCGCTGGCCTGCGACGCCGTTAACCACAACACGCCCGAGTACAAAACCTGGAGTCACGACAAGGCCTTCTTGGAAAAGGACCGCCGCGACGAGCTGGTGGAGCCCGATCCCGAGGAAAGCCCGCGCGAGCATGCCCAGTATGTGAAGGACATGGCCATGTGGGACGAGAAGGGCAACATCGACGAGCTCAAGCCGCCCCTGGTCATCAAACCCATCTTTGGGTGCGAGGTTTACTTTACGCCGGATGAGACCCTTGCCCGCGACCATAAGCCCGAGCTCTACCACATGATCCTTCTGGCCAAGGACCAGGAGGGCTACGTCAATCTGATGCAGACGGTCTCCGAGGCCGCCGTTCAGGGCTTTTACTACAAACCGCGCGTGACACTCGACAACCTGCGTCGCCATGCCAAGGGCATGATCTGCACCAGCGCCTGCATCGCGGGCATCATCCCCAAGTACATCGACCGCGGTGACATGGAGGGCGCCATCAAATGGGCCGAGACCTTCCGCGACACCTTCGACCCCGGCGACTTCTATATCGAGATCCAGGAACACGGCATTACCACCGACAACGGCCTGACCGACGAGCAGATGGACCGCACGCTCATCGACATCGCCAAGCAGGTGGGCGTCAAGGTCATCGCCACCAACGACTTCCACTATCTGCGCCGCGAGGACGCGCCTGTGCAGGACGTTATCATGTGCATTGGCATGAACGCCAAGGTCGACGACCCCAACCGCATGCGCATGACCGGCTCGGAGTTTTATATGAAGACCGAGGAGGAGATGCGGGCGATGTTCCCGTATTGCCCCGAGGCCTGCGACAACACGCTCGAGATCGCCGACAAGTGCTACGTGGAGCTGGACTGGGATTCGATCATCCTGCCGCGCTTCCCGCTGCTCGATCCCGGCGAGACACACGAGAGCCAGTTCCGCCGCGAGTGCGAGAAGGGCCTGCGCCAGCACTACGGTGACGACTGGGCCACGCGCGAGATCGGTGGCGTCAACATCAAAGAGCGCTTTGAGTACGAATACAAGGTCATCTGCGACAAGGGCTTTGCCGCCTACTTTTTGATCGTCGCCGAGTACGTGCAATGGGCCAAGGACAACGGCATCGGCGTCGGCCCCGGCCGAGGCTCGGCCGCCGGCGCTATCGTCGCCTACGCCATGAACATCACCGCGTTCGACCCGCTCGAGAACGGTCTGATGTTCGAGAGGTTCCTGTCCCCGCAGCGTACCGAGATGCCCGATATCGATATGGACTTCGACGATGAGCGGCGCCTCGAGGTCGTGGAGCACGTTCGCCAGCTCTACGGCCCCGAGAAGGTCACCCACGTCATCACCTACTCGACCATTAAGGCCAAGCAGGCTATTAACGACGCCGCGCGCGTCCTGGACTACCCGGTCTACATGGGCCAGCGCCTGTCCAAGATGGTCTCGAGCGATCCCAAGGTCAAGCTCAAGCAGGTGCTCGAAAAGCAACCCGGCAAAGAGGATCTGTTTAACCCCGATTTTGCCGAGGCCTATAAAAAGGACGACGACGCCCGCCGCATCATCGACACGGCGCTCTCGATTGAGGGCCTTACCCGTGGCGAGGGTGTGCACGCGTGCGCCGTTCTGATCTGCCGCGACCCCGTCAACGAGCACGTACCCACCAAGCTCGACACCAAGGGCGGCGTCGAGATTACCCAGTACGAGGGTCATACCGTTGCCGACATGGGCCTGCTCAAGATGGACTTCTTGGGCCTGCGCACGCTGACGGTTATCTCTAAGGCCAAGGCAAACATCAAAAAGAACTTCGGCATCGACATCAAAGAGGAAGAGATTCCCTTTGACGACCCCGAGATCTTTAAGCTCATGGGCTCCGGCCACACCGCCGGCGTCTTCCAGGTCGAGTCCGCCGGCATGACGGCCACGATCAAAAACATGAAGCCCACCGAGTACAAGCACGTCGTGGCATTGATCGCTCTGTACCGCCCGGGCCCGCTGGGCGCCGGCATGGTCTCGTCCTACATCAACCGTATGAACGGCAAGGAGCCGGCCGTCTCCTATGACGACCGTCTGGACGACATCCTGGGCGAAACCTACGGCACCATGGTCTACCAGGAGCAGGTTATGCTCATCTCCGTCGAGATGTGTGGCTTCTCCAAGGGCGAATCGGACTCGCGTATCCGTAAGCCCGTGGCTAAGAAAAAGATTAAGCTGCTCACGTCGACGGTGCTCCACTGGGAGGATGGCTCGGACGAGACCACTTACGACCATTGGATGAACGGCGCTATCAAGAACAACTACACGCGCGAGGTCGCCCAGAAGATTTGGGACGATGTTCTTGAGTTCGCGTCTTACGCCTTCAACAAGTCGCACTCCGCCGGCTACGCCATCCTGGTTATGCAGACGGCGTGGCTCAAGGCACACTATCCGCACGAGTACATGGCGGCCGTTCTGACGTCCTATACGGGCAAGACCGACAAGATCGTGCACTACGTCTCGGCATGCCGTCACGACGGCATCCCCGTGCTTTCGCCAGATGTCAACGAGTCCGGCACCGAGTTCACGGCTACCAAGGAAGGCGTGCGCTTTGGTCTGGCCGGCATCCGCGGCGTGGGCACCGGCGTGGCGCAGGCGATTATCGCCGAGCGCGAGGCGGGCGGTCCGTTTAAGACGCTGCACGACTTTGTCGAGCGCGTGGACTCGAGCCAGGCCAACCGTCGCGTGATCGAATCGCTGATCAAGGCAGGCGCCTTCGACTCCACGGGGTATCCGCGTCGCCAGATGATGCACTTTGTGGATAAGAACAACCCCGAGAACATCATCGATGCCGCGGTAAAGCGCCAGAAAGATCGCGCGAGCGGCCAGACGTCGTTCTTCGATATGTTTGGCGACGTTGAGGGCTCGGGCTTTGAGGTGAGCGTGCCCGATCCGGATGGCCAGGAGTGGGACCGCCACCTTAAGCTGAGCCAGGAGAAGGAGGTCCTGGGCATCTATGTCTCGGACCACCCGCTGCGCCCGTTTGAGTATGCACTTAGCAAAGCGCGCGACTTCTCGTTCTCGCAGATCGACACCGGCTACGAGGTGCAAAACCCCACGGGCGGTACCATCAACCAGGAGATTCCCGAGGGCAAGGCGCTGTGGTGGGCCGGTATGGTGTCGAGCGTGTCCAAGCGCGTGACCAAAAACGGCGACCCCATGGGCATCGTGCAGCTCGAGGACATGGAAGGCGAGGCCACGGTCGTGGTGTTCCCCAAGACCTATAAGGAGGCCGAGGGGTATCTGTACGGAGAGGTCGATCCCGAGACCGGTGCGCAGCTGTCCGATGCGTTTGTGCGCATTAAGGGCAAGCTCGAGCGCTCGGACCGCGGTGACCAGATCATCGCGCAGGAGATTGTGCCGCTGGAGCTTAACGAGGAGAACAACAAGCCCAAGGTCTTTGAGGTCATGGTGCCCAACAGCCGCTTTAGCCAGGGCAATATGGCACGTCTTGCCACGGTGCTTACCACCAACCCGGGCGGCGACCGCGTGGAGATCTTTATCGAGCAGGTGGACGGGCGCGTGCTCCGTGCCGAGGTGCCTGCTAAGGTCAACGCGCGCTCGATTCCGCTGCTGGCCGAGGCCAAGGCCATTGTGGGTAACCAAGGCCGCGTGACGGTTATCTAAAATGATTTTTCTGGGACGGGGATTTAAAAATCATTTTGGATGACATAGGGCGGCGGACCAGTCTTTCTGGGATGGGGAATGATTTTTAAATCCCCGTCCCAGAAAAATCATTTGGCGTGTGAGATTGGAGGAAGTGATGGCGCAGGGGACGTTTGTGCAGGCGCTTCGTAAGGAGGCGGCGCTCAGCAGCACCTTTATGAAGGGGCGTTCGCTCATGCTCAACGGCGCCGTGCTGTCGTTTGAGGACTCCGGCTCGCGCTTCTCCAAAAACGTGAACATCGAGGGCACGGTGCGTGGCTCGCGCGGCGACCTGTACAAGACGCACGTGGTGCTCGACATGGACGAGCACGAGGTGATCGACTACGACTGCGATTGCCCCGCCGCCTATCGCTACCCCGGCATGTGCAAGCACGCCATCGCCACGGCGCTGGCGTACCTGGATGCCAGCGGTATTGAGCCTGTTGAGGGGCTGCGCACGCCGGTCCGCACGTTTACGGCGGCGCCCAAGCAAGCCGCGCGTCCCTCGTCCGCCGCACCGGCGGTCAACCCTAACTTTCCCTTCCCGGCGCCCGTCCCCACGAGCCCGAGCCTCATGAAGGCGCTCTCCGATCTTTCGGACGCGCGCATAGATGAGTTGGCGGGCATGCGCCGCAAGCTCGCCGGTACTGTCGACCCCGATGCCCCCAAGGCGGTGTTGGAGCCCTCGCTGGTGCCGTACTACAATCCGCTGTTTGCCGACCGCTTTAGCTGGGCGCTCGAGCTTCGCATCCGCTGCGGCTCGGTGTCCTACGTGGTCAAGGACATCGACGGCATGGCCGCCGCCTACGTGCGCGGCGGCACGTTCTCGTACGGCAAAAAGCTCACATTCCTCCATGCGCCCGAGGCCTTCGACGAGGTTTCGGTGCGCCTACTCGACCTTGTTGTGGCAACGGTTGTGTATCTGAGCGACATCACAAGTTCGCGTTCGGCGTCGTACGATTTTGCACGCAGCGGCTTTGTCGCCGAGCGCCAGCTGCCGCTGTCCGAGCATGACATCGTATACATGCTGGACCTGCTGCGTGGCCGGACCATTTCCTTTGAGCCCGCCTGGTCGCGGGGAACGACGACGCATCGTTCCTACGAGGTTGCGGTTGAGTTATCGCCGGTGGGGGAGGACGAGGCCTCGGCAAAACAGCTGCCGCTCCTTGCCGCCAAGATCGCGCCGGCGGCCGGTGGCAGCTACGACCTGCGCCTGCCGGCCGATACGTACTGCTTTGTCGCAGGCGACGCAGCCTATCTGGTCGACACGCACCGCGCGCGCCGCGCCGATGCAGCGTTTGCCCAGCATGCCGCACCGTTTCTGTCGCGTCTGCTGCCTTGTCGCACGCCGGTCCATATCGCCGCCGAACAGGTGGGCGAATTCTGCCGCATGGCACTGCCCGTGCTGCGCGAATACGCTGACCTCACCGCTCCCGCCGTGCTCGACACCGTGGCGCCCGAGCCGAGCTTTGCCATGGCAATCGGTGTCGATGACGGGCTTGTGACCTGCAAGATTACGGTTTCCTACGGCGACTGGTCGGCAGATCTCTTTAGCCTGGGTGCTCCGGGAAGCCCCTTCGAAGAGCAGCGCCCGGGCGTGCCGCCGCGCGACGAGATAGCAGAGTTTCGCGTTATGGATACGGCGGCCCTGTATTTCGACTTTTACGAGGGCGGCCTGGCGTTTGAGGAACGCGATGACGAGAGCCTGTTCCACTTGCTGACCGAGGGCCTGTCTGCCCTGTCCGAGCTGGGTGAGGTCATGCTCAGTGACCGCCTGCGCCAGGTCTCGGTCCGCCCTGCGCCCAAGCTTTCGGTGCGCGCGACCGTCAAGAGTAACCTGCTCGATGTTGAACTGGGCGCGAGCGGTCTTTCGGCGGCAGATCTTGCCATCTATCTGGACTCGTACAAGCGCCACCAGACGTTTGCGCGTCTCACGTCGGGCGACATCGTACGCCTGGACGAGGGTGCCCGCGCCGCGTTTGGTCTTGCCGAGGACCTGGGCGTCGATGCCGTCGATCTGCTCGACGGCGTGTCGCTTCCCGCGTCGAGTACCCTGTTTGTCGACAGCATGCTCGCGCGCACGCCGGCGCTTGAGGCCGATCGCGACGCCGCGTTCCGCCGCACCGTCGAGCGCCTGGACACGCTCGGCAAGATGGACTTTACGGTGCCGGTCTCGCTCAAAGCCACACTGCGCGGCTATCAGGTCGACGGCTACCAGTGGCTCGGCTCGCTCGAGCACCTGGGCCTTGGCGGCATCTTGGCCGACGACATGGGCCTGGGCAAAACACTGCAGATGATCGCGCATATCCTGGCGCGCGTGGAGGCGGGGGACGCCAAGCCCACGCTTGTGGTGTGCCCTGCGTCGCTTGTGTACAACTGGACCGCCGAGCTGGAGCGCTTCGCCCCGTCACTCGATGTGTGCGCCATCGTGGGCGCCAAGGCGCAGCGCCGCGTGCAGATAGCCGGCGCCGACGAGCATAACGTGGTCGTGACGTCGTATGACCTCATGCGCCGCGATATCGACGAGTATGCCGAGCAGGACTTTGCCCGCGTTGTGCTCGATGAGGCCCAGTACATTAAAAACCCGCTCACCCAGGTGGCCCGCGCTGCCAAGCGCCTGCCGGCCGGCGTGCGCTTTGCCCTGACGGGAACGCCCATCGAGAACCGCCTGTCCGAGCTCTGGAGCATCTTCGACTTTTTGATGCCGGGCCTTTTGGGGACGCGCGAGTCGTTTGCCAAGCGCTTTGAGAGCCCCGTTGAGCACGCCGAGGGCGATAGCGCCGCTCGCCTGCAGGCGCTCGTGTCGCCGTTTGTGCTGCGCCGTGTTAAGGAAGACGTGGTTGCTGACCTGCCCGAGAAGATCGAAGACACCGTCATGGCGCAGCTCACCGGCGAGCAGCGCAAGCTTTACCTGGCAAACCAGGACCGCATCGCCCAGCAGGTGCAGCATCGCGAGGCATCCGAGTTTAAGAAGGACAAGCTCAAGGTGCTCGCCGAGCTCACCAGGCTGCGCCAGATCTGCTGCGACCCGCATCTACACTACGAGGACTACAAGGCGGGGAGCGCCAAGCTCGACGCTTGCATGGAGCTCGTGCACGGTGCGCTCGACGGCGGGCACCACATTCTGCTGTTCAGCCAGTTCACGGGCATGCTCGACATCATTGGCAAGCGCCTGGCCAAGGAGGACATCGGCTTTCTTAAGCTCACGGGCGCTTCGTCCAAGGAGAGCCGCGCCAAGATGGTCGCGCAGTTCCAGGCGGGCGAGGTGCCGGTGTTTCTGATCTCGCTCAAGGCGGGCGGCGTGGGGCTTAACCTGACGGCGGCCGACGTGGTCATTCACTACGACCCGTGGTGGAACGTGGCCGCGCAGGACCAGGCGACTGACCGCGCACATCGTATTGGCCAGCAACATACCGTGACCGTGTACAAGCTCATCGCCAAGGACACGATCGAGGAACGCATCATGCAGATGCAGGAGTCCAAGCGCGACCTGGTCAACAGCGTGCTCGGCGGCGACGGCATCTCCTCGGCGCTGTTTACCCGCGAGGATGTTCTGGCGCTGCTCGGCGGCGACGGGCGTTAACCCGCTCGGGTGAGGCCGCCAGGGCGGATAGCCCGCGCTGTCCCATCGTCCCCGCTCGTTATGTGTTCATTTGCCATGCCGTGGATGGTTCGCCTGCCTTTGGGCATAAGAAGCATCGAGAACATCGGCACATCAGCAAAGGAGAACATCATGGCGAAATTCTTTAAGGACCCCGATGGCAAGCTCATTGCCGCCCTTGGTAACGACGTTGCGACCCCTGCCGGCTGCACGGAGCTGACCGCGAACACCGAGGACGCGGCGCACGAGAAGCACGTGCCCGTCGTCGAGAGCGAGCGCGACGGTCACGTGATCCGTGCGCGCGTGGGCTCGGTCGAGCATCCTATGGTGCCCGAGCACTACATCGAGTGGATTGCCCTTGAGGCCGAGGGCCGTCTGGAGGTCCATTACCTCCAGCCCGGCATGAAGCCCGCGACGTTTTTTGCCGGCGGCTCCAAGACCGGTACCGTCTATGCCTATTGCAACCTGCACGGGCTGTGGTCCGCGACGTTCTAGGAGCGCGCCCCCGCTCGGGGTATCATAGCTAGCATATGCACATGCGAGCGCCGACTGCATCATGCGGCCGGCGCTTTTACTACGACAACGATGGTTTACGACGGAAAGGGCTGAGCCATGAAGCTCGCACTTGCACAGATCGATATGCGCCTGGGTGATATTGAGGGCATTTGCGGTCGCATCGAGGACCAGGCGCGCCTGGCCCACGAGCGCGGTGCGCGCGTGTTGTGCGTGCCGGCTCCGCTCTTTATGGGAGCCCTGCCCGGCGGCCTGGTGGGCGCTGCCGACTTTGAGCACGACATACTTGCCGGCTTGACCGGCGTCGCCGAGCGTATCCAAGAGCTCGATATGATCTGCATCGTGCCCGCGGCGGTTTCGTTTGAGGGCCAGCCCCTGCTCGACTACATGATGCTCAAGGACGGCCATGTGGTGCCGGCCCGTTCGAGCATTGCCCTGCAGCGCGGTGGGACCGGCGATGCCCGTTGGGCGCCGCCGGTCTTCGATGTGGACGGCGTGCGTATCGCCGTGATCTTCGACTTGGACCGCGAGCTCGAGATGCTGCCGACCGGCGTCGACCTCATTGCCTATTTCCAGTTCAACGCATTTGATATGACCGACCGCGAGAGCGCTGCGATCGCCGCCGTGCGCAGCGGAGCCTACCGCAAGATCGCATCTAAGCGCAGCGTGTGGTTTGCCTGCATGGCGCCGGTCGGTGCGTACGATGAGTCGGTGTATACCGGCGGCTCGTTTGTGCTCGACGACTGCGGCCGCGTGGTGGCCCAAGCGCCGTGTTTTGAGGAGAGCCTGCTGGTTCAGGAGATCCAGCGCGGTGTGATGCTCGATGCCTTGGAGGACCACGAGCTGCCCGAGTTTCGTTCCGAGGAGTGGTTGTGGCAGGCGCTGGTGCTCGCTGTGCGCGATAACGCCCGAGCCCATGGTACGTCGCGCGCCGTGGTGGCGCTCGAGGGCGATCTGCCGTCGTCTTTGCTTGCGGCGCTGGCTGTCGATGCATTGGGCTCGCGCAACGTGATCGGCCTGGTGCTGGACCGCAACCGCATCTTTACGCCGGCGCAGGAAGAGGCCGAGGCCGCCCGCTGCGCCGCCGTTCGCGCCATTGCCGAGCGCCTGCATATTCGCACGGTTGAGCGCGATGCGCCGGATGCCGCGCGTGTGCTCGACCGTGATGTGTCGGCGGGGGACGCCGAGGGCCTGCGCTCGCGTACGTTGGGCCTCATGTTGGAGGACACGGCGCTCGAGCTGGGCGCGATGGCTCTGAGTCCGCTTTCCAAGACCGAGTACGCGTTGGCGGCACCGGCACTTTGTGGTGGCTACCAGGGCGATTACGCGCCCTTTGGCGATGTGTATCTGTCGACGCTTGAGTTTGTGGCGCGTGTGCGCAACCGTACGTCTGCTGTGGTGCCCCAAGAGCTCGTGACGCTCAACGCGGTGGAAGATTGCATGGAGCGCGTACTGGCGCGGGCGCTCTCGACGCTCGACGGTCCGGTCGACATGCTCGATCGCGCGGCGCAGCTGCTCGGTGGACTCGAGCCGGGCGAGGTCGATGGCACGCTCGAGGCGCACGTGGACCGCAACCGACCTTTCGACGACATCCCGATGGCCGCCGGCAAGCCCGAGGCTTGCTCGCTGCTGCTGATGCTTGTGCGTCAGGGCGAGGCCGCCCGCCGCATGCTGCCGACGGCGCCGATCGTCTCGGCCCGTTCGTTTGTCGAGCGCGCCTGGCCGTACATGCTCGCGTGGTCCGACCTGGGGCTGAGCGGCAAGGAACGCATGACGGTCGATGCGCTGGCGCGCGCCGAGGTGAACCGCTTTGCCGACGAGGATACAAGCGAGCGCATGCGTGGCGAGATGATGGGCATACTGGGTGACCTGTTGGGTATTTCGCCCGAGCAGATGGAGGAGCTGCGCTCCGAGGACGGCCAGCGCCGCCTGCACGAGGGCATGAAGAAGTTTGAGGGCGAGGTCCAGGACGCCATCGATAAGATGATGGGTGGCCAGGGCGGCCCGCAGGGTGGGCCCCAGGGCACGCCGATGCCGCAACCGCCGATGGATCCGACACAGTTCCCGTTCTTTAGCCAAAACTAACTATAGGATGGGATTCGCTCCCAACCCCGATACTTCAACTAAGCATCTTGGCCCCGTTGTGTTATTCTAGAACAGACGTTCGTGAATAGTGCGCGGGGCCTTGTCTCGCGCTGTGCTGGTGGCGAGGGGAGGTTGGCTTGGTCATTTTGGGTATCGACCCCGGTTTGGCCCATACGGGTTGGGGGATTATCGAGGAGCGGCGCGGCGAGGTTCGCTGTCGTGCCTACGGTTGTATCGAGACCAGCGCGGGCAGTCCGCTCGCGGTGCGCCTGTCGCATATCGCCCGCGACCTCAAGGGTGTCGTGGAGCGTTATCGACCTGATACCGCTGCTATCGAGAGCATTTACTTTGGTGCCAACGTTCGCTCGGCTATCCCGACGGCGCATGCCCGCGGCGCCGCGCTCGTGGCGCTTTCGGAATGCGCGCTCGAGATTGGCGAGTACACGCCTATGCAGATTAAGCAGGCTGTTGTGGGTACCGGCGCTGCGGACAAACGGCAGGTCGCGTATATGGTTCGTACGCTCACGCAGCTCGATCATGACCCGCATCCCGACCATGCCGCCGATGCCCTGGCCTGCGCCATCTGCCACGTAAACCTCAGCCGCACCCGAGCGCTTACCGGTGGCGAGTTCTATCAACAGAGAGGAACCGGATACTGATGATTTCCCAGCTCCATGGAACGCTTGTCGAGGCCAC
This sequence comes from Collinsella sp., assembly GCA_019419645.1. Taxonomy (GTDB): domain Bacteria; phylum Actinomycetota; class Coriobacteriia; order Coriobacteriales; family Coriobacteriaceae; genus Collinsella. The sequence goes on along the minus strand of DXZN01000040.1, from coordinate 5,991 downwards.
GATGAGCTCGGCCGTCGTCGACGTGTCGGGCGTTGGCTTTGAACTCGGCATCTCGGGCAGCACTGCGGCCACGTTGCCGACGCCCGGCGGCGAGGTCCGCCTCTACACGCGTATGCAGGTGCGCGAGGACGCCATGACACTTTTCGGTTTTTCCTCAAAGGATGAGCGCACGATGTTCGACCGGCTCGTGTCCGTCTCGGGTGTCGGTCCGCGCCTGGCGCTTGCCGTGCTCTCCACCTATACCGTGGGACAGCTGTATTCCCTGGTGATGGCCGAGGACGACAAGGGCATGGCCAAGGTGCCCGGCGTGGGCAAAAAGACCGCCCAGCGCCTCATCTTGGAGCTCAAGAGCACCTTTGCCAAGGACAAGGGCTTTGTGCCGGTCGATGCGATCCCCGGTCAGGTTGCGATGCCCGTGCCCGCCGCCGCTCCTTCGGCGATCGATGACGCCCGTGCGGCGCTCCTTTCCATGGGCTTTAGCCCGCAGGAGACCGAGGTTGCCCTGAGCGGGTATGATGGGCAGGATATGCGTGTCGAGGATTTGCTCGGCGCGGCGCTTAAGCGACTTGGAATGGATGCGTGATGTGGGAAGCCGATGACTCTCAGGACCTGTGGGCGACGCCCGGCAATTCGCCGGCGGCATCCATGGCGCACGGTGAGCGCATGGTGGGCTCGGAGCTGACGTCCGAAGACCTCGATGTCGACCGTACCCTGCGTCCCCAGCGCCTGGACGACTACTGCGGTCAGGAGCACATCAAGCAGAGTCTGCGCGTGCTGATCGAGGCGGCGCAGAGCCGTGGTGAGACGCTCGACCACGTGATCTTTTCGGGCCCTCCGGGTCTGGGCAAGACCACGCTGGCCACCGTTATCGCCAACGAGCTGGGCGCTCAGATCAAGACGACGAGCGGCCCGGCCATCGCGCGCACCGGCGACCTGGCGGCTATCCTTACCAACTTGCAGCCGGGTGACGTGCTGTTTATCGACGAGATCCACCGTCTTAATCGTTCGGTCGAGGAAGTCCTGTATCCCGCTATGGAGGACTTTGCGCTCGATATCGTGATCGGTAAAGGCCCGGCCGCACGTTCGATTCGCCTGGATATCCCTAAGTTTACGCTGGTGGCGGCAACGACCCGCTCGGGTATGCTGACCGGCCCGCTGCGCGACCGCTTTGGCATTTCATATCGCCTGGATTACTACACGGTCGAAGAGCTCGCGCAGATTGTGACGCGCTCGGCGACTATCTTGGGCGTGACGATTGACCATCCGAGCGCGCTCGAGATCGGCTCGCGTTCGCGCGGCACGCCACGTCTTGCCAACCGCCTGCTCAAGCGCGTGCGCGATTACGCACAGGTGCGTGGCAACGGCCCTATCGAGCTCGATATCTGCCGCCAGGCGCTCGAGTTCTTCGAGATCGATGAACTCGGTCTGGACTGGATGGATATTCGCATTTTGGAGACGCTCGCTAAGACGTTCTCCGGTCGCGCCGTGGGACTTACGACCCTTGCCAGCGCGGTGGGCGAGGACCCGGGCACGCTCGAGGATGTCTATGAGCCCTATTTGCTGCAGTGCGGGTTGATGATTCGTACGCCGCAGGGCCGTCAGGCAACGCTTCGCACCTTTGAGCACCTGGGGATTGAACCTACCGTTTAGGGCGCTTTGTTTTGGCGGGCTGTTGGGCTATCGCCGGGCATCGGGTAAACATATCGCCGTTCATCGGTTATGGGCGTTTTACTATTGCGCGCCCGTGCTATGCTGAATTGGTCTTTTTCTCATTCGGTAACGAAAGGACCGCCCATGCCTACTGACATCGAAATCGCACGTTCTGTCACGCCGCTGCCTATTACCGAGGTGGCCAAGAACGCCGGCATCGACGTTAAGCATCTGATTCCGTACGGCTTCGACAAGGCTAAGGTCGACTATTCCCTGCTCAACGAGCCGACCGACCACCAGGCCAAGCTTGTCCTCGTGACCGCTATCAATCCCACGCCCGCAGGCGAGGGCAAGACCACCACGACCATCGGCCTGGCCGACGGTCTGCGTCGTCGCGGCGTCAAGAGCGCCGTGGCCCTGCGCGAGCCTTCGCTCGGTCCCGTGTTTGGCGTGAAGGGCGGTGCCGCCGGTGGCGGTTGGGCTCAGGTCATCCCCATGGAGGACATCAACCTGCACTTTACCGGCGACTTCCATGCCATCGGTGCCGCCAACAACCTGCTGGCTGCCATGCTCGACAACCATATTCAGCAGGGCAACCAGCTCGGTATCGACGTTAAGCGCATCACCTGGAAGCGCGTTGTCGACATGAACGACCGTCAGCTGCGCCATGTTATCGACGGCATTGGCGGCAAGGCCCAGGGCGTGCCGCGCGAGGATGGCTTCGACATCACTGTTGCCTCCGAGGTCATGGCAATCTTGTGCCTGTCCACGAGCATCAACGATCTTAAGGAGCGCCTGGGCGAGATTGTTGTCGGCTACAGCTTTGCCGGCGAGCCCGTCCGCGCTCGCGACCTTAAGGCTCAGGGTGCCATGGCGGCCCTGCTCAAGGATGCGCTCAAACCCAATCTGGTACAGACGCTCGAGGGTACGCCCGCGTTTGTCCACGGCGGTCCCTTCGCCAATATCGCTCACGGCTGCAACTCCATCATGGCCACCCGCATGGCCATGCGCTTTGGCGACGTCGCGATTACCGAGGCCGGTTTCGGCGCCGACCTGGGTGCCGAGAAGTTCCTCGACATCAAGTGCCGCATGACGGGCGTTCGTCCCAGCGCTGTCGTGGTCGTCGCCACTGCCCGCGCGCTTAAGTACAACGGCGGTGTTGCCAAGGCCGACCTCAACGAGGAGAACCTCGAGGCCCTCAAGGCCGGTATGCCCAACCTGCTGCGTCACGTCGACAACATTCAGAATGTCTACGGTCTGCCCTGCGTGGTCGCCATCAACCGCTTCCCGACGGATACCGAGGCCGAACTCGAGCTCATCGAGTCCGAGTGTCAGAAGCTCGGTGTCAACGTTAAGCTGTCCGAGGTTTGGGCTAAGGGTGGCGAGGGCGCGCTCGACCTGGCCGATGAGGTCATGCGCCTGATCGAGCAGCCGAGCGAGCTCAAGTTTGCCTACGAGGACGGTGCCGATGTGGCCGACGCCCTCGAGGCCGTTGCCACCAAGATCTACCGCGCCGACGGTGTCGACTTTACGCCGGCTGCCAAGCGCCAGCTCGCCGAGCTACGTGAGAACGGCTTTGGCAACCTGCCGGTGTGCGTGGCCAAGACGCAGTACAGCTTTAGCGACAACGCCAAGGCGCTGGGCGCTCCCGAGGGCTTCCGCATCACCGTTCGCGAGCTCAAGGTTTCCGCCGGTGCTCACTTTGTGGTCGCACTGACCGGCAGCGTTCTGACCATGCCTGGCCTGCCCAGGGTTCCCGCGGCCGAGAATATCGACGTCGACAACGACGGCAACATCACCGGCCTGTTCTAAGCCTGCTGCTCATAGCCGCTTGCCCGCCCCGCCACGCCTACCAAGGCCCGGCGGGGCTTTTTGATCCCAGGGGGACGGAAGGATTACGGATCATGTTGTGGCTGTTGGGTCAATGAGGCTATCCGTATGGGGTCATTCGTCCAAAACTATGCCGGTTTACTACGATGAATCGGTATACCTCGACCATATCTGGATTTTCCGATCATGACCGATTCGTCTACCTGCGGTTTTGTTTTCTTGTAAAGTAGCGTGCTCAGATTCGGGCGATTTATCGTAGTAAACCGGCATAGTTTTGGACGTGGCGGCAATGTTGCGCAACAAGAATCACGATTTCTCCCGTACGGTGTAGTTGGAAGAACTGCGCGGGCGCATTGCGGCTGCGGCGAGAGACGGGAGATGCGATGTATTGCACCAAGTGCGGAGCTCAGATACCCGATGGCTCCACGTTTTGCACGAGCTGCGGGGCCCGCGTGGGCGGCGTTGAGGATCAGGCGGAGCCTGTGGCGTTTCCGGTGGAGGACGCGCCGGCGTCCGCCCCTGCGGGACAGCAAGCTCCTCAGGGTGCCTCGGCTCATATGGCGGCGCAGCCTCGTTATGAGGAGCCTATGACCGAGCCTGCCGAGGCCGCTCAGTCGTTTGTTCCGACGCCGCAGCCAAAGAAACCCAAGCATAGGGGCCGCATCGTTGCTGCCGTTATTGGCGGTGTTGTCGTTGTCGCTATCGTAGCGGCAATCGTCGTCGTGCCGCGCATCGGCTCGTCGTCCGAGGTAACTTCGGGTGGCAAGGGCTATGTTGTCTGTGCATGCGAGACCAAGATTCTGCCCAAGAACAGCAAGGGCAAAAAGCTTAAGAGCTATACCGTCGAGCTGGCGCCTGCGAATGGCAAGGGCAAGAGCTACACCATCAAGGTCGATGGCGAGGACGGCTTTGCCATGGAGGACTTTGGCGAGCTGCCCGATCAGAAGTACCAGATGACCATCACCTCGGGCAAGGGCAAAAAGAAGAGCACGACCACCATGAAGGTCGACTACGCCAAGGAAGGCTCGGACGCTCCCAAGAGCGTTGAGCTCACACAGTCCAAGAAGGAGGCCAAAGCCTCTGCCAAGGCGGCGGTCAAGACGGCAAACGAGCTGTTCACCGACAAGATTCTCGAGTACCAGAAAAAGTACGGCGAGGGCGAGGCTGTCGAGGTTGCTCAATCTACGTATGGAGCCCAGGGCGTTGCTTTCGCTAAACTCGTCGATTTTGACGGGGATGGTCAGGACGAACTCCTGATTGAGTATTCTGATGAGCCGCTCTTCAACGCTAATGGCGCCACCGCCGCTAAAGCCGAAGTTTGGGCATACCGCGACGGCAAAATCGAGAAAGTAAATGAGCCCGATATCTGGGTTGACGTTATGTGCGTTGGCGTTTCGCTCCGTGTATACGATTACGATGGCACCTATGGGTTCAGGCGATATTTGCATGACGGGGAGAAGATCAACGTCAAAGAGGTTCCAGTCGGGATGGACGAATCTCGTGATGGCTATGAGTGCGAATTCGATGCCTACGATGGTAAGGCGTTTAGCGCCGTTGCCGGTCCGGCGCCGATAGGCGATTCGAAGATTGCCGGCACCAATGAAGTGTCCGAGCTGAGCGCCGTGCTTACCAGCACCGAGGAGAGCGTAGCCAGCACCATCGCAACGGTGGCCACGACGCTGGAGCAGCTGAAGTCGAAGGACGATGGCAGTGTACAGGTGGGCTACGAAGCCGTCTCTGCCACGCAGGATGTTGACTTTACGGCTGCAGTTGGCGAGGGCCCGCTGAATCCGTCTCCCGATGACACATGCCAGATTACGGCTACGTGGACCTATCCTCAGGTGAAGGGCCAGGGCGCGGGCGTCGCCAAGTTCAACAAGGACATGGTCCAGCTCGTTGCGGACACGCTCGACGCGAGCAAGCAGGCTTCGATGGATGACGAGGACAGCCGCGTGACCATGATGTATACCGCCGAGATTGTCTCGATCGATGGCGACATCGCCTGCGTGCGCACGTTTACCGACAGCTATCAACCTCCGTATCGATCGGAACGGGTGACGAGGTCGGCGTACTACAACCTCAAGACGGGTGAGCAGGTTTCGCTCGAGGACTCGCTTGCGCAGCACGGGCTCTCGTTCGATACCCTCAAGAGTGAGGCCAAGCAGGCAATTAAGACGGCAAAGCCGGATATGGACTCTGTGTCCGAAGACAACATCGACGATGACGATAACTACACCGAGGACCATTTCTACTACGACGGCAAGGGCTATATCGTTGTCCTCGATACTGGCGAGTTTGACTGCATGGCATGGGATACGCACGACTTGGTTGCGCACGCATTCGACTCGAGCTATTCCAGTGGTCAGGACGTGACGCCCGAGCGAGCCAGGGCTACGTACGTACCCAATGAGTAAGGTGGACCGCGAGGGATAAATTGAACTGTCCCCGGTGGCGCAAAAGGGGGTGCGGACAGAAAGTTGGACCGCGGGGCGGTCCGGACTGGAGGTTCGC
>DXZN01000004.1:52148-69791 GCA_019419645.1 Collinsella sp. | reverse complement strand
GGTACCGCCTCGCGGTGACATCGTTTTTATGTCAACCTTGGTCTAACAGAGCCAATCATTTTGCCCCTTTCTCGACTTGAACACAGACAATCATCCTTGACTGCTAATGGCATATTACGTCATATGACGTAATATGCCATTACATAATATCTTGAACGGTTGAATATCACCGCTAAATGGTATTTATCTCTAAAAACAGGAGGTGCAATCCGTCTAGACACAGTGCGTCGGGGCAAGAGGGGCCGAGTTTCCTCCTGAGCGACTCTGCTTGCAGCCGGAGCGAAAGGGGGAAATCTCGGCCCCTCCCGCCCCGGCCGGCCAGGTCAACTACACCGTGTGCTGCGGCAGGTCCTGCAGGGCGATGACGTCCATGCCCATGTCGTTGGCGCTGCCGTGACCTTGCTGGTCCTCGCGCACGGCCTCGATGGCGCTCACGTACGTGTTGGCCGCAGACATCGCCGTCACGCAGGTCACGCCGCGGCGCACCGCCTCGGTACGTAGCAGGTAGCCATCGCCACGCGAGCCCGGACCATACGGCGTGTTGATGATTACCGCGATCTTGCCATCGGCGATGAGGTCGCCGATGTTGGGGCGCTCGCCGTCGTGCGGGCCGCTAATCTTCTCCACGATCTCGCACGTCACGTTGCCTCCACGCAGCACGCGCGCCGTACCCTCGGTAGAGCAGATGTCAAAGCCCAGGTAACGCAGGATACGCGCGACCGAAAGGATATGACGCTTGTCGCGGTCGCACACGCTGATGAATACCTTGCCGCAACTCGGATCGGGCAGCTTGTAGTCGATTGCCAGCTGCGTCTTGGCGTATGCCTCGGGGTAGCTCTTGGCGATACCCATGACCTCGCCCGTCGACTTCATCTCGGGCCCCAGGATGACGTCGGCGCCCGGGAAACGACCCCAGGGCATGACGGCTTCCTTCATGCAGAACCAGTCCAGCTGACGTTCGTCGCTCGGCAGGCCCAAGCTCGCGATGGAATCGCCTGCCATGATACGCGCCGCGCATTTGGCCAGCGGCACACCGGTGGCCTTGGAGATAAACGGCACGGTACGGCTGGCGCGCGGGTTGGCCTCGATCACGTAGACGGTCTCGCCCTTGATGGCATATTGCACGTTGACCAGACCGCGGACTCCCAGCGCCATCGCGATGCGGCGCGTGGTCTCGCGGAGCTTCGCCTGCAGGCTCTCGCTAAAGCTGAACGGCGGGATGCAGGTCGCGGAGTCGCCGGAGTGAATACCGGCTTCCTCGATATGCTCCAGGATGCCGCCGATGTATACCTCTTCGCCATCGCACAGGGCGTCGACGTCGGACTCGATCGCACCCTCCAGGAAGCGGTCCAGGTACACCGGGTAGTCGGGGCTAATGCGCGCAGCCTCGGCCATGTAATCGCGCAGATGCTCGGCATCGTAGGCGATCATCATGCCGCGGCCGCCCAGCACATAGCTCGGGCGCACCAGCAGCGGATAGCCGATGTGCGCGGCCACGGCCTCGGCCTCCTCAAACGAGGTGGCCTGGCCCGCCGGCGGGTACATGATGCCCAGCTTGTCGAGCAGAGCGGCGAAGTGCTCGCGGTCCTCGGCAAAGTCGATGGCGTCGGGCTTGGTACCCATGATGTTCACGCCGCTCTCCTCGAGCATGCGCGCCAGCTTAAGCGGGGTCTGACCGCCGAGCGTCACCACGACGCCGTCGGGTCGCTCAACATCGATGACATCCATGACGTCCTCGTAGGTGAGCGGCTCAAAGTACAAGCGGTCCGAGGTGTCGTAGTCAGTCGAGACGGTCTCGGGGTTGCAGTTGACCATGATGGTCTCAAAGCCGCGGGCCGCCAGCGCGTAGCTCGCGTGCACGCAGCAGTAATCGAACTCGATACCCTGGCCAATGCGGTTGGGACCGGCGCCCAGGATCATCGCCTTGGGCTTGTCCGCCGGCGTGGTCTCGTCGGGAGCCACGCACTTCTTGGCATCCGGACTCGTGCGGTAGATGTTCTCGTACGTCTTGTAGTGGTACTCCGTGGCGCTCGAGAACTCCGCAGCGCAGGTATCGACCGTCTTCATGCTGGGAACCACGCCCAGACCCTTGCGATAGGCGCGCACAAAGCGCTCGTCCGAGCCGGTCAGCGCGGCGATCTCGGCGTCGCTCGTACCGTACTGCTTGAGCAGGCGCATCGCGTCGGCGTCGATATCCTCCACACGCAGGCCGCGGATGCTCTCCTGGACCTGCACCATATCGTTGATACGGTTGAGGTACCACGGATCGATACCGCAGATGGCATGGATGCGAGCGATGTCCCAGCCACGGCGCAGGGCCTCGACCACAAAGAAGATGCGATGCTCGGTCGGGGTTGCCACGGCCTGAGCAAGCTCGTCGTCGCTCAGCTTATCGGCACCTTCCTTGCCGCCGGCGCAAATGCCCTGGTGGCCGTCCTCCAGCGAGCGCATAGCCTTGCCAAAGGCCTCCTCAAAGGTGCGGCCGATCGCCATGATCTCGCCCACGGCCTTCATGCGCGTGGTGAGCGTGGGGTCGGTACCCTTGAACTTCTCGAAGGCAAAGCGCGGCACCTTGACCACACAGTAGTCGATCGTGGGCTCAAAGCAGGCGGGCGTAGCCTTGGTGATGTCGTTGACGATCTCGTCGAGCGTATAGCCCACGGCCAGACGCGCGGCGGCCTTGGCAATGGGGAAACCCGTGGCCTTGGAGGCCAGCGCGGACGAGCGGCTCACGCGCGGGTTCATCTCGATGACGATCAGGCGGCCGGTGTTGGGGTTCACGGCAAACTGCACGTTGGAGCCACCGGTCTCGACGCCGATCTTCTCAAGAATGGCGAGCGAGGCCACGCGCATGCGCTGATACTCAAGGTCGGAGAGCGTCTGCGCCGGCGCCACGGTGATGGAGTCGCCGGTATGCACGCCCATGGGGTCGAGGTTCTCGATGGAGCACACGATGATGCCGTTGCCGGCGTGGTCACGCATGACCTCCATCTCATACTCTTTCCAGCCCTCGATAGACTCCTCGACCAGCACCTCGTGGGCGGGCGAGAGCTCGAGGCCCTGGCTCACGATGGAGACGAGCTCCTCGTGGGTGTGAGCGATGCCGCCGCCGGCGCCGCCGAGGGTAAAGCTCGGGCGCAGTACGCAGGGATAGCCCACGCGCTCGGCGATAGTCTCGGCGTCGGCCACGCTGTAGGCATAGCCCGAGCGCGCGACCTCCAGGCCAATCTCGGCCATGGCCTCGTTAAAGAGTTTGCGGTCCTCGCCGCGCTCGATAGCGGCAAGGTCGCAGCCGATCATCTCGACGCCGTACTTGTCGAGCGTACCGTCCTTTGCCAGCTCGACGGCGGCGTTCAGACCGGTCTGGCCGCCCAGCGTGGGCAGCAGCGCGTCCGGGCGCTCTTTCTTGATCACGCGCTCGATAAACTCGGCGGTGATGGGCTCGACATAGGTGCGGTCGGCCAAGCCCGGGTCGGTCATGATGGTCGCCGGGTTGGAGTTGACCAGGATGACCTCGAAGCCATCCTCCTTGAGCACCTTGCAGGCCTGGGCGCCGGAGTAGTCAAACTCGCAGGCCTGGCCAATGACGATGGGGCCCGAACCAATGACGAGGATACGCTTGATGTCAGTACGCTTGGGCATGTTAGTTCTCCTCGGTCTCAGTCTCGGCGAAATTCCAGCCAGCCAGGCGGTCCTTCGCGGTGTCGATGTCCAGGTAGTTCTCCTCGCCGTCCATGAGTCGCGTAAAGGCGGTAAAGAGATAGTGGGCATCGGTGGGGCCAGGCGAGGCCTCGGGGTGGTACTGGACCGAGAAGCACGGGGCTTCGAGCAGCTGGATGCCCTCGGCGGTGCCGTCGTTAAGGTTCACATGCGTCAGGCGAATGCGGCCGAAGCGCTCGTTCATCACGACCGGCGCGATTCCGCGGCGCACCCAAACGCGCAGATCTCCATCGACCGCATGCTCGGTCTCGCCGCCGGAAAGTTCGGGGACAAGCTTGCCCAAGCTGGGGAACAGCAGGCCAAAGCCATGGTTTTGTGCGGTAATCTCCACGCGACGGCTTACCAGGTTCATGACCGGCTGGTTGCCACCGCGGTGACCGAACTTAAGCTTTTCCATCTGGGCGCCGCAGGCCAGGCTGATCATCTGGTGACCAAGACAAATACCAAAGACCGGCACCTTGCCGATCAGCTGTTGCACCTGCTCATAGGTCTCCACCACGGCGTCGGGGTCGCCGGGGCCGTTGGATAAAAAGACGCCGTCGGGATTCATGTCGAGCACCTCACTCGCGGGCGTATCCCACGGCACGACGGTAAGGCCGCAGCCGGCGCGGACGAGGCCCTCCAGAATACCGCGCTTCACACCGCAGTCGTACGCGACCACGTTGTGGCGGGCGGGAGCAGCAGGAACCAGCGCAAAGTCATGCGTGGCAGGCAGGTCGGCGGCCACAAACTCGTGAGGCGCGGGGCAACTTACGGTCTTGACCAGGTTCTCGCCTACCAGCGTGGGCGCTGCGGCCAGACGCTCGGCAAGCTCGTCGACGTCGAAGATCTCGGTCGAGATAATGCCCATCTTGGAGCCGTTGTCGCGCAGGTGGCGCACCAGAGCGCGGGTGTCGACGCCCTCGATAGCGACGATGCCGTGAGCGCGCAGGTACTCCGGCACGCTGACGGCCGAGCGCCAGTTAGAAGGCGTGGCGCACATGTCGCGAACGATCATGCCACGCATGGCCGGAGCGCTCGCAGGGCGCACGGCGCCGCCGGGGAAGGCCGACTGGACATCGGTCTCGTCGATACCGTAGTTGCCGATCTGCGGATAGGTCATGGTTACGATTTGGCCGGCATAGCTCGGGTCGGTCATGACCTCAAAGTAGCCCTCGAGCGAGGTGTTGAAGCAGACTTCGCCGGTCGCGGTGCCCTCGGCGCCGCATGCGCGTCCATAAAAAATGGTCCCATCCTCAAGATACAGGGTGCAGGGACCGCAAGCGCCCTTGCTGGTTTTGGCCAGCATACGCTGGCACAGCTCGCTGGGCGCGATGGTGCGGGCGGCAGCGCCCGCAATATGGTTGTTCGCCATAGTTCTCCTTCCCGGTCTCACAGGACCGGCTTAAAGGTGTGCAGTTAGGCCTCGCGGTATTGTAACCGCAAGCATGCCTCATGGCGTTAATTTCATCGAAATGTTTACGAAATGATAATTATGACTTTCTATGCATAATGATTTTTTAATCCCCGTCCCGGAAAAATCATCCCGCGGGGCTTGTGGCTCACGCGGGATGATGGCGTCTTATTTTATCTTGTCCTGCTCCAGCAGTTCGGACGGTGTGCGATCGGGCTTGCCGCCGCGGAAAATCTCGCGGCCATGCAGACGATGCTCCAGGTCACGTTCGGCCTTTTCCTCGTCAATCTTGGTCTGGCTCACCACCGGGTCCTCAATCAACGACGACACCGAGTTCACCTGCTTCTGAATGCGCTCGGCGATGGTGTCATCCATACTCACGATGCGCATCTTCCAGTCGATACTCGTAGCGTTGGATGAGCTCTTGGTCCACACGAACGTCAGGATGGCGCTCTGGTGGCCCTGGGCGGGAAACATGCCAAAGAAGGAATCGTGCTGAATGTTGCTATCCTCGTCGATATAGGCGTGAACGTTATACACCACGCGGTCGATCTTATCGTTGAGCAACGCGTTGGTCGCAAGCGCCGCGGCCTGAATCTGCCCGTTGGACAGCAGCTCGAGCTCGTTGGCAGACGATGTGTCCAACACCGTCACCTCGACCGTGCCCGTACGCTCATCGGCTTCATCGACGGTAAAGTCGAGCGGGAACTGCGTAAAGCCGTTGCCCCACTCAAGGCCGCCCTTCAGCGCCGTCGAAACGGTATCGACCGAAACGCTCTCGGACAGGTTGGCGGTGTTCAGGCGACGCATCACGCCGTAGCCAATCTGCATGCCCACGATCAGCACCAAAATACCAATGACCACGGCCATCGCGGTCTTCGTAATGGTATGACTCACCTGCGAACCCGAAGGATCATCCTCGGACAGCGGGTCGATATGTTTTGCCTGGCTCGCGCGGTCCTCGCTGCGCAGCTGCGCTAGCGCCGCTTTGTCACCGCGCTTGGCCGCAGCCTCCTTCTCACGCATGCGCTCGGTTCGCTTTTTGGCAAGCGTGGGATCCAAGACACCGGATGCATCGATTTCGGAGAATAACTCCGTCACTTCTTCCGGAGTCAAAGGGTTCTTGTCAGCCATAAACTTCCTGTCATATCAATCAGTCGAGCTCGTGCGCACGCGCACCTTCGAACTGCATTCGATAGTAACGGGCATAGGTGCCGCCACGGGCGAGAAGCTGTTCATGCGTGCCACGTTCCACAACGCGACCATGCTCAACGGTCGCAATCTCATCGGCGTGTTTAATGGTCGAGAGACGGTGGGCGATGATGATTGTGGTACGGCCGCGTGCCAGCTCTTCGAGCGACTCCTGGACCGCCTCCTCGCTCTCGTTATCCAAAGCACTCGTCGCCTCGTCCAAGATCAAGATTTTGGGATTCTTGAGAAACACACGCGCGATGGCAACGCGCTGTTTCTGTCCGCCCGAAAGACGGCTGCCGCGCTCGCCCACGACCGTGTCATAGCCCTGTGGAAGCGACTCGATAAAGGCATCGATGTTGGCGCGACGGGCGGCCTCGGCGATCTCTCCTGCCGTGGCGCCCGGCTTGCCGTAGGCGATGTTCTCGCCAATCGTGCCGTCAAACAGATAGACATCCTGCTGCACCAGGCCGATGGCGCGACGCAGGCTCTGCTGCGTCACATCGCGCACGTCCTGGCCGTCGATGCTAATGGATCCGGCGGCCACGTCATAAAAGCGCGGCAGCAGCGAACAGGTCGTGGACTTGCCACCGCCCGAAGGGCCAACCAAAGCGATGGTCTGCCCGGGCTTGATGGACAGGTCCATATGGTCGATAACGGGACGCTCGTCGGCATCGCCCTCGCCCAGCTCAACATCCTCGTAGTTAAAGCACACGTCGTGATACTCCACGGCGCCGGCAGTCACCTGCAGATCCGTAGCGCCCGGCTTGTCCTGGATATCCGGCGCGGTCGAGAGCACCTCGTCCATACGCTTAAAGCCGGCGATAGCCTTCTGATACGTTTCGGCCGAATTGACGAGTGTCTCGAGCGGCGTGCAGAACAGCGAAATATAGAGTGCAAAGGTCGCCATATCGACCGCCTGCAGCTGCCCCTGGGCGACCAGCCAGCCGCCCAGCAGCACCACGATCACATAGAGCACACCCGAAAGCAGGCCATACGTCGCGGTATAGACGCCCATGGCGTGATACATGTTCTCCTTGGACGAAAGATAGCGATTGTTTGAGGCGCGGAACTTGAAGCGTTCGGTCTCCTCATTGGCAAAGCTCTTGACCACGCGCATGCCCGCCAGCGAATCCTGCAGCTGCGCATTGATGCCGCTGATCTTTTTGCGGTTGTCGCTAAAGACCTCGCGCATGCGCATGTTCTGCCAAAACATGATGGCCGAAAACGCCGCCGTCACCACGGCCATGGCGAGCGCCAGCACCGGGGCGATGGTAAAGAGGATCACAAACGAGCCGATAATCTCGATGCCGCAGATGATGATCCACTCGGGCACGTGATGCGCCGCCTCGCAGATATCGAACAGGTCGTTGACCACGCGGCTCATCATGTCGCCCGAGCTGTTGCGGTCGAAGTACGCAAAGCTGAAGCGCTCATACTGGTCGAACAGGTCCTCGCGCATCTTGGACTCCATGCGCGCGCCCATCACGTGACCCCAATAGCTCACAAAGTAGCGGCAGGCGCAGCGGACGGCATACATCAACACCAAGCCCACCGCGATCATGCCGAGCGCCTGCATAATGGCAGCCTGACCCTGAGTAAATAGCCCACCGGTCAAATTGCGCAGGATAATGGGGAACGCCAGGTCAATGGCGGCAAGCACCAGAGCGCAAACTGTATCAGCAACAAAAAGCCCCATCTGGGGCTCGTAGTAAGAAAGAAACCTCTTAAACATAGTCACCTTACGCGGTTTTACCAAACCGCGTTTCGTCTCGACGCTGCAAGTGCTCCATTTGGACAATCTGGCCTTCAATCGTCGGTCGCGTATATCCATACGCTTCCCTCCTCTTTTAGGCCACCTTGTCTCAATTGGAGCACTTTCGCTGACTTACACAGACCTGCGGGATCATCCCCGCTCGTTAAAGATCGGCCCCACCCAAGCGGTGCGCGATGCTGTCGCAGGCAAGCGCGCCTACGACGGTCTTGGCGTCTTCGATCTTGCCGTCGAGCACGGCGTCGATCAGCTCGTGCAGCGGCACCAGGTCCACGTTGACAAACTCGTCATCATCGGGGTTGGGCGCATCAAACTCGAGCTTGGTAGCCAAGTAGATGCGGATGATCTCATCGCAAAAACCGCAGGACGTGACAATCGACGTCAAAAAGCGAATACGACCAGCCCTAAAGCCCGTCTCCTCATGCAGTTCGCGCTTGGCGCAATCGAGCGGATCCTCGCCTGGATCGAGCTTGCCGGCGGGAATCTCGACCGTCACGCGGTCGATGGCGGTGCGGTACTGACGCACCAGTACGATCTTGCCGCTCTCGGTCAGCGCCACGACGGCCGCCGCACCCGGATGGCGAACGATATCGCGGGCGCTGCGGCGACCGTTGGGCAGCTCAACCTCAAGACGGTGGACGTCGAGGATCTTGCCCTTCCAGGCGCACTCCTCCGAAAGAATCTTCTCGTGCAGCTCGGCATCGTGCGGGTCGTCGTCGCCCAGCACCAGCGCCGGCTCGTCAGCGACCTCGCCACCAGGCTCGCCCTCGGCGTGCCCATACATGCGGCTGTCCTCTTCGACGATCTGCGCGTCCACGAGCTCTTCGTTCTTCTCGTCCATCCGTCTCATTCCTCTCGGATTTTAGGCATCCCAGGCGTCGCGGCCGCGCAGCGCGCGCAGGCCGATGTCGTGACGCAGGGTCTTGCCCTCAAAATCAATCTTCTCGCAAGCCTCGTAGGCAAGGTTGCGAGCGTTCTCAAACGTGTCGCCCAGAGCGGTCACGGCAAGCACGCGGCCACCATTGGTCACGAGCTGGCCGTCCACCACGGCAGTACCCGCGTGGTAAACGGTCACGTTCTCCATGGCCTCGGCATCCTCAATGCCAGTGATGACCTTGCCCTTCTCGTAGCTGCCGGGATAGCCCGCGCTCGTCAGGACAACGGCCACGGCCCACTCGTCACGCCAGTCGAGCTCAATCTGATCGAGCTCGCAGTTGGCGCAGGCGAGCATGACCTCGACCAGGTCGTTCTTAAGGCGCGGCAGCACAACCTGAGTCTCGGGATCACCAAAGCGGGCGTTGAACTCCAGCACCTTGGGGCCGGCGGGGGTGAGCATAAAGCCGCCATACAGGCAGCCGCGGTAGTCGATGCCCTCGGCAGCAAGCTCGGCCACGGTCTGCTCCATGACCGCCACCATCGTGGCGTGCTCTTCATCGGTCACGATGGGCACCGGGCTGTAGACGCCCATGCCACCGGTGTTGGGGCCCTTGTCGCCCTCGAGCGCGCGCTTGTGGTCCTGCGAAGTGGCCATGGGGCGCACGGTCTTGCCGTCGGTAAAGGCCAGCAGCGAGCACTCGGGACCGGTCAGCATCTCCTCGATGACCACGGTGCTGCCGGCATCGCCAAAGGTGCCGCCAAAGCACTCGCGCACGGCCTCCTCGGCCTGCTCAAGTTCGGTCGCCACGATAACGCCCTTGCCCGCGGCAAGGCCGTCGGCCTTGACGACCAGCGGGGCGCCCTGCTCGCGCACGTAGGCGAGAGCCGAAGCCTCGTCGGTAAACGAACCATAGGCTGCCGTCGGAATGCCCGCACGCTCCATGAGCTGCTTGGAGAACAGCTTGGAGCCCTCCATCTGGGCGCCCTCGGCACCCGGGCCAAAGCAGGGAATACCCGCCGCGCGCACGGCGTCGGCCACGCCCGCCACGAGCGGAGCCTCGGGGCCAATTACCACGAGTCCGCATCCGTGGCTCTGAGCAAACGCCGCCACGGCCGCGGGATCGCAGTCGTCGAGAACAACGTTCTCGCCGCAGCTCGCGGTGCCGCCGTTACCCGGCGCAATGTAGAGCTTGCCGGCGCGCGGTGATGCTGCGAGCTTTGCTGCCAAAGCATGCTCGCGGCCGCCGCTGCCCAACAACAGGATGTCGATGGTTTGAGTGTCCGCCTTCAAGGGTGCCTCCTCTATGGATGAATGGCCCGCTCCGCGCGAGCCCTTTGCAAGCAAATATACCCCTCGGCCGCCCACTTGGGCTGCAAAGGGGTATATCGCAATAACCAAATGGTCCCGATTACTTCCAGAATCGGTTGATGATCTGCTCGCGACCAGCGCCAACGCCAATGAACGTCACGCGGGTGTGTGCCAGATCCTCGATAAACGCCACATAGTCCTGAGCCTCTTGCGGCAGCTCGTCAAAGCTGCGGCAACCGGTGATATCGCACTTCCAGCCGGGGAGCTCCTCGTAGATGGGCTTGGCGTGCTCAAAGCGCACCTGATGCTCGGGCACGCTCGTGTAGCGCTCGCCATCGACGTCGTAGGCCACGCACACCTTGATGGTGTCGAAGGCCGAAAGCACGTCGAGCTTGGTCACGGCGATGTCGGTGAGGCCGTTGACGCGCGAGGCATAGTTGGCGATAGGGCCGTCAAACCAGCCGCAACGACGACGGCGACCGGTGGTCACGCCGTACTCATAGCCCTCCTCGGTCAGCGTGTGGCCGGCCTCGGACTCATAGGAAAGCTCGGTGGGCATGGGGCCCGAACCGACGCGGGTGATATAGGCCTTCATGACGCCCAGCACGCGGTCGACGTTCTTCATGCCCACACCGGAGCCGGTGATGGCGCCGCCGGCGGTACAGTTGGAAGACGTCACGTACGGATAGGTGCCGTGGTCGATGTCGAGCAGCGTCGCCTGGGCGCCCTCAAACAGCAGGTTCTTGCCCTCATCGATCATGTTGTTGAGCAGCAGGCTCGTCTCGGTGATGTAGGGACGCAGGCGCTCGGCCATCGGCAGATACTCGTCGCAAATCTGGTCCACGGTGTAGGTGGGCAGGTTGTAGATGAGCTCGAGCTCGGGGTTCACGCGGGCAAGAGCGGTCTCCAGCTTGTCGCGGAACAGCGTCTCGTCCAGCATGTCCTGCATGCGCAGACCAATGCGGGCCATCTTGTCCTGATAGCACGGACCGATGCCGCGCTTGGTGGTACCGATGTTCTTCTTGCCGAGCTTCTGCTCAAAGGCGCCATCCAGATCGATGTGGTACGGCATGATGACATGCGCGTTGCCACTAATCTTGAGGTTCTTGGTGGTGATGCCGTCGGCCTCGAACATGTCGATCTCCTCAAGGACGACCTTGGGGTTGACGACGCAGCCGTTACCGATCACCGACACGTGATCGGAATACATGATGCCGGAGGGCACCTGGTGCAGGCCGTACTTCTTGCCGTTGACGACGATGGTGTGACCGGCGTTGTTGCCGCCCGAATAGCGCACGACGGCATCGAAGTCGCCGGCGACCAGGTCGCAAATCTTACCCTTGCCCTCATCGCCCCACTGGGCACCGACCAAAACGGTTGACGGCATGTTTACTCCTTACATTCATGGACTGTCTACGCGCCACGCCGGCACGCAGAAGCACAAAACATTCCCAGTATACCCGTGCAACGGGCGCCTGTCCTACTCCTCGGCATGTGCCCCATCAAGCTCATAGAACTTGGTGGATGCCGGCAGGAACATCAGGTCGACGTCGCCGATCGGGCCCGAACGGTTCTTGGCCACGACGATACGCGTAACGCCCTCGTCGGGTCGATCGTCGCGCGAGGCTTCGGCCTCGTCGGCGGAGCGGTCCAAGAACATGACGATATCGGCGTCCTGCTCGATGGAGCCCGATTCACGAAGGTCGGAAAGCTGCGGGCGCTTGCCGGTACGGGATTCGACCTGACGCGAGAGCTGTGACAGCGCGATGAGCGGGATCTTGAGCTCCTTGGCCATAATCTTAAGACCACGCGACATCTCCGAAACCTCGACGGTACGGCTCTCGGAGCGGCGTCCCGGTGGAGGACTCACCAGCTGCAGGTAGTCCAAAATGATGATTGCCTTTTCCTTGTTATGGAGCATGCGGCGGCTCTTGGCGCGAATCTCAGTCACTGTGGTGCCGGGCGTATCGTCAATCAGAATATCGAGCTTGGACAAGGTCTGCGTGGCCTCGTTGATATTGGCCCACTGCTCGGGGCTAATGCGGCCCATGCGGAAGTCACTGATCGAGATCATGGCGTAGGCGCAAATCAGACGCTGGGCAATTTCCTTGCCCGACATCTCCAGTGAGAAGAAGCCGACGGTATAACCAGCAGCGGCAGCGTTAAGTGCCAGGTTCAGAGCGAACGACGTCTTACCCACGGCAGGACGGGCGCCGATGATGATGAGCTGGCCTTCGCGAAAACCCATGAGCATGCGGTCGAGCGACGGGAAACCCGTGGGCACGCCCGCAGCCTGGCCCCCGGCCTGGCATACTTCCTCGGCCTCGTTATAGGCCTCGACCATAAACTCGGTCAACGTCTTGTAGCTCGACTTGACCTCGCGCGCCGTGACCTTGAGCAGCTTGCTCTCGGCCAGCTCCACGACCTCCTTGGTGTCGGTAGGGGCGTTATAGGCCAGCGCGTTGATCTCGTTGGTGGCACCGATCAGCTCGCGCAGCATCGAGTCGCGACGGACGATGGCGGCATGGTGCTGCCAGTTGACGAGCGACAGGGTCTGACCCATCAGCTCCAAAATGTAGGCCTCGCCGCCCACGGCATCGAGCTTGTTGATGCTGCGCAGGTAATCGATCAGCGAGATGGAGTCGATGGGAATGCGGCTGTTGTACATATCGACCATCGCGGTATAGATGGTCTTATGAATGGGCCGGTAGAAGTCATCGGGCTGCAGCTCGACCTGGGCCTCTTCGACCACCTCGGGCGATAGCAGCATAGCGGCCAGTACATTGGCCTCTGCATCTTGGTTTTGGGGAAGACCCAACTTTGAGCCGCGGTCCTCGACCGTCAGCCCGGTCTCCCTATCGTCATATGCCATGAGCATCCTCATTCATATCGCTTGCGAGCATCCATAGTATCAGCCACGGTCCCAAAACGCGCCGCGCGCCGCCAATCATCACCGAACCAAACGGATGAACGGTCCTGTATATAGGACTTCGACGCAACGTTCACCATGACACTCACTCAGCGCAAAAAACAAAAGGGCGCCCTGGTTTCCCAGAGCGCCCTTCTTAGAACAAGATTGTTGCGTTGCAGCAAATGCTACTCGGCAGCAGCCTCAGTCTCGACCTCGGCGGTCTCGGCCTCGGCGACCTCAGCGGCCTCCTCGACCTCAGCCTCGGCAGCGAGCTCCTCGGCGGTAACGCCGACGAGAACGACAACCTCGGCCTTGATCTCGCGGTACAGCGAGATGGCAACGGTGTGGGCACCGGCAACCTTGATGGGCTTACCGAGCTCGACGCGCTTGCGGTCGATGTCCATACCGAGCTGAGCCTTGATGGCGTCAGCGATCATAGCGGCGGTAACAGAGCCAAAGAGGATGCCCTCGTCGCCGACCTTGACGTCAACGGTGACCTGCTTGCCCTCGAGGGCAGCCTTGGTCTCGTTGGCGGTAGCCAGACGGACGGCCTCGCGCTTGGCGATGTTGTTGCGACGCTCGTCGAGCTGCTTGAGGTTGCCCTTGGTGGCGGCAACAGCGAGCTTCTTGGGGAACAGGAAGTTCTCAGCGTAACCCTGAGCGACCTCTACGACGTCACCCTCGCCGCCCTTGCCCTTGATCTCATCGAGAAGAATAACCTTCATGATGCGTCTCCCTTCTTAGCCGCGGTCGCGGTTGCCACGAGAGGAAACCACGGGGACGGTGTACGGCAGGAGAGCCATCTCGCGGGCGCGCTTGATGGCGTTGGCGATGTCATGCTGATGCTGCGTGCAAGCGCCAGTGACGCGACGGGGCTTGATCTTGCCACGATCGGTCATGTACTTACGGAGAAGCTGAGTGTCCTTATAGTCGATGAACTCAGTGTTCTCCTTGCAGAACTGGCAGTACTTACGACGCGGCTGACGTGCAGAAAAATCATTAGCCATGTCAAAATACCTTTCATTTGGCAACTTCGGCGAACCGAAGCCGCCTCTCACTCAAAAATAGGTGAACAACCCTTAGAACGGGATGTCCTCATCGTAGACGTCGACCGCGGGCGGCGTAGCCACCGGTGCGGCAGGACGTGCTGCAGGCGCGGGAGCTGCGGGGGCATAACCGCCCTGATCGTAGCCACCCTGGCCACCACGGGAGCTCATAAACTCGATCTCATCGACGATGACCTCAAGCTTGCTCCGGCGCTGGCCGTCGCGCTCCCAAGAGCTGTAGCGCAGCTTGCCCTCGATCGCGACCTTGTTTCCCTTTGCCAGGAAACGGCTCACGGCCTCGGCGCGGGTGCCGAACATAGTGCAGTCGACAAAGTTGGGATAGTCCTCCCACTCGCCAGTCTGCGCGTTACGGCGACGATCGTTGACGGCGACGCCAAAGGACAGAACCTGGGTTCCGCCGGCGGTGGCGCGCAGCTCGGGATCGCGGGTGAGGTTACCGGTGATGTTCACTCGATTGATGCTCATAACTCACTACTTCCTCTTGGGGCACAAGCCCAGTCCAAAACGACAGTCTTACTCCTGGTCGTCGCGACGGACGATCATGTGGCGGACCACAGCGTCGGTGATGCGCAGGATGCGATCAAGCTCGGCGATCTGGGTAGGATCTGCGTGGAAGTTGATGAGGGTGTAGTCACCATCGGTGAGGTCGTTGATCTCGTAGGCGAGCTTGCGCTTGCCCCAGTCGTCAACGGAGTCGACCTTGCCAGCGCCCTCAGCGATCGTGGTATCGATACGCTTCATAACAGCGAGACGAGTCTCGGGGTCGAGCGACGGGTCAACAAAGAACAGCAGTTCATAAGCCTTCATATTGTCACCTCCTCTGGGCAAATGTGGCTTCAGGTCGTGAAGGTGCGCCTGAAGCAGGAAAAGACTTGGTAATAATATCTTTCAACCTCCTAGGCCGCAAGAATATGCAGCTACAACCTCATGACCTCCACATATGCCCATACTCGCACGACGTTTCATGCGTCTTCCAACCAAATGCTGACCAAGTGCTTGACGGATTTGTGGACAAGATACGACGCCGCGGGGACAAGCTGAGCCAAGCCACAGGTCAACGGGCACAAGGCTGTGGTCGCAAAATGCATACCAGTGGTCCACAGCGCCACCCAAAGATTTTTAAATTCATTGCCAAGTCGCTTATGAATACCCCTTTTGAACAATTGAGTTAATCAACCACGCTGGTCGGAAGCCGTTTTTTGGCACCTCAAACCCCACTGCAACGACAAGCGTGGCCAAGCGTTTTAAAAAATGCCAACTTTTCTGTTTGCACTTTGCGGTTCCTCGTGTATACTGACTTTCGCATTTAACGGAGAGTTGTCCGAGTGGCCGAAGGAGCACGATTGGAAATCGTGTAGGCGTCAAAAGCGTCTCCAGGGTTCAAATCCCTGACTCTCCGCCAGTTAATTCCAAAGCAGGCCTTCGAGCCTGCTTTGTTTTTACCCCACGCGGAGGGGTGGCAGAGTGGTTGAATGCGGCGGTCTCGAAAACCGTTTGGCCTGTATAAGGTCACGAGGGTTCGAATCCCTCCTCCTCCGCCATTTTGGTTGAGAAAGCTCCCGAAAACGGGGGCTTTTTTGTTTAGAGTCCCTTACAAGCAAATACGGCGGAGGAGGAGGGATTCGAACCCGCCAGGGCGCAAAGCGTAAAGAAAACGCGCCAGTGGCGCGTTTTTAGCGCAGCGCGGTCGGCGTAAGCCGACCGGATAAATTTTGAGCGCTGCTCAAAATTTGGACATCCCTCCTATTCAGCCACGCCCCCATCGCGTTCAGCATCGACCCAGATCCCCAAACATGGAACCTACGCCCCCACCCAGTCCCGACCGTTTACCGAGCAATAGGATCACCACGCCCGCCAACCATGTACTATGTACGGGCATTGTCTAAACCCGCAACCAAAAGGACCCCATCTTGCCCGTCGTCGCCGCTATGACCGTTACCTCACACGCCACAGATGCCATGGTCGCCATCCCGTTTTGGCTCGAAATGTTCGCCGTCGTCGCGGCTTCAATCTCGGGCGTGTTGGTCGCGCGCGAGCACAAGCTCGATCTGGTGGGCGCGGTCGCGCTTGCCGTGGTCTGTGGCTTGGGCGGCGGTCTTTTACGCGACATGACGCTGCAGGTGGGCAACGTCTACATCCTCAACCAGCCAATGGCGCTGCTGCTTTCCATTGCCACGGCAGCCATCATCTATATTTTCCCGGCAATCGTCGACAAGCCCGAAAAACTCATTCCCCTGCTCGACATCATCTCGGTCGGCATCTACGCCGCCACTGGAGCAGACAAGGCGCTGGTCTACGGCTTTGCACCGGCGGTGTGCATCATGATGGGCTTTTTCACCGCGGTGGGCGGCGGCATGTTGCGCGACGGCTTTATGGGCGTGGTTCCGGGCATTTTCCAACGTACTAACTTTTATGCCATCGCCGCCATCGCCGGATCGACAAGCTATGTGTGTCTCGTTATGAGCGGCATTATGAGCAATGTCGCCGCGCTGGTCGTATGCGTTGTCGTGACCATGGGTCTGCGCTGGCTCTCGCTGCGCTTTGACATCAAAAGCCCCACCGAAGAAGATATCGCGCGCTTCTTGCACCGTAAAAAGTAAACAGCACGGCACGACCCTTCGAAATGCAACCGAGAGGTTCTTTTAGAGCGCCCACGCGTTGGGTACCCTGTTAGGTGTATGTCGAGCATCTGACGAAGGATTCACTATGCCCTGTAATCAATTCCCGTCGACCCAGCGCCGTAAAGCGTGGGTCCGCATCACGATCCTATTCGCGCTCGTCGCCCTAGCGGTCACCGCACTTCCCACGGCGTCGTTCGCCGGCACAGACACCGCAGGCAACGTACTTGCGACCGACAATGACGCCAATTCGTCCGGCGTCGAAGGTGACCTGTACTGGGCAGGTCAGGCCCTCAACTTGGACGATGCGTCCATCGGCCGCGACATAATTGCAGCAGGCGAGAGCCTCTCCATCCGCGACTGCACGGTGGGCGGCGCCGTCCGCTTGGCGGCGCGCACCATCGACATTGCCAAGACTACGGTTGATGGCAGCGTGACCGTTGCCGGCCAGCATGTCGTGCTCAATTCCGACAGCACCACCAACTGTTTCTATGCGATAGGCGAGACGGTTGCCCTGCGCGGCTCTACCAAGTCGGCAGCGCTTGCGGGCGATACGGTGACTATCGATGGCACCGTCGAGGGCGATGTCGAGGTTTGGGCCGATAAGCTCATCCTGGGCAAGAACGCCCACATCACCGGCACCGTGAACGCGCACGTCTCCGAGGACCCCGAGCGCGCCGCGGGAGCCGAGGTCGGCGCGCTCAAGATCGACCGCACCGAGAGCGAAGATACTTCCACCGTTAACGATGTCATCGGCGGTATCGTCGCCGCGGCACTCTCGGCC